>NZ_JBFTPZ010000002.1:0-369531 GCF_056398745.1 Paenibacillus sp. 01T424 | reverse complement strand
TTTACGGCCCGACAAAAGAGCAGTGGGCCGAGTACGGAGCGCTACCTCCAGTAATTTAGAGTAAGATTATATCCGCTTTGACCGTTTGGCTATAGTGGGATTTATAAGTATTTTATCATAGGATTGAAAGTGGTAGCTTGAATCATAGACAAGAGGATACCATCGGACTGAAACTGTTGATACTATTGAACAAACGGGGAACGATAGTTGAACGGAAAATGGAGCAGTTTGCCGGGGCATCTGCTCCATTTATTATTAAGCTAACGGGAAACGATAGTTAATAACACACTTGATGAGCAGGCGCTACGGTGGGCTGCTCTTTTTATTAAGCTAACGGGCAGTTTAGCGCAACTTAAGACTATATTAATCATATGAATTAGGTAGGAAAGTAAATGAGTTCCATAAAAGGGATGAAGCTAGTTGCAGACGAAAAGATGGATTGTATCAATCAGCTTGATTATTATCGTCATTGGCGCAATCTGGGTCATGTATGTGAAGCACCCCAGCACAATTGATGTAAAGCTGATTGGTGTTAAGTATCAGTTAGGTTACGAAGATGTAAAATCTGGGATAGAGCCTGCGACTGTTATAATTCAGGGCAAGGTGCATACGAGCTTGAAAAGAGAGCGAATATTTAAGGGTGTAGTACGAATTGTAGGTGAACAAATTCCAGTGCCTCAGGATCAGCGCAATATAGAAATTCATTTTTCTAGAGACGGCTGGGGCTCAATAGCCTATCCTTATTTTCTTTATGACGAACGGGGAACAACTGTAGGAGCTGAAATTTACCAGTCACATTCTATATTCGCGAACAAAGACTTTAGTCAAGTAACATTCCTTATAACAACGCCCAATCAACAGTCTGAATCCGAAGATGGAAATCTTCAGACCGTTTGGAACACTGAGAATGGAAAGATGCTATCTGCCCCCGCAACAACACGAGAAGAGGCCCTAGCCTTATCCAATAAGCTGATGCGTGAATATTTGAAACCTTATGGGAAGTCTTTACGATAACCTGTACATCACATAATTAAGCTAACGGGAAATGATTGTTCAATACACTACGTTAGCTGGTCTAATGCTCAGCTGCCGTTTCTAATTGAAATAACGAGCAGGAATATAAAGAATTGGAAACGAGTACATAATTCAGCATCAAAAATAGGTTGATTAACGTGATTTCAACAACCGAGGATTTTTGTAAGCATCATAAAACTAAAAGGAGTAGCTGTTACTATGAAGGATTTACATAATTTTGTTTCAGATTACACGAAAGATAAGAAACATTTGCATCTTGCGATCGGGATTATTAGAGAGGGCGGTATTGAATACTTTTCGTTCAGTAATAATCAAAAGAGAAGTACGATTCCTCCTGAGCATATGTTGTTTGAAATCGGCTCCATAACCAAAGTTTTCACATCCATTCTCTTATTAGAAATGGAACGGGAAAAACTGCTTTCCTCGGATGACATGGTTGGTAAGTTTGTGCCAAACGTTAAAAACGAYTATTTGAATAAGATTACCTTGAAAAGCCTTGCTACTCATACCTCTGGTTTACCTAGATTGGCAACAAACCACAATCTGGCTAAAAAAAGATCGAATCCTTATTCAATGTATACCGAGCAAGATTTAACTGCTTTTCTATCTGATGCTGACTACACGGATAGTATTGGTTCATTTGGATATTCCAATATCGGTGTGGGCTTACTGGGGAATATTCTATGCAAGGTGTCAGGAAGCAAGTATGATGAACTGTTGAAAAAATACATAACGGGCCCATTAAAGATGRATGAGACAGCCGTTACACTTGATTCAGAACAGAATAGAAGGTTTTTGAATGGACATGCTTCAACTGGGAAGAGAGTCCCTCACTGGGATCTCTCTATACATGAAGGAGCTGGGGGGATTAAGTCATCGGTTAACGATTTAAGTTTATTTGTCCAAGCCAATCTAAATGATGATAATCCGATAGCCTCTACACTGCAAAAAAGTCATATCCCTATGTGGATCGGAAATTCAAACCGTTATTTTGGCTGGGGTGAGGATAAACTTCTAGATAAAGGTATCCTCTGGCATAACGGGGGTTCAGCTGGTTTTAACAGTTATCTAGCTTTCAACAAGGAACTCCGTGTAGGAATTGTATTGCTATCCAATTATTCTTGTTTCTCAAATTCTCTTATGGATTATTATGTTGCTCAATTAATAAAATGGATTACTAAAAAAGAGCCTTCTCAAGGAACTATGATAGACGTTACAGGGTTAAAAATATTTGAAGCCATCCTAAGTAGTGAAAAGTCATGAACTAACGGAGAACGTTAGTTGAAATAGCCGCGGCAGTCTAAGACTTTATTTATCTGGTCTTGGTTCGCCGCTGCTTTTGTTATGGGGTTAGTCTAAAACTTATTTTTTAACCCCTATTGTTTTACACGAAATCGTTTATTATGCGCGAATCTATCACAATAGTGACCATATAAATCAAAAAAAGAGAATTCCACCCCTTTTTAACATAAAAATCCCCTTTCTTTCATAGGTGCAATCCAACTACTATAGGTATGAGTTCGAATGGTAAAAAGTATCATTTTTTTGATATTAGTATCAAATTAGTCAGGATGACCACGCTCTTTGATATCAAAATAAGCTAAACCTTTACAGCATTTTCCCACACCTCTTTCATTGCGCAGCTCTTTTCTAGTAAATGATTTCATTGCTAATCACTTGCTTGTCAGTCTCCCCAACAAGTTAACCCACATGTTATTTTAACTCGAATATTCAACCCGCATAAGCTATACCTTCAACCAAAACTACTTAGTCGTATGCAATCAGAAGTTATTAACAAACTATTGTTAACGCTTTCATGTTGACGGAGCGATTTCTTTGTCTTTTTTATTTTAAAATTTGTAATAAATACAAATAAAAGTAACTTTAAGGTTGTGTTAAAGCACTATTATTTATCGGTATATTAACCAAATTCACTATTCTATGAGGAGTGTGTTATTTATGTTTAGAGAAATTCACAAATCCAAAATTCACCGTGCGGTCGTTACGGAAGCAAATTTAAATTATGTAGGCAGCATCACGATTGATCAAGATATTTTAGACGCATCCAATATTTTAGAGAACGAGAAAGTACAAGTTGTAAATATCAATAACGGCGCGCGGTTGGAGACGTATGCGATCACTGGCCCAAGAGGCTCAGGCATGGTTTGTCTAAATGGAGCGGCTGCGCGAATGGTTCAGCCAGGAGATCTCGTTATTATTATCTCCTACGCCATGATGGAAGATCATGAAGCGAGGGTGTACAAGCCCGATGTGGTCATTATGGATGAGAATAATCGGATTGTGACGGACAAGTATCAAGAGCTGCACTCTACAACGGTATAATGCCACAGACAAAAAGTAGGGGGAGCTATATGAATATCATCCGAAATCTCTCAGAGGTACTCATTGCAAGCGGAACGAGCGGTGCGGGCATTACGTTCTGCGAGGCGGGTAAGGATCGATTCGTGTCGTATGGGCAACTACGCAAGGCAGCGGGTGCAGTACTCGGTCAGCTGCAGGAAAGAGGGCTTGGCAAAGGGCAGCATGTTGTGCTGCAGACCGAAGATAATGAACGATTTCTTGTTTTGTTTTGGGCCTGCCTATTGGGCGGCATGATCCCCGTTCCACTTACAGCGGGACGAACTGACGAAGGCAGGAAGAAGCTTCTTCAAGTAAGCAGCCAACTTGGAAATCCGTATTTGCTGTGCGAGCCAGAAATATGGGAATCTGTTGCAGCTTATTGTCTCAAAAATGAAGAACATGCCGCAGGACAGCTTCTGCAAAAAAAAATGCTGCCGATCAAGGATGTTTTGGATGAAGCAGCTGCTATAGATCGCCAAGGAACAGTCTATGCGGCAACCGAGGATGATGTTGCATTTATCCAATTCACCTCTGGTTCTACAGGTGATCCTAAAGGTGTTGTTTTGACACATGGCAACTTACTTTCGAATATGCGGGCGATATTGGAGGGCGCGCAGTCGACCGAGGCTGATTCCTCTTTAAGCTGGCTCCCGCTTACGCATGATATGGGTTTGATCGGATTTCATCTAACTCCGATGCTTGGGCTTATGAATCAATGGCAGATGCCGACCTCGACATTCGTGCTTCATCCGATGAAGTGGATGGAGCTCACGCATCAGCATCGCATTACCTGTCTATCATCACCTAACTTTGGTTATGTTCACTTTCTACAGCATTTTAAACCTGAGAATGCCACCTGCTGGGACCTTAGCTCGGTAAGGCTTATCTTTAACGGAGCGGAACCAATATCTGCGAGCAATTGCCGCGAGTTTCTCGCACAGATGAAGCCTTATGGGCTTAGAGAACAATGTATATTTCCCGTCTATGGACTAGCGGAAGCAAGTTTGGCCGTTACATTTCCGCATGTGGAGGAGAGCTTGAATACCTTATATGTAAGCCGAAAGGGCTTGAATATCGGAGATGTTATTCAGGATGCTCCAGCAGATGATCCCAATAAAATAGAAATCGTTGAGCTCGGGTTCCCTGTATCCGAATGCGAGCTTAAAATTTGCGACGAGTCTGGTCGGGAAACGCCAGATCGCTACGTTGGACTCCTCCATATTAGAGGGAGGAATGTCACCAAGGGTTATTTTAACCGCCCTGATGTGAATGCCGTTATTCTATCGACAGACGGATGGCTGAATACCGGTGATCTTGGATTTATGCAAGACGGCAGATTGTATGTGACTGGCCGCATGAAGGATATTATTTTCGTCAATGGACAGAACGTATACCCGCATGATTTGGAAATGCTGGTAAGCGAAATAAAGGGAGCAGAAATAGGCAAAGTAGCTGTTAGCGCGATTCAGAATGAAGCAACGAAGCAGGATGAGATCGCCGTATTTATTCAATATCGAGGCAAGCTTAACGGTTTTGTGCCGCTGAGGCAAAGCGTGCAGCGATTGCTAAATCGAAAAACTGGACTCCAAGTGGAGCTCATTGTTCCAGTAAAGCGTATTCCGAAAACTACCTCTGGGAAAATTCAGCGTTACACTCTTGCTGAGAGTATGCAGAGCGGACAATTCTCCTCAGTCATTTCGGAATTGGAGTCGCTGGCAGCGATTATGGAAGAAACAGCTCCCGAGTCGGCTGCTGCAGCTCCTGAAACGGATGCCGAACATCGCATATTGTCTATTTGGAAAAAAGTGCTGAAGACAGACCGCATTGGAATAGATGATCATTTTTTGGAGCATGGCGGTAATTCACTGAGCGCAGCTTATGTAGCTGCCCAGCTGCAGTCGGCGTTTGGCATAAATGTATCTCTGAGCGAGTTGTTTCAGCATCATACTGTTCGGTTACTAGCCGCTTATGTCGCTGAAGTGACTGCTGGGGAAGATCAAAGAAATGACAGAAATGGCCAGTGCGAAGTGATTTCAAATGGAGGCACGAGGGATTGGTATCCCGCCACATCTACTCAGAAGAGATTATTTATTGTTGAGGAAATGAATTCAGGTCTCCTTCGTTATCATCTTCCGCAGCGCATAAGCATTGAGGGGGAGCTGGATCTCAGTAAGTTTCAGCAGGTGTGGGAGTCCTTGATCAACAGGCATTCTTCACTACGTACATCATTTGTTATGGACAATGATATCGTGGTCGGTCGCATTGCAGATTCAGTAAAGCTGCCCATTGTTTATACAGACGGCCGCGGCTGGTCTGAGAGTGATATGCAGCACAAAATAAGTACATTTCTACAGCCCTATGAGCTGTCTAAGGCGCCGTTGTTCCGAATGGAGTTAATCACACTCAGTCATAACCGCCATCTGATGTTATTTGATATGCATCATCTCATTACGGATGGCACGTCGATGGGAATATTAATCGGGCAATTTGTTGCGATGTATGAAGGGGCTGAGCTGCCTCCAATTCCTTTTCAATACAGCGATATTGCTGATTGGGAGAAAAGGTTCAGGGCAGAAGATAGGCGCATGAGCGGACAGAGAGGATATTGGCGGCAAATCTTCAAGGAGGGAGCGGGGGAGATCGATATCCCGGCAGATTATCGGCGTCCGCTCACTCCTAGCTACAAGGGAGCTATTGAAAAATTTGTACTCGATGCAACACTTACAGCTAAGCTGGAGCAATTAGCTTTCCGAACAGGCGGTACGTTGTATACCGTTTTAACTTCCGTTTACTTTATGCTGCTGAGCAAGTACACCGGAGCAGTTGATATGGTGATCGGTACTGCGTCGGCAGGGAGAACAAGGCCGGAGATGGATGGTATCGTGGGCCTGTTCGTCAATATGGTGCCGCTGCGACTTCGGGCTGGCAAGGAGCTTTCGATCCTTCAATGCTTTGAAGAGATCAACAAACAAATATTGTTATCGCTAGACCATCAGGACGTCCCTTACGAAGAAATTGTAGAGCTGGCAGAGGCAAAACAAGAACTTGGCCGTAATCCATTGTTCAGCACTGTATTTACGTTGCACAACATGGAAATTCCACAGTTTCATACAGCGAATGTCACATTCAAGCCTGAGCCGATAGGGACAGGTACATCTAAATTTGATATGACCTGGGAGTGTATAGCTTCGGAGGAAGGCATTACAGTATCTATTGAATATTCCCTCGACTTGTACAGTCAGGAAACAGTAAGAGGATTTGCTCGCCATTATAAAACATTGGCTGATGCAGCAGTTCAATCCCCTGAGACGACTGTTGAGATGCTTCCTATGTTAGACGAGGATGAATGCCAGCTTATTTTGGCAACTAGCGAGTCGAGTCGAGCACCTTACCCTAACGATGCTTCGCTGTACCGGCTGTTTGAGAGGCAGGTGGATCATACACCGCAGCTCCCGGCTATAGTTATGGATGAGGCGACCCTCTCTTACACAGAGCTGAATGAAATGGCAAATGCTCTGGCTAGATGGCTTATCAATCGAGGAGTAGTTCCGCATTCACGTGTGGCGCTGCTTCTTCATCGATCCTTTAATATGCCAGTTGCGATACTTGCTGTGTTGAAGACCGGCTCCGCTTATGTGCCAATCGACCCGAGTTATCCTATCGACAGGATTGAGTTTATGCTTGGAGACGCTGATATTTCTACAATGATAGTAGATGCTCAGACAAGCCATATAGGCGGCAAGCTTGCTCAAGCTGGGAATAGGCCAGTAGATAAGATTGACATGGATGCTATGAGGAACGAGTGGAGACAGGCAGAGGGACATAATTATAATGTGGATGTAACAGGGGACGACGCAGCTTATGTGATGTACACCTCTGGTTCCACAGGACGGCCAAAAGGAATTTTAACTACGCACCGAAACGTCATTCGCATTGCTCGGGATACTGACTATATCCGAATCACGAATGAGGATGCGCTGCTGCAGTTATCGAATTATGCGTTTGACGGATCGACGTTTGATTTTTATGGGGCACTTTTGAACGGCGCAAAGCTCGTCCTTGTGAATGAAAACGATTTGCTTGATATCCATCAGCTTATTTTATTGATGAAGAAACAAAGGGTTACGGTATTTTTTGCGACTACAGCTTTGTTTAATGCATTCGTTGACTCTGGATTGAAGGACTTGCCTTCCCTTCGTCATCTATTGTTTGGCGGTGAACGCGCATCAGCCTCGCATATTAAAAGAGCTTATCAGATCGTCGGTTCAGGCGTGCTGCTTCATGTGTACGGTCCAACAGAGTCTACTGTTTTCGCTACTTGTTATCCGATTGACTCGCTAGAGCAGGACAATGCTGCAATTCCAATAGGCAAGCCTATCGCACATTCAGAAGCACTTGTATTGGACGAAAATGGTGCCTTGCTCCCACCACTTGTGCCTGGGGAGTTATGTATTGCCGGCGATGGTTTAACACAAGGTTACTTGAACCTGCCGGAGCTTACTGCAAATAAATTTGTTCCCCATCCTTTTAAGGAGGGAACCAAGCTTTACAGGACAGGGGATTTGGTTAGGCGGCTGCCTGACGGTAATCTAGAGTTTTTGGATCGGCTCGACACCCAGGTGAAGCTGCGTGGATTTCGTATAGAACTGGGGGAAATTGAGAGCAAACTGCTAGAGTGTGAGGACGTTAGGGAAGCAGTAGTTATGCTGAAATACCGCAGCGGCGATCCACAGCTTGCTGCTTACATCGTAGCAAATGGTGAACTTTCCATAGATCGGCTGCAAGCAGAACTGGGAGCAAAGCTGCCGCAATTTATGATTCCGGCAGTCTTCGTGCGGGTGGAGAAGCTCCCGCTCACCTCTAACGGCAAGATTAACAAAAACGCATTGCCTGAGCCTGACTTTTCCAAACTGAGCATCGTAATGGCAGCAGCCTATGTCCCGCCTACAACCCAAACCGAGATTCAGCTTGCAACCATTTGGGAAATGGTTTTGAAGGTAGAGGCTGTTGGCGTTAATGATCATTTCCTCGCACACGGCGGTCACTCATTGAAGGCTGCAACGCTTGTGTCGGAAATTTATAAGCAATATCATGTCCGAATGCCGATCAAGGAAGTATTTCTACGTTCAACAGTTAGAGAGCAAGCAGAATGGATTGACAGCGCAAATAAAGAGGCATATGAACCCATAAAACCGATAAACATTTCTCGTTCTTACCCGTTAAGTCCATCCCAGCAGCGTATTTTTCTTATTGAAGAAATAGCAAACGCGGGTATAGCCTATCATATCCCGCTAGCGCTGCGCTTAACTTGCCATGTTCAGCGATCGGATATGGAACGGGCCATAAAAGGACTTATTGCTCTGCATGAGCCGCTTCGTACATCATTCCAGTTTATTGACGGTGAGGCGCGTCAAGTTATACATGAGCATGCTTCGTTCGAGCTTCAAGAGATAAGCGATACAACAATAGACCTGGAGCAACAGTTCTGCGAATTTGCTAAGCCGTTGCCGCTTTCACAAGCACCGCTCCTTGACGCACGGCTGCTCAGCAGCGCATACGGAGAAACTTATTTGCTTCTAAATATCCATCATATTATTGCGGATGGCATTTCGGTGAGTCTGCTTATTGAAGAGCTAGTCAAACGACTAGACGGCAAGCGCTTGGAAGAGCCGCATATTCAGTACAAGGATTATGCGGTATGGAGAGCAAGCCAAGGGAATACGGAACGCATGCGGAAGAGCATCCGATATTGGGAGACCGAGTTTAGCGATCCACCTCCGAGCCTCGACATGCCGCTTGACTTCCCGCGTGGGGAACGGCAATCGCTAGAGGGGGAGACGTTTGGATTCCATGTCCCTTCAGAGCTAGCAATTCGGCTTCAATCTATATCCGATACGCTCAATATTAGCTTAAATAGTCTGTTGTTTGCTTCCTACGCTCTGCTTCTTCAAAAGTATACAAGTGGAAATGACTTGATTATTGGGGCGCTAGCGGCAGGAAGATCACATCCCGAAACGGCTAATATGATCGGTATGTTCAATAATTTTCTTCCAATTCGCCTTAAAATAGGCGATGGAATGAAATTTGATCAATTTGCGAAGGCGTCACATGATCATATGCTTGCAGCACTCGAACATCAAGATGTGAGCTTTGACCAGATGATTGAAGCTGCGCAAATGACGATGGATCCCTCACGAAACCCGCTGTTCGATACGATGATGATTTTGCACAACCAGATCGGAAATGATCTGGAAGTAAAGGGTCACACTGTAGGGGTACAGCCTATACGCGCAGGTAAAAACATGACATCTAAATTGGATTTTAAACTTGATCTTTATCCTCATGGTGACGGAGGCCTTCGAGCAGAGCTAGAGTTTAATACGCGATTATTTCATAAAGCGACGATGATGAGGCTGGCGGACCATTGGCTCAATGTACTGAAACAAGTGACGGATGAGCCAGGTATGAGATGCTCTTCCCTCAGCCTAATTATGAAGAAGGAAGCGCAAATGCTTCTTCAAGAATGGAATGATACAGCAAGGCCGTATCCTGGTGGCGAAACCATCCATGGCTGTTTTGAGGCACAGGTGCGCAAGACGCCTGATGCTCCAGCTATTCGATCGAACGAGGGCATGTTTACTTACCGTGAGCTTGATGAACGCGCAAATCGACTCGCTCTGCTGCTCCGTCAGAAAGGTGTTGGAGCTGACACAATCGTCCCGATTGTTGCAGAGCGCTCTTTTGAAATGATGGCAGCGATTTTAGGCATTCTAAAAGCCGGGGGCGCTTACTTGCCTATCGATCCGCATTTTCCAGAGGAGCGTATTGGGTACATTCTTGAAGATAGCGGAGCCAATATATTATGTTCCCAGCACAAATGGATGAACCAACTGCCGTTTAATGGTGAAATTATAGATATAGATGCTGTTGAAGACAAGGGTTCCCATGATGCTGAGAAATGGCTATGGGAGCCTGCAGTGAACGCGCATCATTTGGCATATGTCATCTATACATCAGGTTCTACTGGAAAACCAAAGGGAGTTATGATCGAGCATGCTGCGGTCATCAACCGTATACATTGGATGCAAGATCAATATCCACTTGATTCGCAAGATGTCATTCTTCAGAAGACACCTATAACTTTTGATGTTTCAGTGTGGGAGCTGTTCTGGTGGAGTTTTGCAGGGGCATCTGTTTACTTGCTGGAACCGCGGGGGGAGCGGGAGCCGCAGGTCATGATGAAAGTAATCCGTGAGCAAGCGGTGACGGTCATGCATTTTGTCCCATCCATGCTGGGCGTATATCTCCAGTATGCATCGGAAGTTAAGGCGGACAAGCCTTTCGGAGGTTTGCGTTACGTATTTGCAAGCGGAGAGGCGTTGAAGCCTGCACAGGTGGAAGGGTTCTACAGCCAACATTCTGCAGGCAGCGAAAGTCCACGACTCATAAATTTATACGGACCGACTGAAGCGACCGTGGATGTCAGCGCATATGACTGCGCGAACTATAAGCAAGGATCAGTTCCGATTGGCTCGCCGATTCAAAATATTCGGCTGTACGTTGTGGATGAGCAGCGACGGCTGCAGCCCATTGGAATTCCGGGCGAGCTCTGCATCGCTGGAGTGGGACTCGCTAGAGGTTATTTGAACCGTCAAGAATTGACAGCGGAAAAATTTGTACCCGATCCTTTTTTTGCTGGGGAACGCATGTACTTGACCGGAGATCGCGCGCGCTGGCTTGCTGACGGTCATATCGAGTATTTGGGTCGATTCGATCATCAAGTGAAGATTAGAGGATTTCGAATGGAATGTGGAGAGATCGAGCATGCGCTGATGCAGCTGGAGGAGGTTTCCGATGCGCTCGTCATGTCCGTGAAGGATCGGACGGGAGAACCAGCCTTATGTGCATATGTGGTTTCTTCTTTTGAACGCAATGAACGTGAGCTGAAGGAGAGGCTGAGGGGGATGCTTCCGGAATATATGATTCCTTCCCTGTTTGCCTGCCTGCATTCCTTTCCTCTTAATGCTAGCGGGAAGATAGACCGCAGCCGCCTTCCACAGCCGACGTTTGCTGATTCTATTGGCGGCGCCGATCCGCGCAGTGAGACGGAGCTTCGACTAGCAGAGCTATGGAAGAGCATACTTGGTGTTCGCATCGTACGCACCGACGATCATTTTTTCCAGCTTGGCGGACATTCGCTGCGCGCAGCGCAGTTAACGGGTGCAGTGGAGCGGCAGTTAGAGGTCACATTTACACTAAAGGATGTGTTCGCCTACCCGGTCCTAGAAGAGATGGCAGCGTTCATTGATAGATCGCCGAAAAGGACTGCAGCATCTATCACAAGGGCCGAGCAGAGGGATGTTTATCCATTGTCGCTTGCGCAGAACCGACTATTCGTTTTGCATCATATGAAGCCTTCCAGTACAGCCTACAATTTGCCGCTCGCACTCAGTATGCGTGGTGAACTGAACGTTGAGAGACTGCAAGAGGCGCTGCAGCGGCTCATTGATCGTCATGAACCGCTCAGAACAAGCTTTGAATGGCGCGATGGCGCCCCCGTTCAACGCATTCATGAGCGAGTAATGGTGCGAGCTGATGTAACAAAAACGGATCAAGTGGATGGATGGAGCAGCATGCAAAAATTCGTTCAGCCATTCGATTTGAGCATTGCTCCGCTGCTGCGCGCTTCGCTTATTACGAATGGCGCGCAAGAGCATTTGCTGTTGCTTGATATGCATCATATCGTATCTGACGGTATTTCAATGACAGTGCTGGCACATGATTTCACCAAGCTTTATGAAGGCGGCACGTTGCTGCCGCTTGAAGTCCAGTACAAGGACATAGCTGTATGGCAGCAGGGTTTTATGAAGAGCCGAGAGCGGGATAGGCAAGAGCAGTACTGGCGAGAGGAGCTGGCGGGAACGCTGCCGCTTCTGGATTTGCGAGTGGACAAGCCAAGGCCAGCCGAACAAAGCTTTAAGGGGAGCAAAATCATTCATGCGCTGCCTCTCTCGTTAATGTCCGAAGTAGAGTCATTGGCAGCAACGGCTGGCATGACTAGTTTTCCAATATGGCTTGCTTGTTTTCACGTGCTGCTTCATAAGCTGACGAGGCAAGAGGATATTATCTCCGGTACACCGATTGGAGGAAGATCCCATCCAGAGACAGCCCCGCTTGTTGGGATGTTTGTCAATACCGTTTCTATACGGAGCCAGCCATCGGGCGAGCACAGCTTTCTTCATTTTGCCAAACAGATCAAGGAGAAGGTGCTTGGTGCGATGCATAATGGGATGCTGCCGTTCGAGCATTGTGTAACCGCACTTGATGTGAAGCGAGACCTGAGTCGAAATCCAATCTTTGACGTCATGTTCGTTATGCAAAATATGGATGTGCCGGCAATGAAAGCTGATGTGCTGCAATTAAAGTCGCAGCCGCTGGAGCACGCTGTATCCAAGCTGGACCTGACGTTTGAGCTTGCAATGCGTGAGGATGGTGCAGACCTTACTGTAGAATATGCAACGGATCTATTCGAACAACAAACAATCAACCGAATGATTAGCTACTATATTCGAATTGTGGAGCAAATTACGAAAGATACGCATATCTCTTTAAACCAGATACGCTTGCTGACTTCGGATGAAGAAGCCATTCAACTTGTTCAATTTAATGAAACGGCTACCGCTTACCCAAGCCATATGACCGTTGAGTCTTACTTGGAAGCACAAGCTGAGTGGATACCGCATGCCACTGCCCTGATCTATGAGACGGGGAAAATGTCCTATAGTGAATTGAATGGGAAGGCTAATCGGCTGGCAAGAGCTCTGAGAAAGCATGGGGTGGAGCATGAGGATACTGTAGCCGTCATCATGGAGCGTTCTGTAGACATGATCATTGCGATTTACGGCATATTGAAGGCAGGAGCGGCGTATGTCCCGATCTCACCTGGGCTTCCTGAAGAGCGAGTTCGATATATGCTGGATGACTCGGGAGCAAGGATTGTTTTGACTCGGGGCTTAGACGGGCAGATCGGCAACATGTCGCTAGACTCTGAACGATTGAACATAGAGGAAGCGCTGCAGCATGAGCAAAATGATGGGCCGTTAGAAAAAATCCATCGATCGCGCAGCTTAGCGTATGTGTTGTACACCTCAGGGTCAACAGGACAGCCGAAAGGGGTAATGATTGAGCACCATTCCGTAGTGAATCGCCTTACGTGGATGCAAAACAGATACACACTTGATATGCATGATGTGATTTTGCAAAAAACGCCATTTACGTTTGATGTGTCGGTATGGGAGTTGTTCTTATGGAGCTTCTCAGGCGCTAAGCTATGCTTGCTTGCACCAGGCGGAGAAAAGGACCCTGGGGCGATATATGATGCCATTAATAAGTATGCGGTGACTACGCTACATTTTGTACCTTCTATGCTTCATCTGTTTTTGGATTACCCGGGCCTTGTTAAGGATAGTAAAAAGCTTGAGAGCTTACGTTATGTTTTTGCCAGTGGAGAAGCGCTTACGGTCAATCAAGTAGAGAGATTTAGAGAGCGAATCGGAGAACCTAATGCTGCGAAGCTCATTAATCTGTATGGTCCAACGGAAGCGACGGTCGATGTGTCCTATTACGAGTGTATAGGAGAGCAAAGTTTAACGAGCGTGCCTATTGGCAAACCAATCGACAACATTTCCTTATATGTGGTCAATGAAGTTATGCAGGCTCAACCGGTAGGCGTGGCGGGAGAGCTGTGTATTGCGGGAGTTGGCTTGGCGCGAGGGTATTGGAAACGTCCTGATTTGACCTCGGAAAAGTTTGTGATAAATCCATTCGCAGCTAACGAGCTCATGTATCGTACAGGTGATCTTGCGAGGTGGCTGCCTGATGGCAGCATCGAATTTCTGGGACGAATGGATCACCAGGTGAAAATTAGGGGGTACCGCATTGAATGCGGGGAGATCGAGCATGCGCTTACGGGTCATCCAGACGTAAGGGAAGCCGTTGTCATGAAGCGTGACGGGGCTGCGGGGGAAAGCGCATTTCTATGCGCGTATGTCGTAACGAGTAATGCAGTCACTACTGCACAATTACGTTATCATTTGGCTAAAACATTACCCGATTATATGGTTCCGGCTGTCTACGTGGAACTGGATCAAATGCCGCTTTCTCCAAATGGCAAGGTAGATCGTAAGTCATTGCCAGCACCAGACGAGCGGTTGGATGTAGGCGTGCGTTATGTGGAGGCAGCAAGCGAAACGGAAAAAACCATTTCTATTGTGTGGGGAGAAGTGCTAGGCCGAACCGCTATTGGGACGCATCATAATTTCTTTGATGTTGGGGGAGAGTCGCTGCTGCTTGTCCGTACCCACCAGCGACTGGAAGAGCTGTACCCAGGTTTACTCAAGGTGACGGATCTATTTAATTATCCGACGATTGCCGCGCTTGCGGAATATATTGATTCCCGAAGCAATCTTCCTCACATTTGGCATTACGCTGGAATTGCTACAGGTGAGGACTCCTTCAATAACACATACACTGCGCAGCGGAATGGTTCGTACCAATTCACCCTTGAGGACGATTTAATTGAGGGACTGGCAGAAATGGCATATTCGGAGTCCGTGTCCATTACAACCGTTGCACTAGCAATCTATCTGCTCTTCTGGAAGCAGCAGTCAGGCGCTAATGATCTGGTAATGCCGGTTGCAACATCAAGGGGACGGCTCACACCTTTAGCGCTTGACTTTAGTACGGTGCTGGAGTTTAGCGAGCTAATCCGAGAAGCCGACTCGTTGTTTGACGATACGAAAATTTCCTACGATTGGAATCAAGTGGAGAGAGAGCTTGGGAGCCATAATAGTTCCCGCATAACGCCTTTGTTTGTAGATCGCTCGCGCACAGGCTTCATTCCCGAAAATCAACTCATGCACCACTTCGATATCATTCTGACGTTAGACAGCGCCAGGGGAGGAGCAGGTAAAGGGATGAGCGGTTTATGGGAATTTAATGCACGTCGATTAAAGAAAGAAAAGGTTAAGGCATGGGCTCAGGGCTATATTAAACTGCTCAGAATGGCCGTTCATCAATTTCAGCAGACTTCTAATGCTAGAGCTGGCGGCAAGCAGTAAGGACAACCCTATATGCAAAGGAGCATTACGTTGAAAAAGATCTTGTTTATGCTCGGGAATATCGCATGGTATTTAGGTATCTTCTACGCTTTGCTTTATCTGCTGCGATCAACCTATCAGTATGAAGCTACACTCGGCCTTGCCAAGTTTATGGATCGTAACCCGGCGATGTTCATGGCGATATTATTTACCTCCATCTTACTCATCTATATGCTTGTTTTCCGTTTAAAGAGAAGCATATGGAAAGAGCAGAAGCAAACTTTGTTTCAAGTTAGCGGCTTCAAGAAGATCGGGGTCAAAGATGCCGGGTTGATGCTGGCTATGGGGGCAGCCGGATGCCTGTTTAGTATTGGTCTAATTGAAATTGATGTCATCGCTCGGCACTTTCCGTCCATCCCCTTTCTCGTAGATGATCTCATTAGGGGAGATTCCATTTTATTCGTTATTTTAGGTGCGGGGCTTATTGCCCCCATCTATGAAGAAATTTTGTTTAGAGGATTAATTTACGGACAATTACGTCAAGTGATGCCGCTGTATGCTGCGCTTATTTTGCAAGCATTGGTTTACGCCTATTTTCAGCCAAGCCTCAGCCTGTCATTCATTGGTTTTGGTTCTGGACTCATCTACGCGATATTGTATATCCGAATAGGGAGCCTATGGGCGCCAATTATTGTACAAAACTCAGCCATGAGTCTTATTTTTATAACAAAATATGTTGGATGGCATGAAGCGATTAACGAAATAGGAGAACCCGCGTTGTATGTTCTAACGGCTGGAAGCCTGCTCTTTCTCGTAGGAGGAACGGCATATATTTGGCGCAGAGGGCTCGAAAAAGGTGCAAGTTCAGTACAAGCAGACCCGATTACGGTTGGAAGAGGGCGATAAGATGAGAAATTGGACTGTATCGATAGGGCGTGTTCTACTAGTCATCGGGTTGTATTTCGCCTGGTTTCTTACCGTTACCAAGTTATTTTTTGCTTATATCTACCCGTTGAGTCCTTGGTTTGAACAAAATACGCTTGCTGTCATTATATTAAATGACATTATTGGTTTTCCGCTTATGTACTTTGCGATAAAGCTAATATTTAAACAAAACCTATTCAAGGAAGCCCGATTTCAAAAGATGGATGGCAGCGCTATTTCCTTGTCGCTGTGGGTGGGTTTGGGCGCGGGGTTGTTCACTGTGGCATTCTCACAATTGCCTGCGATCCAGTCTGATCAGTTCAAATTCCAAGAGTTATTCGAATATTTGAATCGGGCAGAATGGTATGTTTTCCTCGTTTTTCTATTGCTAGGCAATGTATACAAGGAAACGTTATTCAGAGGTTTACTGCTGAACAGTTTTAGAGGCGTTCTGCCTGTCACCGTTGCGATTTTACTGCAAGGGTTATTATATGGCGTTCTATTCTTCTTAGGTGATATTCCGCTTTCCTTGTATGGGTTTCTTGGCGCTATCATTTTTGCCCTCTTGTACGTATGGTTTGATTCCATCTGGGCACCGATTGCCGCGCAGGTGGCTTGCCAAGGAGTTCAATACTTGCTCTGGCATCTAGGCCCGAAGAGTGACGATGTATTCATATTGTCAGCCGTAATGGCAGTTGCAGGTGCCATGATTGTTGTTGGATTATATTTGGGCAATCGCCGCTTTCGCAAGCCATACAGTCACGAAGAGGTCATTCACACATGAGAACGTTAACTGTAATTAGTAAAGTTCTACTCTATTTAGCTATTTACATCTGCGTAGTTTTATTCACCAATTGGGCGTTGAACAATTGGATTCAAGATGCTGAGTTTAGTACGTGGCTTAGCAAAAATCCAGCGAGCTCTCTTATCGCAGCGAATACGATAGTGATCGCCATTTATGTGCCGCTGCTTCGCTGGCAAAACATTCGAATGCAAGACCTCGGCTTCGTTCGACCACAATCAGCAGTGATGGCTGCTGGGACAGGAATTTGGCTTGGTCTGTTCATCGCGGTGTTCACACAGCTTGGTTGGATCGCTGAGAATTTCCCGGAAATTGCGAATTTGGTTCAATTTGTAGCTGGTGGAGGGAATTTCTTCATATTTGTGTTGAGCAGCTTATTGCTAGGTTCTTTGCTCGAGGAATTGCTGTTCCGGGGGATGCTGATCCATATTTTCCGCCAACGATTCTCCTCTGCATGGTCTGTGCTGCTGCAAGCTTTGTTGTTTGGCACTGTATTTATGAGCGTAACCATTGGTGCCTTCGCTGCTCTTGGAGCGATTATTTATGGTGTAATTCGCGTGGCCACAGGATCGATATGGTCATCTTTGCTCGCGCATGTGTTCAGTACAGCAACCTTGTATGTCGTCTCTCATTTTATGAAGGATTCCTCTCCCGAAATTTTTCTTATTCTGTCGTTCATAAGCGGATTAGCGATTATTGTGCATTTGTATATTTTGCTGCGTAGACAATCGGAGAATTTGAAGCGGCACAACAAAAGTATAACGAGTTAAATCAATGATTCATGGTAGTGATCACATTGCCACTGCAAACAACCGCAAAAGAGGAGTGTGCAGCATGTTCCAGTTGGATTTGTTGGAACCAAATCGCAATGAAAATGAAGGAGACGCAAGTAGTGACGCGGTGCTGGAAACCGCAAGCCAAGAAATTGCGATCATCGGCATTTCTGCCAAGCTTCCGAAGTCAGACACACACCGAGAGTTTTGGGATATGCTGCAAAATGGAGTGGACGGTGTACGTTCCTTCCCGCAGTCGAGGCGGCAGGAGTTGGAACCGTATCTTCGTCGCCTGAGCGCATTGTATGAAACCATTTCAATATTTGATGGTGCATATTTGGAGGATATCTCTTCCTTCGATTATTCCTTTTTTCGATTGTCTCCGAAGGAAGCTTCTCTAATGAGTCCGAACCAGCGCATGTTTCTGCAGACCGCATGGAGCGCATTGGAGGATGGCGGGTATGGGGGCGAAGCGCTCCATGGCTCACGAACAGGTGTATTTATCGGTCATAACGCCGATGCGCTGCATGATTATAAACGTATTATTGAGACGGTAAATCCAGAAGCGCTCGCAATGGCAGCGCCAGGCAATTTAAGTTCAATGATCGCAAGCCGCATCTCTTATCTCTTGAATTTGAAAGGGCCGGCACTTAATGTCGACACCGCTTGCTCATCCTCTCTTGTGGCCGTCCATTTAGCATGTCAGTCCATTCGCAGCGGTGAATGCGATGCTGCTATCGCTGGAAGTGTGAAGCTCAATTTGCTTCCGATCGATATGGGCATTCGGCTTGGGATCGAGTCAAGCGATAACCGTGCAAAGCCGTTTGATGACAGATCTGACGGGACCGGTATCGGGGATGGTGTAGTCGCATTGCTGCTTAAACCGCTCGCAAAGGCGCTGCAGGATGGGGATCATATTTATGCACTCATTAAAGGGAGCGCTATGAATCAGGATGGCAGCTCCGTAGGCATCACTGCGCCTAACGCCTTGGCGCAGGAGGATGTCATTGTCCGTGCTTGGCAGGATGCAGCCATTGATCCCGAAACGATCATGTATTTGGAAGCGCATGGTACAGGAACCACATTGGGAGATCCTATTGAAATTGACGGCATTACGAGAGCATTCAGACGTTTCACAGACAAGAGGCAGTTCTGTGCGATTGGCTCGGTCAAAAGCAATATCGGACATCTGGATCATGCTGCTGGTATTACAGGGCTGCTGAAGGCAGTTCTTTCTCTTTGCAATAAACAGATTCCACCTACGCTGCATTATCGTTTCCCCAATCGCAAAATATCGTTTGTTGATTCTCCAGTGTATGTCAACGACAAGCTATCGCATTGGAGTGATGAGTTTGGTGCGCGTAGATGCGGTATTAGCGCATTTGGTATGAGCGGAACCAACTGCCATGTTGTGCTGGAAGAAGCACCGTCAATGTCAATGAATGATAGCGTTATGTTGGACGAGGTAGCGAATGCAGCTTATGGGGAAGAAAAAAATGAAGTTTTTTGCCTATCCGCCCAAAGCGAATCGGCTCTTAAGCGATCCATTATTAATTATCGTGCTTGGTTTACCGATCAGGAGCAGCAAGAATGGCGCTTGACGGACATCTGCTTTAGCGCGGCGATAGGTCGCGGACATTATCGATATCGTTTGGCGATCGTCGCCAAAAATGAAGTTGAGCTTAGAAATAGGCTGGAAGCCTTAGATGTTGAGCGGTTGCAAAACACGAAAATGCCGAATATTTATTACGCCGATTCAAATGCAGCGCATATGGGAGGGAATGACGAGCGAAAGCAAAGGGAGCTCTTAGAGCAGGTTGTCCGCAGTAATCGGGGCTACGATGATGCAAGTACACAGTTAGCTCAGTTATATGCAGCTGGTGCTAAAGTAGATTGGAAGGAGCTTTATCGTGATGAGAGACGCAGAAGGGTACCGCTGCCTGTATATTCATTTGATCCCTATCCGTGTTGGGTAGAGGAAGATGATCGCAGTGTTAATATAGCACCTCTGAGAGAGATTAAATATGAATCGGCAGTTAACCATGTGAGGCTGTGCAGTGAAGGTGCCGTCTCGGAATCGGAGCAAAGTGTCGCTAATGTATGGGGGGAACTGCTCGGTTATCGTGAGTTCAGCAATGATGCTAACTTCTATGAATTGGGCGGTGATTCGATCATTGCGCTGCGAATCGTTAATTCACTTAGTCAAAGCTGGGGGATTCGACTAGAAGTGCAGCATTTGCTAGGACATCCTACACTTAGCGAGTTTGCTGGAGTTGTGGAAGAGCGGCGATTAAGGAGCGGTTCGCCAGAAACGGAAAAAGTAATTCATATGCCCCAGGTGGCGGAGCGGGAGTATTATACGATCTCTTCGTCGCAAAAGCGCATGTACTTGCAGCAAGCTGCATCGCCTAGCGATAGAAGCTATAATTTGCCGGAGCTTTTACATATAGAGGGGGAAATTGATGCAGGCAGATTGGAAGCGTCTATACATTTATTAATAAAAAGGCATGAGATGTTAAGAACGTCATTCGCCATAGTAGACGGTGAAATTTGTCAATTTGTCCAAACTGATGCTCACTTTTCCCTTCAGCGGCTGCAGGCATCCGAAGAAACGGTGCTTGAAACGCTGCATAGCTTGTTTACATCATTTGACCTGAGTCATGCACCGCTGCTTCGCGCTGCTTTATTGACCGTTAATCCTGAGCGGCATGTGTTGTATTTGGATATGCATCATATTGCTTCGGATGGCTTCTCCGCAGGTATTTTGCTCAAAGAGCTTATGATGCTTTACCGAGGAGAGAGTCTTGAGCCGTTAACCTTGCGGTATATAGACTACGCAGCGTGGCAGAGAGAGGAACTGCAATCGGAGCGGATGGAGCGACAGAGAAGTTACTGGATGAAGCAATGCCAAGGGGAGTGGCCTGTGCTGGAGCTTCCGACTGACTTTCCTCGCCCTCTGATAAAGAGCAATCGCGGCGAAACATTTGATATATATGTGGACAACGAGTTATCGGATAATCTACGAAAGCTGGCAAAATCAACGGAATCTACGCTATTTATGGTGCTTTTATCGGTCTATTATACCCTTCTTGCAAAGTATTCTGGCGGGGAAGATATTGCTGTAGGCACACCGATTGCGGGGAGAGTCAACCGTGAAGCTGAGACTCTGGTAGGGATGTTCGTCGGAACACTTGTATTGCGCGGGTATCCCGTGGCAAACAAACCGTTTACCCAGTTTTTAGAAGAGATAAAAGCAGCATCGACAGAGGCTTATGAAAATTCCGACTTTCCATTTGAAGAGCTAGCGTCCATGGTGGATCGGCGAGACAGCAGCCGCAATCCGTTATTCGATACGATGTTTATTATGCAAAATTTGAACATTCCCAACTACTCGAGTGAAGAATTGACCTATCGACACGAGAGGTTCCCGCATGGGACGGCGAAATACGATCTGATGGTTCAAGCCGTGGAGCAAAATGACGGCACCCTGCGATTGGTAGTCGAATATGGCAAGGACTTGTTCCGCGAAGAGACTGTAAGGTCGATGATGAGGCATTACGTTACGTTGCTAAGTTATGTATCGGACTATCCAGACCATACATTAGGCGAGTGTGAAATGTTGTCCCCTCAAGATTACAACAAGTTGCTGACGGAATTTGGCAGTCGTGCGGCTGCTTTCCCTAGTGCTCGCTGTATCCACAGCAGCTTTGAAGAACAGGCAAGACGGGTTCCTGGAAGAGTCGCCGTTCAGTGCAGAGGGGAGTCATTAACGTACGAGCAATTGAATGGGCGAGCAAATGCGCTGGCGCGCAAGCTTGTTCGCTGCGGTGTTGGCCCTAACAGCATTGTCGGTGTGATGGCTGAACGTTCGATTTCAATGGTGACAGGAATGCTTGCGATTATGAAGGCTGGCGGTGCATACATGCCAATCGACCTTCAATATCCGCAGGAGAGAATTAGCTATATGCTTGCTGACAGCGGAGCAAGTTTGCTCTTAGTAGACGATTCGGTTCATAGAAATGCGTATCCATCCGCTCAGGAAATGCGATTAACGGATGAAACGATATATGACGGGGATAAAAGCAATATGGACGTATCCATTTCAGCAGATGATCTTATGTATGTCATCTACACTTCGGGTTCTACTGGGCAGCCGAAGGGGGTTATGGTTCCGCATCGCAGCTTTTATAACTTCAGCCATTCGTTGAAGCTGTTTTATGACGGAAATTTTGATGAAAGAGATCGCTGCTTAAGCCTTACCAATATTTCGTTTGATGTGAGCGTATGCGAGCTGTTTATGCCTTTTATGTTTGGCGCGTCCCTGGTCCTTTATCCAAATCCCAAGCTGCTTGATCCTAGAGAGCTAGCTAAAGTAATTGTAGAAGAGCAGATAACTTTTGCTTATATTCCGCCGACGCTGCTTCGGGATGTGGCGCAATCGTTGGAACAATCGAGGATGACGATCTCCTTGGACAAGCTGCTTGTTGGCGTTGAACCAATAAAAGATACAACGCTTGCGCTTTTTGTTCAATTAAATCTGAATATACGTATTGTTAACGGCTATGGTCCGACTGAGGCAACGATCTGCTCCAATATGTATGTGTATAAATCAGCTGCTGCCAGCGGCGTTAATGTGCCAATTGGCGGACCGATGCATGGCGTCGCGGTTCATATTTTAAATTTTGGAGACAAGCCTGCACCGGTGGGAACGGCTGGGGAGCTATGCATCTCCGGCAGCGGCCTTGCTGCTGGGTATGTTAATAAACCGGAATTGACCGCGGAGCGGTTTGTTGAACACCCGCTACTGCCAGGCACCATCATGTACCGTACTGGTGATTTGGCTAAGTGGCTGCCAGACGGAAATGCGATGTATTTAGGCCGAATGGATGATCAAATCAAGCTAAGAGGCATTCGGATTGAGCTTGGAGAAATTGGTGCGCAGCTTCTAAGACATGAGGCGGTAGACGAAGCGGTTATCATCGCATATGAGGATCAAGCAGGCGATAAAAAACTTTGCGCATACATGGTTGTGAATCAAACAATAGGAGTTCAGGATTTAAAGAGCTTTTTGAAAAATAAAATGCCAGATTATATGATCCCTTCGTTTTTTATGGAGATCGCTGCGATACCGTTAACACCTAATGGCAAAGTGGATCGCAAGGCGCTCCCAGAACCTGTTTTACAGCAACGAGTCGTTGCTGAGCTTACCCTGCCTCGAACCTCGCTGGAGGCAGAGGTGGCTGAAATATGGAGAGATGTACTCGGCATTGAGCAAATTAGTATGTATGATGATTTCTTCGAGTTGGGTGGACATTCCCTGAAGGCTGCGGTATTGGTAAGCCGGATTCAAGCTAAATTCCATGTTGAAATGCCGCTAAGCGTCGTATTTGAACGACTGTCTGTTGCGAGTATGGCTGAGTGGCTGTCAGGGGGAACGCTGTTAAATTCTGAGCTGGGCATCGAAGGAGCTATCATTCCACTGCAAGCAAATCGGGATCATTATCCAATGTCTCCTGCACAGAGACGCCAATATATGATCGAGCTCATTGCCGGACAATCGACGATGTATCATATTCCGTTTGTGCTTCACATCCTAGGTAATCTGGAAAAAAAGAAACTGGAAGCCGCGTTTACTGCACTAATTACGAGGCATGAGAGCCTGCGAACATCATTCCACTATGTGGGTGAACAGTTCTGTCAGCGAATTCATCCTGCAGAGCCATTTGAGCTAACGGAAATGGTTATAAAAGGCGAGCAGGCTGATCTATGGCAGCGCGCGTCATCTGCAATCGGAGCAGATGTGAGGATCAATGAATTAATGGCCCAATTTACAGATCCATTTGATCTCGGAAGCGGTTCACTGCTAAGAGTCGGTCTTGCTGAATTGGCAGAAAACCGTCACTTGTTGTTGCTGAACATCCATCATATTGTGACGGATGGGATATCGATGAGCGTGCTCATAAAAGAGTTGATCGATTTATACAACGGGCAGGCGTTGCCAGAGCTGACGGTGCAATATCGTGATTATGCAGTCTGGCAGCTGGAACGATTAAGCGGTGACTATTACTCGAAGCTGAGGCGTTATTGGCTGGGCATGTTCTCGGACGAACTCCCGGTGCTTGATCTGCCTGCAGACAAGCAGCGTCCGGCGGTTCAGCGTTATGAGGGCCGAAGGTATGCTTTTCAGCTAAACGAGGAGCTGGCATATCGGGCGCGGCAATTGGCAAGGGAACGAGGGACGACTTTATATACGCTGCTGCTTAGCGCTTATACGGTACTCCTTGGGAAGTATAGCGGACAAGAGGATATTATCGTGGGTACTCCCGTAGCCGGACGCAGTCACATAGATGTAGAAAGGCTAATCGGCATGTTCGTCAATACGGTCGCCATTCGTTGCCGTCCGCAATTCGGAATGACGGTTGGCAGTTACATTACTGAAATGCACGGGAATGTGCTGCAAGCGCTGGAGCATCAGGAATTTCCGTTCGAGGATCTTGTAAATCAGCTTGATATGGAACAGGATTTAAGTCGCAATCCCCTATTTAACACGATGTTTATATTGCAAAATATGGAGCAGCCAGCAAGGCAAGCGGGGGATTTGATCTTCGAGCCGCAGCCGTACGAAACCGGATTCAGCAAGTTTGATTTGTCGCTGGAAGCAGTGGAGACGGGGAAGGGGATCACATGCTGCCTTGAGTATGCAACCTCCTTATTTCATGAGAGTACGATCGAGAGAATGGCCGCGCATTTCTGCACAATCGTTAAGGAGATGACATCAAGCGAAGGGTCCAGAAGAACGATAGGTGAGCTGGAATTAGTGGATGAGGCAGAGCGATTGAAGCTTTCTTCGCCGTTAGCAAGCGCTGCTGATAAAGCGGAACAGAAGAGTAATGACATCGCGGAGAAGGTAAGAGATGCACTGCTCGATGAAACAAAAGAGATGGTAGAGATGTCAGCAAATAATGCACATTTCTCTGCATCCACCGAAGAGCATCCCTGCTGGATGAGCATTATGGAAGAGATAGAGCGGCAAGCGGCAGAAACGCCGCATTCCGCTGCGATTTTATTTGGTTTGGAGACGCTCTCGTATTCCGAATTAAATGAGCAAGCGAATCGTCTTGCCCATACGCTTCGCAGCCGCGGGGTAGGGCCGGAGCGAATTGTAGCATTGATGGCAGACCGTTCACCTCTGTTGATGATCGGCATTCTTGGCATTTTGAAAGCAGGAGGCGCTTATGTCGCTATTGATCCGGCATACCCTGCTGAGCGTATTCAGTGGATGCTGGAGGATTGCGGCGATCAATGGCTTCTGACAGAAAGAAAATATGCCGGGTTTGTCATGAACGCTTCAGAAGAATGGTATTTGGATGATGCTGATCTGTATAGCTCGGAACGAAGGAATTTGGAGATCGTAAGCCGTCCGGAGCATCTGGCGTATGTACTGTATACTTCCGGCTCAACGGGCAGGCCGAAGGGGGCAATGATCGAGCATCGCGGACTAGCAAGCTTCGTGAGTTCATTCCGTGAGCGAATTCCATTCGAAGCAGGCCAAAGCCTATTGGCAATGGCGACCGTATCATTCGATATTTTCATTGTAGAGAGCCTGCTCCCATTAACAATGGGGATGAAAATGGTGCTGTGCAATGAAGAGGAACGGGGTGATGCTCATCTGCTGCAGGAGCTTATAAAAAAGCATCGGGTAGAGGTGCTGCAAATTACGCCATCACGCTTCAAGTGGTGGATGGCGCAGGTGAGCCAAAGCGAGGTTTGGAAAGCCTTAAGCGTAGTCATGATTGGAGCGGAGCCGTTGACGATGAAACTGCTGGAGAGACTTCGTTCGGTGACGAATGCACGTATCTTCAATCTTTATGGACCAACGGAAACAACGGTATGGACTTCAGTGTGCGAAGTAACTAGCGGTGAGAACATTACGATTGGCAAGCCTATTTCCGGGGCAGCAATGGTTGTGCTAAATCCAGCGCTGCAGCTGCAGCCAACGGGTGTGATTGGTGAAATCTGCATCTTAGGAGCAGGCGTTGGACGGGGTTATCTTCGCCATCCAGAATGGGATCATGGAGTATTCATCACGAGCCCTTTTAATGCAGGTGAGAGGATGTATCGTACGGGTGATCTTGGCCGAAGGCTGGCGAACGGTGAATTTGTATACGCAGGCCGCCGCGATCATCAGGTGAAAATAAGAGGACATCGCATTGAAACCGGTGAGGTGGAGCAGCAGCTGCTGCTGCATGAGCGTGTGAAGGAAGCAGTTGTCATTGCATTTCAGGAGGAGAAGGGCGAGCACGCGCTTTGCGCGTATGTTGTACCCGCTTCCGACTCTAGTTGTAACAACAATATTATCGAGCACAACCTCTCCGACATGATTTCGGAGCTGCAGACCCATCTCAGCAGCAAGCTGCCTGCCTATATGATTCCAGCTTATGTGATGCTGCTAGATGCAATACCGCTCACACCAACCGGAAAGCTGCATCGAAAGGCGCTGCCGAAACCTCATAAGGTTGCGCGGAGTGAGCGCCAGTTCTTAAGGCCAAGAAACGAAACGGAACACAAGCTTGCCGAGCTGTGGAAAGATTTGCTGAAATCGGACGATATTGGCGTGATGGACAGCTTCTTCGAGCTTGGCGGCCATTCGCTCAAGGCTGCAGCGCTGGTGAGCCGAATCCACGAGCAGTTCGGTGTACATGTGCCGCTGAGGGAGCTGTTTTTAAATCCAAAGCTAGGGTCCCTTGCTGAAGTAATTGAAGGTAAACATCTGCAAACATATGAATCGATTCCTCGCCAGATGGATCAGGAGCATTATCCGATGTCGCATGCGCAGAGAAGACAATATTTGCTGGGGCTGCTAACAGGAGAATCGACGATGTACCATGTTCCGTTTGCACTGCGAATTCGGGGCAATCTGGACGCTTCGAGACTTGAAGCTGCGTTTTCATCATTAGTCGCTAGGCATGAAAGTTTACGAACTTCGTTTCATTATATGGATGAACAATTCAGGCAGCGAGTTCATCCAGCGACGGCATTTCATTTCGAGGATGCTGTAGAGGAGCTAGTGCCAGCTGGCAAGTGGTTGGGAGCATCTAGTGATGATGTAAGCGCTGAATCCGAATGGCTGAATGAGCTTACTACGAAGTTTATAAGACCTTTTGATTTGGAAAGCGGACTGCTGCTAAGGGCAGGACTTCTTCAACTGGAAGAAGAGCATTACTTGCTGCTGCTGGACATCCATCATATTGTGACTGATGGCGTTTCAATGAGTGTGCTGGTAAAGGAATTAACAGCATTATACGGCGGAAATGAACTGCCAGAGCTGCGGGTGCAATATAGGGATTATGCGGTCTGGCAGGAGGGACAGCTAGGCGGCGAAGCAATCGAGGCGCATGAGCGTTACTGGTTGAAGAAGTTTGAAGGCGAGCTGCCGCTGCTGGAATTGCCGACAGATAGGAAACGCCCGATCGTTCAAACTTTCAAGGGGCGAAAACATGTCTTCCATCTAGACGGAGAGCTTGCACAGCTGGCGCGGCGTTTGGCGGTAGAGCAAGGTGTGACACTATATTCAGTGCTGCTGAGTGCGTATGCTTTTATGCTTGGGAAGTACAGCGGACAAGAGGATATTATTGTTGGCACGCCAGTAGCTGGACGTAATCATGTTGATGTGGAGGGACTCATCGGCATGTTCGTCAATACAGCAGCCATTCGTTGTCGACCACAGCTCGATCGTACGGTTAGCAGCTACGTTGCCGAATTGCACGAGGATGTGCTGCAGGCGCTGGAGCATCAGGAGTATCCGTTCGAGAAGCTGGTGGAGCGGCTAAACCACGTTCAGGACAAGAGCCGAAATCCGTTGTTCGATACGATGTTTATTTTGCAAAATATGGAACATTCAGCGTTGCAAGCGGGCGGTTTGAGCTTCGAGCCGCAGCCGTTTGAACACGGTGTCAGCAAGTTTGATTTGACACTTGAAGCTGTAGAGCGCGCGGAAGGCATTGCCTTCAGCTTGGAATATGCAACGGATCTGTTTCATGAGGAGACGGTCATCAGGATGGCGAACCACTACTGCGCGATTATTAAAGCAATGATGTCGAGCGAAAATCGATTGCGGACTCTTGGCGAACTAGAGCTGCTAAACGATGAAGAAAAGTTGGAGCTGCTTGCGGCATTGAATAGTATGACGTGGATGAATAGCAGTGGAGCTGATGGTGGAGGGGCTGTAGCTGCAGGAGATGCACCCGCTAAAATGCCGCTGAGTTTGCAGGGCCAAGTATTATCTTTGCCAGGAGACCCGTTCAAATGGCGATCCGTCATCGAAGAGATAGAGCGGCAGGCAGCAAAAACTCCTGATGCGGTTGCAGTCCATTTTGAATCGGAGCAGATGACCTATCGCGAACTAAATGATAGATCCAACCAGCTGGCACATACGCTTCGCAGCCGCGGGGTGGGACCGGAGCGAATCGTAGCGCTGATGGTAGACCGTTCACCCCTGTTGATGATCGGCATTCTTGGCATTTTGAAAGCGGGTGGCGCTTATGTCGCTATTGATCCGGCATACCCTGCTGAGCGTATCCAGTGGATGCTGGAGGATTGCGGCGATCAATGGCTTCTGACAGAAAGGAAATATGCCGGGTTTGTCATGAGCGCAGCAGAAGAGTGGTATTTGGATGATGCTGATCTGTATAGCTCGGAACGAGGAAATCTGGAGATCGTAAGCTTTCCCGAGCATCTGGCGTATGTACTGTATACTTCCGGCTCAACGGGCAGGCCGAAGGGTGCAATGATCGAGCATCGCGGACTGGCAAGCTTCGTGAGTGGATTCCGTGAGCGAATTCCTTTCGAAGCAGGCCAAAGCCTATTGGCAATGGCGACCGTATCATTCGATATTTTCATCGTAGAGAGCCTGCTCCCATTAACAATGGGGATGAAAATGGTGCTTTGCAATGAAGAGGAACGGGGTGATGCTCATCTGCTGCAGGAGCTTATAAAGAAGCATCGGGTAGAGGTGCTGCAAATTACGCCATCACGCTTCAAGTGGTGGATGGCGCAAGTGAGCCAAACCGAGGTTTGGAAATCCTTAAGCGTCGTCATGATTGGTGCGGAGCCGTTGACGATGGATTTGCTGGAAAGACTTCGTTCGGTGACGAGTGCACGTATTTTTAATCTCTATGGCCCAACGGAAACAACAGTATGGACATCGGTGTGCGAGGTAACTAGCGGTGAAGCTATTACGATCGGCAGACCTATTGCAGGGGCAGCAATGGTCGTACTGAGTCCAGAGCTGCAGCTGCAGCCAACAGGTGTGATTGGTGAAATTTGCATCGGAGGAGCAGGCGTAGGTCGGGGTTATCTTCGACATCCGGAATGGGATCAGGGAGTATTTATTACGAGCCCGTTTGGTACAGGTGAGAGGATGTACCGCACGGGTGATCTTGGCAGAAGGCTGGCGAATGGTGAATTTGTATACGCAGGCCGCCGCGATCATCAGGTGAAAATACGAGGGCATCGCATTGAAACCGGTGAGGTGGAGCAGCAGCTGCTGCAGCATGAGCGTGTGAAGGAAGCGGTTGTCATCGCGTTTCAAGAGCCTGAGGGTGAGCCTGTTCTCTGCGCTTATGTTGTCCTACAAAAGGCTGATGATGCTGATCTGCCAAATATGACCTCGTACGCGGATCATTATGTTGCAGCAGCTTTCGAAAGTATCCATAAGGGAGAAACCGTATGGTTAGAGAGCGTAGGCGGGCATTCTCTCGGTGTAACTGAGGAGCTAATCCAACATCTGAGAGGCAAGCTGCCTGCTTATATGATTCCAACCTATGTGATGCTGCAGGATGAAATACCGATGACGCCAACAGGCAAGATAAATCGCAAGGCACTTCCAAGACCGCAGCAGACAGAACGGAATGTACGACATTACCGGGAGCCGAGCACGGAGACGGAGCGCAAGCTGGTTATGCTCTGGCAGGAGCTGCTATTGACGGATAACATCGGAGCGACAGACAGCTTCTTCGAGTTAGGGGGACATTCGTTAAAGGCGGCAACATTGGTCAGTCGGATAGGCGTACAATTTGGTGTGCGCGTCCCTCTGAAAGAATTGTTTCAGAATCCGACACTAGAGTCACTCGCTCTAGTAATTGAAGGTCAAGGCCAGCAAACGTATGAATCGATTCCGCGTCAGATGGACAGGGCGTATTTCCCAATGTCGCGCGCTCAAAGAAGGCAATATGTTTTATCTCTGCTGTCTGGAGAAGCAACGACGTATAATGTCCCTTTTGCACTGCATATTCATGGGAATCTGGATGCGAAGAAGCTGGAGCAGGCGTTCACCGCTTTAATCATGAGGCATGAGAGTTTACGGACGTCTTTCCATTATGAGGATGGACAATTCAGGCAACGGATTCATCCATCTGCGGCATTTAAGCTGGATGGCAATGCATGGGCGCGAATGACTGCCAAACGTATGTTGTCAGAAACGGGAATGGATGAAACCATCACTAGATTAATGGCGCGGTTCATCCGTCCATTTGATCTTGGCAGCTGCTTATTGCTGCGGGCAGCTCTTGTTCCGCTAAGCTCTAGCTCTCACTTGCTGCTGCTTGATATGCATCATATTGTTACGGATGGTGTATCGGTCAGTGTGCTTCTGAAAGAATTGATCGAATTGTACTCCGGCAATGAGCTTGCAGAGCTGCGGGTGCAGTATAGAGATTATGCTGTCTGGCAGGAAGCTCAATTAATTGGTCCAAGGTACGAGGCGCATGAGCGCCACTGGCTGGATATGTTCTCAGGCGAACTGCCAATACTGGAGCTCCAGACGGATAATCCGCGACCAGCGATGCAGAGCTTCGAGGGGCGCAGATATAGTTTTAAGTTGAATGAGGAACTTACGAGACGAGCGCAGCACATGGCAAGAGAGCTGGGGACAACATTGTATACGGTGCTGCTTGGTGCTTATGCGCTTTTGCTTGGCAAGTACAGCGGCCAAGATGACATTATTATTGGCACGCCGACAGCGGGACGTGACCATGTCGATCTTGAGGGCCAAATTGGCATATTCGTTAATACAGTTGCGATTCGATGCCGACCACAGCCTGAAAGAATACTCGGCGGTTACATCGCCGATGTTCATAATCATGTACTGCAAGCGCTGGAGCATCAGGAGTATCCGTTTGAGGATTTGGTGAAGCGATTGGAGCTTGGGAAAAATCAGAGTCGAAATCCTTTGTTCGACACGATGTTCATTTTGCAAAATATGGATCGTTCTGTCATGCAAGGAGGCGATTTAACCTTTGAGCTTCAGCCGTTCGAGCCAGGAGTTAGTAAATTCGATTTGACGCTGGAGGTTGTGGAGAGCAATGGTGAAATGATTTGCAGCTTGGAGTATGCCACAGCACTGTTTCACTCAGATACGATTACGCGCATGGCTCAGCATTATTGTGCAACCGTAGAGGAAATGACGGCTGCTGCCAGCCCTCTGATGAAACTAAGCGATCTATTGCTGCAAGATGGTCCGAAATAACATCGTTCTCGGAGGTATTTCCTTCGTGCAGTACCGCCGAGAAATGATTAAATGATACGAGTTTGGATCTATTAAGGAGGATAAGCGGATGAAAGTTACGTTGGACAGACAACCATTTAATGAATTCTGGGCGAACTGTATGCTCAATCAAGCCTATTCAATCGCTGTTTCTGCTCATCCCAGCTATCGATATGCGGCATATTTGAACATTCATCGATATTATCCTTGGTCTGCAGCGACAGACCAGCAATTTCGATATCCGACGATTGATACGCTATATTATCTCGACGATTGGACCAAATTCCCACTAACCGGTGTTATTAAGTGGATTGAGCCGGGGCACTTCCGCGATAAGGAAATGTTTATAGATGAAATAAAAGAGGTGCTTGACGGTGGGCGCAATTTAAGTGTGAATGTCGATTTGTTCTATTGGCTGCCGGGAAGCATGGCTTGGAAAAAGTTTCATTGGTACCATTATTCGCTGTTTAATGGTTACGATAATGAACGCTCATCCTTCTATGTCATTGACGATACGCTTGCTGGCTACAATGAACATGAGGTTCCTGAGGATCGGCTCAGAAAAGCATTCAAAAATTCAGAATACAATATCAACAAAAACTATAATGGCCCTGCCTATTATATTTACAATCTTCATTCAACGATTAAGCCATATGAATTGAACTTATCGGAAGTTGTTGACAATGCGGAGCGGCTTACGCGGGAGCTTGATGATTTCTCTATGGAGGGAATGTGGCAAGTAGATTCAAGCCCGGATAAATATAGCGCTCATATTACGTATGCACTCATTGGAATCAACATTATATGCAACCGGCATATTGCAAATGAAGGACTTATTCGAACGCTGCGAGAGCAGAAGAAAATAAATGTGACATTATACGAATCCCTTAAGGATCAATTGGAGATGATCTGTGACGGCTGGCATGCGATCAAGCAATCTTTTGTTACGTATAAATTTCAGCGAGACAGAGAGATAGCTCTAGCAGAAAAACTATTTGCAATGGAAAAAACATTTTGGCGTACGCTGGCTAGTGGTGTTTAACAAAATCAAATCGCTTCCTAACAAGGTGGTCGTTCCTAATTATGGATAGTATACCGTTGCTTTGTTTGCCTTACGCGGGGGGCTCGGCTCAGGTCTATAAGAAATGGTCGCGGCAGCTCGATCCTTCTATTCAATTGATTCCGATTGAATTAGCTGGGAGAGGAAGCCGGATGAGTGAGCCGCTCTACGAGGATATTCATGAGGCAGTTAAAGATATATTGCATTTAATCCGTGACTATACACAAAATCAATATGCTTTATTCGGCCACAGCATGGGATGCTTGATCGCTTTTGAATTAATTCATAGCATTCATGCAGCAGGATTGACGCTCCCATCCGTAGTTTTTATGTCAGGGTACGGGGCGCCTCATTCCAGCCATGTGAACCGAGAAATATATCAGCTTCCCGATAAAGCTTTTATCGAAGAAGTATTAAGCCTTGGCGGAACATCTGCTGAGCTGTTCGAGCATAAGGAGCTGCGAGACGTATTTATGCCCATATTGCGAGCTGACTTTAAGCTGGTTGGCACGTACAAGCCAGAGGTTAAGCCGCCGCTCCCTCTTCATCTCATTGTTATGAATGGCTCTGAGGACAGCAGCCTGTACGGGACTTCAGAAGATTGGCAGTCACAAACGACGGAGACCTGTAAAATCGTCAACTTCAAAGGAGGTCATTTTTTCATACATGAACGGGAACAACAAGTCGTTTCGCTCCTAAATGATACGCTCCTGAGGATATTGGCTGGCAAAGAAATCATCCATTCACAATAGAGAGGAGCAAAAAATATGGATAAGGTAGTCATAGACGCTGGTGAGAGAAATCAATATTTGTGGCGAGAGGATGGAGGGTTTCCCCCAGATTTGCTTAGCAGAGAAGCGGAGTATCGTTCTATGGAGCAGCGCATCCATTTACCCAAAGAGCTCACAGAAATGCTGCTCCGATATGCTGAACAGTCCAATCAGCGATTGTATAGCGTACTGCTTACTGCGGTTTACATCATGCTTTATAAATATAAAGGGGATGACCGATTAACGATCGGCATTCCGTCTCAGAGATTCGGAAGTCATATGGACGGGACATGGATTCCGCTTCAAATCAGGGTAGATGAGCAAAATATGCTTCAGTCATTGCTAAAGCAATTAGACGGAGCTCTGAATGAATTCGAGGACAGTAACAAGGGACATATTTTGGAACTAGAAACTATCGATTCCGCCAGAACAAGCAGCTTCAATTCGGGACAGGCTGTAGCCGTAACCTTGGAAAATAGTTATGGGAAACCGAGCGCTGATGGGGTTGGTTTGCTCTTTTCGTACAGTGTCTTGGAGTCAGAATCACCCGCCATAATGCTTACTATGACATACAATAGCTCTGCTTACAGCACGACAATGATGAAAAATCTAGCTAATCATGTTCATCGGGCAGCGGAGCTGTTAGTTCGAGGCGACGATATTCTCCTTAGAGATGCAGCCATATTGGATGAAGATGAAGTTCAAGCATTAATAAAATCACTTTGTATTGGTTCATGCCCATCCACTGAATCTAAGCCATTGCATAGAAAGGGAATAGCTGGTGAATCAAGCATGACCCTGCATCACCTATTCGAGAAGCAGGCTCAATTTCGCCCCTATGAGACTGCACTTATTTGCGGCGAGGAGTCGTTTACTTACAGCACGCTGAATCAGCGGGCACACGAACTTGCTAGTAGACTGCGTAGCGAAGGCGTGCGTTCAGGAATTGTGGTTGGACTGATGGTGGAGCGAACGGTCGAGCTGGTAGTTGGCATCATCGGCATTTGGAAGGCTGGAGGCGCCTATTTGCCCATTGATTTGGAATACCCAGAGGATCGCATTCATTATATGCTGGAGGATACTAAGGCTCCGGTTTTGTTAACGCAGCACGAATACCTCTCGAAAGCTTCTCAATATGAAGGCAATATTGTTTGTATCGATGAGAGAGACGAGCAGTGCGCTGCTGGCAGGGAAGAGAAGGATTCACACATACTCTCAAGCAGCATGGAGCAGGACAATGCCTCTCAAAATCTAGCTTATGTGATCTATACATCAGGTTCAACAGGCAGACCAAAAGGTGTCATGATTCAGCATGAGAGTGCGATACGGTTCATAGAAGGAATGGCAGAGCAAGTAGAATATGTACCAGGAAAAACGATTGTTGCTTTAGCAAGCGCTGCGTTCGATGTATCTATACATGACTTAATTATGCCGCTTCTTTATGGGCTGAAGGTGATTCTAGCATCACAAGCGGAGCGCAGAGACCCAGACCTGCTGGATCGTCTCATCGTCAAACATGATGTTGAGATGATGGTAACTACCCCGATGAGACTGCAAATGCTGCTGGCTGGCAAAGAAGAGAGACCATGCTTGCGCTATTTAAAAGATTTGATCATTGGCGGGGAGCCGTTTATTCCAACCCTATGGAATCGGCTGAAGCCTTATCCACAGCTTCAAATATACAACGTTTACGGGCCTACAGAAACGACGGTATGGTCAACGATACAGCGGATAGAGGATAATCATCCCGGAATAGGCAAACCGCTTGCTGGAGTGCGAACGTACATTTTGGATAAGGCGGGACGTCTTCAGCCTCCTGGAGTAGCTGGTGAACTTTGTATAGCGGGGACAAGATTGGCCCAAGGTTACCTTGGGAAGCCGGAGCTTACGGAGGAACAGTTCGTTAGCGACCCTTTTTATCCCGGTGAGAGAATGTATAGAACAGGTGATCTTGCACGCTTCTTAAACGACGGAAACCTCGAATTTCTCGGGCGCAGTGACTTTCAAGTGAAAATCCGCGGACATCGCGTCGAGCTGGAGGAAGTTGGAATGATGCTCGCACGGCACGAGGACGTTACTGAATCGGCGGTGCTGCTGGAAGATGAGCAGTCTAATGGCGGATTGTTATGCGCTTATTATGCAGCGGAGTCTGAATTGTCGACATCAGAGCTTCGCAGCTTTATGGCAAGTCGAGTGCCTGAATATATGGTGCCGCAGCGTTACATTTGGCTTGCAGCATTGCCATTGAATAATAATGGAAAGATTGATCGCAAGGCGCTGCCAAAGCAGAGTGAAGTGGCTCGTTTGCAGGATAATGCTGCATTTGCTCTGCAGCTGCTTGAGCTGGATACCAATACGGAGCAGAAAGTAGCGGCTCTTTGGCAAGAGGTGCTGCATACAGTCGATTTTGCCGCTGAAGACAACTTCTTCGAGGTAGGAGGCAACTCCATCCTGCTTGTTGCTTTACATCACAACTTGGAGCAGCACTACCCTTCTCGTGTATCCGTTGCAGATCTGTTTGGACATGCGACACTCCGCGGAATGGCTGCGCTAATGGATGCACCATTCAGTGAAGAAGGAGATATGGAAGGGCTAGCAGGGCTGAAAGGTTTAACTTTCCCTAATCGCATGATAAGTAGAGAAACGGGTATAGATCATGAAGCCATTCCCCGTTCATGCAAGCTGGATGAAGCGCTGCTCGGGAAATTGATGCAGCTATCAGAAGACATTGGATCAGATATCGTCGATATATTGCTTGTCCTTTATATGTACGTGCTCTCCGATATTACGATGTCCGATGAAGTTACAGTCATCGTCAAAGACGGTGTAGGAGATCGGATGGTGCCTGTGTCGCTGAATATGTCCCACTATATGACGGTTGTGGAAATGATCCCTGAAGTAGCTAATCAACGGGAAAGCGGCGACTATTATACCTTTTCCTCGCTTGCGACAGCAGCTGGTTTCCGTACATTGGACAATGGAATCATACCATGGTTCTCTTCAACCGACTTGAGAGGAATGGAGTCCTATATGCCGCTAATCGGCTTTGCGCTTCAGCTTGAGTTTAGTGAAGACGAGTTAAACATCCGATGTCTATATGATGCTCGTTCATGGGACATAGCAAGTGTGGATGAATTGCTCTCTCTGTATCTAGCATCTCTCAAAGTTGTAATGGCAGAATTAGAAGAGGGAGCTGAAAGCGTATGGTAGGCGGCACATTGCTGTTTCCCGGTCAAGGCTCACAGTATGTTGGCATGGGCAAGGATTTGTATAGGAAATATGAGCTCGCCAAAGAGACCTTTCATGAAGCGAGTGAAGCGATAAACATGGATCTCACAAAACTTATGTTTGAGGGCAGCATGGAGGAATTGACAAGGACGGAATATGCACAGCCAGCTATATTAACTGTAGGGATGGCAATGTACAAAATATACAGAGACCTTCTGGGGAAGGCTCCGCAATTTTTAGCCGGTCATAGCCTTGGAGAAATTACCGCCTTGACTTGTGCAGGGGGTATTCCATTTGACAGCGCTGTCCGTATCGTTCATCGTCGTGGCGAGCTCATGCGTGATGCGGACGATGCTGGCAGTGGTGCAATGGCGGCGGTAATGTCGCTTAGCGCAGCTGAAGTTGCAGAGATCTGCAAGCACGCTAGTTCCTCGTTTCAGGGTGGAGCTGAAATTGTTGTAGTGTCTAATATTAATTCAGATGATCAGGTTGTCATTTCTGGACATAAAGGAGTATTGAACGAAGCGGTGCAGCGTATCTCCAAGCGGGGAGGCGTTGTCATCCCGCTTCATGTGAGCGCGCCGTTCCACAGTCCTCTTATGGCACCAGCGGCGCAGCTATTTGCAGAGGAGCTTAAAGGACTGAAGCTTGGAACACTCCAGCATCCGGTTGTTTCCAGTGTGACTGCAAGATTATATCGGAGTGCGGATGAGATTCCAGCAGTGCTGGCAGAGCAGATTACCGCACCCGTACAATGGACAGCGGTTATCCGTTTTTTGCTGGAGAACGGGGTTTCGGAAGCGGTTGAGATGGGCCCCCAATCGATATTGAAGAAACTAGCCAACAATAGTACAGCTCTTAGGGTGCTTTCTTTCGACCATGAACCGGATAGGGAACAGCTCCTTGGGAAGTGCCGGGATGAGGGGCAAGACTATTCGTTAGATTTTATTATTCAATGTTTGACTATCGTTACTTGCATGCGTAATCGGAACAGGGATTTAGAGCAGTATGAGCAAGGTGTAGTTGCACCTTACCGCGAGGTTCAGACGATGTTGAATGGGCTTCAGCTTTCTCGTGGCCGGGCAGAGTGGAAGCATCTGGTTAAGGCTTATGAGATGCTGATTTCTGCGTTCCATACGAAGCTTGTTCCAGAGAACGAACAGCAGGATCGATTGGAACAAGTGCTTCACGACAACGGCCTTAAGGATAAATTAGGGAGTCGATTTTCAGCTTCTAATAGAAGTTAAAGGATGAAAAAGGGAAGTCAACCATGCCAAGGAGGACTTTACGATGATTAGCAGCTTGGACGGGCCAATATATGAGTCCCCTCAATATCTATTGCAGCAATTAATACGGTTTAATACAACGAATCCGCCAGGCAATGAGCGAGATTGTATTTATTTTATTCGTGATCTTCTTCTTGAATCGGGAATCAGCGATACGATCATTATTGCTCAAGAAGAGCATAGACCTAATTTAATTGCACGATTAAAGGGGTGCGGAGATGCACCTCCTTTTCTCATGTACGGGCATGTTGACGTTGTTGGTGTAGAGAAGCAAGCATGGAGCCGCGATCCATTCGGGGGTGAGATTATCGATGGTTACGTATGGGGGAGAGGAAGCCTAGATATGAAAGGCGGTGTAGCGATGATGCTTGCCGCCTTTCTAAAAGCCCACGCGGAGAAAACAGCATTACAAGGCGATATGATTTTGGCTATTGTAAGTGATGAAGAAGCAGGAGGGGATTTAGGAGCCTCCTACTTAGTTAAACATCATTCTTATCTCTTTGCTGGCGTGAATTATGCGATTGGGGAGTTTGGGGGCTTCTCCTTTCAAGTAAGCGGCCAAAAATTTTATCCCATTATGGTGGCAGAGAAACAAATTTGTTTCCTTAGAGCTACGGTTAGAGGAGGGGGCGGACATGGTTCTCTTGGCCAAAATGAAGGAAGCATGGCGCAGCTTGCCTATATGCTGGGAGCGTTAAATAAGGTCAAGCTGCCGATTCATGTCACGCCCGCAGCGTCGTATATGATTCAATCCATGGCATCGGCATTGCCCCTATTGCCGAGGTTATTATTGAAAGGGCTGCTTCGGCCACGCCTGAGCAATCTCATGCTGAGGATAATGGGTGACAAGGGAAAGCTGTTTCAACCGCTGCTTCGCAACACAATAAGTGCTACGGTTGTGCATGGTGGCGAAAAAATCAATGTGCATCCAAGTGAAATCATCGTGGAGATGGATGGGAGGCTGCTGCCCGGTTTTACTCCAGAGCAGTTCATAGCCGAGCTGTACGATCATGCCATACAACATCAAATAATGTTAGAGGTGATTCGTCATGACCCTTGTCCAGAAAACCCGGAAATGGAATTGTTTGAATTGCTGTCAGATGTGCTGAAGAAAGCGGATGAAGCTGCAGTGCCTATTCCGATGCTGCTGCCGGGTGGAACAGATGCGAGACATTTTTCAACATTAGGTATTCAAACGTATGGTTTTTTGCCTATGACGCTCCCAGAGGACATGAATTTCTCGGAGTTGATCCATGCTGCAGATGAGCGTGTGCCTGTTGAGGCTATTCGTTTTGGGGCAAAAGCTATTCATGAAGTGATGGCGCGTTATGGAAATTCGAGGTTGTGATAGATTCAGACGAGTGCTTTTAGGATTAGTTGAGGGGGAAAGGAGCAGCAAACTGTGCAGGCTGAGATTATGGTTTTGAAAATACCTCAAAACATCACGTCGAATGACTACCGGCAATTGTTAAGTCTCGTATCAGAAGAGAAGCGTTTAAAAATAAGTCGATTGCGACAGCAATGTGATGTTTATCGGACGTTATTTGGTGAAGTGCTTGTACGTGCTGCAATTGTGCGAAACCTAGACCTATCCAATCAAGCGATTCAGTTTACTTGCAATTCATATGGTAAGCCGTCACTTATCGGCTGCGAAGATTTTCACTTTAATATTTCGCATGCTGGAGATTGGGTTGCCTTATTTATAAGCTCTTCCCCGGTAGGCATTGATGTGGAACAAATATGTGAAATAGATGAAAGTATAGCAAAATCTTATTTTTCGAAAATGGAATATGAACGTTTGTTTTGTTTGAGAGGGGAGGAGCGAACCGCTTATTTCTATGAGCTTTGGACGCTGAAGGAAAGTTACATAAAAGCAAAGGGTAAAGGGTTGTCCATACCGCTGGATTCCTTCTCAATACATATTGGCGAGGATAGCTCCATCGCTTTAACTCCGAGAACGGAAGCTTATTTTTTCAAACAATATGAACTGAACCGAAGCTATAAGCTGGCGGCTTGTACTACTGCTCCAAAAGGATTCCCTAATCAGCTGCAGCATTGGAGCATGGAGGATTTAATACACCTTTTTTTCTAATCGTATTACAATGCGTTTGAACCAATCATATGAAATGACATGACGCGTGATAAGCGGAAAGCCTTTCTGTACCGAAAGGTGTACTTGGCTTATCGCGCGTCTTTTGTGTTTATACTATAATCAAAGATACATGTGAATGGAAGAAAACGGATGTATGGAGGTTGTTGGATTGACATTAACGTTGATTGGTAAAATTAGTAGTATAAGCAGGTACCCGATTAAGTCATTTGCAGGAGAGGAACTGGATACCTGTAAAATCGATAGATACGGATTGATGGGCGACCGTTGTTATGCTTTTTATGATGAAACAAAGGAAGGCTGGGATAGCTTCTTTACTGCAAGAGAAATTCCAGCGATGCTGGCATACAAAGCGAAGCTGGTTGATGAACGCACGAGCGCAGAGCATCCCCTAGTAGAAATAACTTCTCCAGAGGGTCAGACCTTTAGCTGGGACGAGGAGCTGTTAGCTGAAATGCAGAAGTACTCAAAGAAGAAGATGCGGATGCGCAGCTATCAGGCACAAAGTCCTGACCTTAAAGCGGTGGATGAAGGCAGTATCCTCATCATTACCGATAAGAGCTTGCAAAAGCTCGAAGCGATATGGGGAAAACAGCTGGACGCGCGGCGCTTTAGAGCAAATATACTTATTACTGTAGAGGAAGGCGCTTTTGGAGAAAAAGAGTGGCTAGGCAGACGAATAACGGTAGGCGGTGCTGAATTGCAAGTGGATAAATATTGTGATCGCTGCTCCATGGTTACGCTTGATCCAGATTCGCTAGCACGTGATGCTTCCTTATTGAAAAAAATTAACACAGAGATGAATTTAAACTTCGGGGTGTATGCTTCTGTAAAAAAGACAGGAGACATTGAAATAGGCGAAAAGGTATTTCTTATGGATTGAAAAAAGATCGCTGCCCGAATGCCACTGTGGCAAAGGGTTCGCGATCTTTTTTTTGAACTAGAATGCTTATAGTCGTTTACGTTTATAGAAGACGATGAATGCACAGGAGAGAAGCAGGATCACGATGGCGATTCCAGCCGTCGCGGCTTCTTTAGGGCTGCCTTGTGCCTGAGTTTGCTGCGTGCCAGGGCCGCCGAAGCCGCCGCCCATGCCGCCACCCATATCGTTTGGTCTTTGGCCGCCAAACCCGCCTTGCATGCCGCCTTGCTGATTAGGCATTTGACCATCTGGAGGCGCCATGCCCGCATCGCCCTGAGGTAGCTGCCCTTCAGGAGCAGCAGCACCTGCATTGCCCTGAGGGACCTGCCCGTCAGGAGCAGCATTACCTGCATCGCCCTGAGGGACCTGCCCATCAGGAGCAGCAGCACCCGCATTGCCTTGAGGGACCTGCCCGTCAGGAGCAACAGCGTCTGTATTGCCCTGAGGGAGCTGCCCTTCAGGAGCAGCAGCATCTGCATTGCCTTGAGTGTTCTGTGTAGTAGGGGAGGTAGTGTTATCAACTACTTGCTGAACGACGCCATCTGCCAGAGCACCTTGCGGACTCAGCTCTTTGTTCACTGTAATGCCGGCATTTTGCTGCCCAGCTCCTACATTAACAGCAGCATTGCTGTTTCCGGTGTTGCCCTGAGTGTTACCCTGCTGCCCGTTTGGCCGATTTCCGCCGAAACCGCCGCCACCCATACCACCACCCATCCCGCCGCCGCTGCCAGAGCCGTCGCCAGCAGCAGGAATAGTGCCGGCGAGCTGCTGTGCAATGGTGCTGGTTTGCTGCGAGTTAAAGGAAACAACCTGAGCAACACCTTGCTCATATTGCTCATACGTGTAGAAGGAGGAAGGGTCTGCTTTTACATAATTCGAGATCATAGCTTTAATTACATCGACCCTTGCCTGAAACGTATCGGTTGCCAAATATCCTTCTAACATGCTTGTAACGATTTCGTGATACTTATCTTTATAGGCATCCACTTTAAGCAGCTTGTCAATAAGCGACCGATCGGCAATCGCGCCAGTAGTTGGCTCATCAATGAGTACGCTGGAGCCGCCGAAACCGCCAAAGGACATATTGTAATCCCATGGCAAAATGCTGAAAATACCATCATCCTCATACAAATAATAATTATGTTTTTTCTCAGAGAGGTAGCTGTCAAAGTTGCCGGCTACTGCGTTTAAGGCGATGAACTTAAGCGCTTCATCAACGTCCAGCACACTCTCGTAACTTGCGCCATTGTTCAGTACATCCAGCATATCGAGCAAAATATCATCATTTGATTTGTCGGACTTCAAATCGAGGCCCGTATAGGAATCGATCGTTTCTAACCAGTTGAGCTCGCTGCCGTTGCCGCCGTTTGCTTTGTAAAGCGCGCCATATGCATTGCCGAAATTACGTTCAAGATAGGCATCGCCAATCTGCTCGACAGCCAAATAAAAGCCCCAAAGCTCGCCATTGACGTAAACATTGACATAAGAATATTTTGGGGTTGGAAGTCCCATTTGCTCAGCAAGCTCATACGATAGAAACTCTCGCATATAAGAGGCATCGCTGTAGTTGTTATTTAAATTAATTTTGCTTATTCCTTGCAAGGTTTGATTAACATACTCATCGAATGAAATTTTAAAGCTGTACCGATCGGATTCGGTCATTCTTACGACACTGTTCAAGCTGAGATTGCCCTTCGTTCGAATGGCTACGTTTTCGAACTTCTGACCGTTATATTCGACCGAGGCTTCTTTATATTCCTCCGCGCTGGCGTTGTCCAGCATATTTTGGAACGCGTCCTCGTCGATCGTAATTTTTACATCTACGATTTTATCTTTAGGAAAAACCGTTTCATCTAGCTTTTGCTCATCCGCTGATTTCTCATCTGTACCCTTTGCCGCACCCGAGCTGCTGAGACTGAAGGATGTACCGCCTGCGGCACATCCAGCGAGTAAAGTAACCAGGAGAATGGAGCAAAAGCATAATAAGATTACACGCGCTTTCGCTTTCATGAAAACACCTCCCGATAATTAGGATACATAGTCCCCGCTATAGCTAATAAGTACGGCGTTACGAACGCCAGCCAGCTCCGTTAGTTGGTTAACGAAACGTCCGGTTTCGTCGCGAAGGCGAATTTCCAGCGTCATTTCAATATTGCCCTGCGTCACTGTTTTTTGCTTCACGTTATAACGCTTAACGAGCGTGCCGACTTGCTTGTGAACAAGCTGCTCGGTAGCATCGCTGTCGCAGTTAACAACAAGCAGGTAAGGGGTTTCTACCGATCCGCCCTTAACGAAGAAGAACAGAATAAGACCAACCACAACCGAACCAATTACCGCTAGTGTAAAGAAACCCGCGCCAGTAACGATACCTGCAACGGCAGCCCAGAATAAGAAAATTAAATCGGTTGGATCTTTAATTGGAGTACGGAAACGGACGATGGACAAAGCGCCAACCATACCAAGCGACAGCACGAGATTGGAGTTAATCGCGATAATAACAACTGCTGTAATCATGGTCATGCCGATCAGCGAAACGTTAAAGCTTTTTGAATAAAGCACGCCGCTAAATATTCGTTTATAAAGCAAGTAAATGAAGAAGCCAAGTAAAAAAGCGACGCCCAGCGTAATCAATATTTTCGAAAGGCTGATATCAGAAGCAAAGTTATCCAGTACTGAATTTTTTAAAAGATCGGCAAAATTTGTTGTCGTCTCCGTTGCTGCCGCGGCAGTTGTATTGGTTTCCATTTTAATAATCCTCCCAAGTGTTGAACTTCAAATGTTTTCGGCAGATGACATACTTTGATGCGGATTGCCGGTTTAGTCCTTCCAGCTGCAAAGCGATTCGGATAAAGGCTGGAATGTATTCATCATATTTCACCTCAAGAATGATTAAATCATTGTCGAGTGCGCGTACGGGCTCCACCTTTTCATCAAAAATATTAACGGCATGAAGCCCGGTGCGCAGCTCCTTGTCGAACGTAATGCGTACGTTGCCGTTAGCGTAAACATATGGCTCACGGACATAATCGACGATGACCTTCGGACGCAGCAGATGATGCTTCATTTCATTGTGAATTTCGTTCAAAAGCGGCTTGTCCGGCCCTCTAAGGACGTCGTATTCGCCATCCATAAGCTTGTCGTACATTTCCCTCGTTAGCGGTTCCTTTACCTTTGCGATGTAGTCCTTGAATTTAATTTTTTTCTCAAAATGAATGACATGGTCTTGGCCATTGTATATGCGGATACGATATTTGACCCGATCACGAATGCCGCCAAGCTTCTCATGCAAAGCTTTGTTGTTTATATCATCAAAATATAAGCTTCTAATATGGTACTCGCCTGACGGACCGACATGTTTGTCTTGTTCCATCAGATCCTTTAGCCGCTGGCGAATAATAAAGTATTGATGGTAGTTAATGAAAAATTTCAATTCATGGCGATAGTTTAGGTTTTTGTTCATCTCACACCTCATTTCATGTTCAGCGCCCCTCGCTGCTTACAAATGTTATTCTACGGGCCTTTACTTATTCTTAACTTAAGGCTGGCTGAAAGATTGCTGAATGCGCCGTGCAACAGCTTTTTGTTAAGATATAATTAAAATTAGATAGAGAAGAAGGAGTGTGACTAGGATAAAAATCCGAAAAGACATGATCATACTGCTCATATGCTGCGCCTTATTAGTTGTTGGAGCCATTGGCATGGAATGGTTAAAGGCCAATAAGTCGGCGAAGCCAGCCGCGATTGTGACTACGTTCAAGGGCGATCCAAAAACTAGCCGCGCCTTCACTTGGCATAGTACGAATGCACACTCGGGTTCAATTGTTCAGATCATTGAAGGAGCCGTCCCTAGCGATTGGGAAGAGGCTCTTGTAATGACCTTTAAGGGTACGACATCATCGATTGACATAGGTGAGGATACTTTGCGTGGTGTTCATAAAGCAGAAGCAACCGGCCTTAATCCGGGAACCACATACACGTACCGAGTAGGCAGCGGAGAAAAAGAGGCATGGAGCGATGCTGCACAATTTAGGACGGAAGCTGAAGCAAGCGATGCTTTTACTTTCATAAACATAACGGATTCGCAAGGCATGACGGAGCAGGATTTTGAGCTGTGGGGAAATACGCTGGGTCAGGCGTTTAACGTTTTCCCAGCCTCTGCCTTTATCGTTCATAATGGTGATCTGACAGAAGAGCCCACCGATGAGCAAGCCTGGACCGAGCTTTTCGCAAAAGCAGGCAAGTGGGTAACACAGGTTCCATTTATGCCAGTTACGGGGAACCATGATGAAGTGGATGGAGATGCCAAGCGATTTGTTTCTCATTTCAACTTACCTGCGAGTGGCGCGAAGGGATCGAATGCGGGAACGACATACTCGTTTGATTATGGTTCTGTTCATTTTGTTATTTTAAATTCGGAATCGAATATAAAGGAGCAAACAAGCTGGCTGAAAAAAGATTTGGAGAGCACGGATAAGCYATGGAAAATCGTTGCTCTGCATCAAGGGCCTTATGGAGGAAATACGAACAAGAAGGTGAAGGATTGGACAGCGCTATTTGATGAATTCGAGGTTGATTTGGTGCTGCAAGGTCATAATCATGAGTACTCCAGATCCTATCCGCTTCGTGATGGTCAAATCACAGGCGACGGTGATCAAGCGGTGCAAAACCGAGCGGGCACTGTATATGTGGTAACCAATACAGCAGGGCAAAAATTCAATGAGAAAAAGGAAGATAAGTTTTATCATAAAGTTCATTTTCAGAATGAGAAGCAAATGTTTGCAGGGATTACGGTAAATGGTGACACTTTAACCTATCAAGCCTATGACGTGGAAGGTGCAAAGCTGGATGAGTTTGTGCTACAGCACGGAGATGCCGATGCTAAAATGAAGTGACATTACAAAAAGCCGATTTCTTTGCAAGCTAAGAAATTCGGCTTTTTCCATTTAAAATAATGTTTTTAGTTTTTGTTTGATCCCATTTATTATTTTTTGTCCGGTATTTACTTTATGAAGTGCAATGTCCCACAGCAGGACATCTCGATCGGATGTATGATTAACAAATTTTATAGTAAGTTCCTTTGCTCCATTTAAGGGGATTTGAAAAAACTCGGAAGGAAGCTCTTCCTGTCTATCGAAACTCCATCCAAATGAATGGATTTCGGTTCCGTCTGCGCTAAAAATGAGATCGATATTTCCATTGCCGGTACTTTGAGTTAAGGTTTTTGATATCGCGAGATTACCTGCTATCATGTGATATTTGCCGTCTAAAAGATAGGTAAACTCATTTGTTCGTGTATTGTTTCGGCTGTACATATTTAGTTTCGGCTCAACGTTCTCTTGGGCTGCGGGAAAGCTGGAGAGACTTTTATCCCAAAGAACAGTTCCAGCCTTTAATGGCAGTTTATCTAAAGCGATAACCTCGCTGCTTGCTTTATCTAAATAATTATTAATGCCTCCAATACTGCCGATGACACCAACCGCAAGTACAAATGCTGTTATTATTATTTTGCAGAAGCCATTGAATGTATCACGCTCATGTCGAACAAGCCTTTGTGCGCAGTAGCCTACTGCAGCACCTAACGTATTAATAATAATATCGTTGATATCAAAGGAGCCTAAACGGGAAAACATCTGCAGCGTCTCAAGCATGGTAATCGATACAATAAATAGCAGTATAAAACTCAGAAAACGAGAACGAAACAGAAGCGGGATCATGATTCCGAAAGGTATAAATGCTGCAAAGTTGCCGAACTCAAAAAGCGAAAATGGAAACTCTCTTTGCATAGGGAGGAATAAATGGATCTTCTCGGGTATTAGATTATATCGCAAGCCGCTGTCATGAATAGAAGCAGCTCTGTTGAATCCGGCATATAAGAAATAGAAGATTAATACGGTATATAAAACCAACAGTAAAATAGTCATTTTTCGCTGCTTTCCTTGATACATCAAAACATCCTTTCTTGTCTCTGTGCGGTAATTACCAGAACAATTGCTTTACGTGTTATTCTATAGAATAAACATGAAAACTTTTTTAAGCATCTCTTATTTTTTCCTGAAGATTACTTTTATCCAAGACGATATTCTGATATTATCGGTGTAACTTATTAAATAAATTTAATAAGTATTGCGCTTAGAGGTGGTGATCATCATAAATGAGCTATTTGCAACTCCAAAAGAATGGAAAAAAGTTATTTTACGCAGCATTCGAGCGGCTCTTCTGGAGCATGGGAGTGCGACGAAGGTTGAGCTAAGTCAAAAGCTAGGAGTAAGCTTCCCTACCATTAGTAAGTTTCTCACGCAAATGGAAAAGGACGGGGAACTCATTTTAGTTGGTCTCGACCATTCAAGTGGCGGAAGAAGAGCAAAAAGATACGCATACAATCCCGAGTTCATGCTCGGTTTGGCTATATTTTTAGAGAAAACAGAAACTAACTATACCATTTTTAATTGTTTAGGCGAAGAGAAGGAACAAGGCAGTACTTCAAGTGTGCTAATGGATGATGCTTTGAGCTTATCTCATTTACTTGAAAGCATTATAGAAAAGCATCCCAAAATCAGCTCTGTAGCTATAGGTGTGCCGGGTTCAGTCAATAATGGCCGAATTATTTTCATCCCAAGCTATGAGCAGTTTCATGATTTTGATTTAAAAGGATATTTTGAGGAGCGTTTATCCATACCTGTCGTTGTAGAGAATGATATGAATGCGGCTGTCCTTGGATACTATGACAACCGAAACAATAAAGACAAGGGTTCCTTGGTCTACTTGTATTTGGGTCAAAATGGTCCTGGTGCCGGCATTATGATAAATGGTGATGTCGTGCGAGGCAGTACGTTTTTCTCAGGAGAAATATCCTTCGTTCCTCAGTATGATGACCGAAATTTTGTACAAGCCCTGAATAACGAGGATGGAACAGAAACTGCATTGGTTCATGATGAGAAAAAGATTGATGCGATTAGTCGGTTGGTAGCCTCATTTACAGCTACAATAAACCCGCACACGATTATTTTTTCCAATGATGAAATAAATAAGCAAATAACCGACCAAATAACATTAAGAAGCGCAGCCTATATTCCTAAAGAACATTTGCCAGAGCTTACTGTGAGCGACTGGAAACAAGATTATTTGTATGGATTACAGAAGCTTGGTTTAGGCCTCATGATTTCAGGAACAAGAAAATAAACGAATGTAGTGACCAGACAAACCGTATTTCTGCTTAAAATTGAAACAACAAACAGGAGTGGTACCAAATGAAGACAGAAAAAGAGAAAATGCTGAATGGTGAGCTTTATAATGCTGCCGATGCTGTGCTGGTTGCGGATAGAATGAACGCTCGCAGACTAACGAGGTTATTCAATCAAACTTTGGAGACAGAGGATAACAAAAGAACGGAGCTGCTAAAGGAATTGTTCGGGTCCACAGGCAAAAGTCTATATGTCGAGCCCACTTTCCGTTGTGATTACGGCTACAACATTCATGTTGGAGAAAACTTTTATGCTAATTTTGATAGTGTACTATTGGACGTTTGCGACATTCGGATTGGCGACAATTGTTTTCTTGCACCAGGAGTACACATCTACACAGCAACTCACCCCTTGAATGCAAAGGAGAGAATATCTGGCGTTGAATACGGAAAACCGATAACGATTGGCCATAATGTATGGATAGGCGGGAGAGCCGTTATAAACCCTGGCGTGAACATCGGCAATAATGTCGTTGTTGCTTCCGGTGCTGTCGTTACAAAGGATGTGCCAGATAACGTAGTTGTAGGTGGAAATCCCGCCAAGATTATAAAGCAGATTGAAGAGTAATGAAACGTAATTGAAATTTTTTATTAAACAAAATCGCGGGCTTATGCTTGTTTAAGGTGCCGAGCTTGAGAAAATAATATCGTTGACCATCCATGTATTTTGAATTTGTTTAAGGATGATTTTTCGCTCGACAATCATGCCTCCAGCATTTAAGGGGGATTCATATTGATTAATAGATCCTTCCTTTCCTTCGGAATGACTGTATGCTGTACCTGTGAATGGAACGTTGAACTCTAGTCCATTTTGTTTGATGATTTTATTAATGAATGTCCCAGTAAAATTGGATTTAAAATGGGCTCTAATTTGTGAATAGGAAGATAGCTTAGTCGCTTCGTTCGCTTTTTGGATCAGCGTATTAATATGTTCTTGCGGGATCGTAGACAAGTTAAAAGTAGACTCTGTAGTAATTCTAACTTGTTTGTCGCCTAAAGAAACGTCTGCTGATCTACGTTCGGCATCCCAACTAATGGTGCCGCCTAAGGTCTGTGAAATAAAGCGAATGGGGACGTATGTAACCCCTTTGGTTATTTGAGCAGGAACATCAATCGTGATTTCAGTACCATTCTGCATCACTTTATTTGAATTAATTTTGAGCATAACCTCGGTTTTTTCGTTAAGAATGGTTACCGTTTTGGACTGTTGGTTCCAATTAACCTCAGCCCCTAACCCTGCAGCAACATAGCGTACTGGAACTAAAGTGCGTCCCTGAACCACTTTTCCCTCTATTACGAATGGCTGATTTGCTGCTTCTGCATGAATGTGATTAACTGAAAATATACTGGCAGACAACATTAGCGCTAATAATGCAATAGTAGTTTTTTTTATCTGAAAGCCCTCCATATCATGTATATCGTAATAGACGTCTCTACAAAGGATTAGTTGCTTAGATCACCTAAGCAATTTAATCCTTTTTTCATTTTTATTTTGGCAGGATGGGTGTAAACTGAAAGGAAAGATTGCTATACAGATATGAAAGTGTGGATAGGAGGCTGGACAGCTTTATGCAGGTGAAAATCGAAAAGGATCGGTTCGTTCGCAATGAGCGCGAAGCGGAAATCGCGGCGACAGCGGATCAGCTGGCGAGCAAGTTTGCAGGAAGATCAGCTAAGCATGATAGGGAAGGCTCTTTTCCACATGACAACTTTGCCGATATGCGGGAGTGCGGTTATTTGAAGCTTACTGTGCCGAAGCAATATGGCGGGGATGAAGCGTCATTGTATGAATTTGTACTAGCGCAGGATCATTTGGCCCGCGGTGACGGTTCAACGGCGCTCGCCGCGGGCTGGCATCTGGGGCAGGTAATGCAAATGCGGATAAGCCGTCCATGGCCCGAAGCTTTATACGCCAGCTTTTGCAAGGAGGTTGTAAGCAAAGGCGCCACAATAAATCATTATGCAAGYGAGCGAGCAACTGGAAGCCCAAGCAGAGGCGGCAAGCCGGAAACTACAGCGATAAGAACGGCTGGAGGTTTCCTTGTTAACGGGCGCAAGACCTATAGCACGCTTAGTCCTGATGTGTCTTATTTCACCATATCTGCATGGATGGAAGAAGAAAATCGTGCAAGCGAGTTTTTAATTCCAATGGGTGCAGGCATAAGTATTGAGGAAACATGGGATACACTCGGCATGCGGGCAACAGGGAGCCATGACCTCCTGTTGAATCAAGTATTCGTGCCAGACAGCGGTACGCTTGAAGGCGCAGAAATTAATCGTAAAGGCGGGACGGCCTTCGATGGCGGAACGCTGCTTCATATTCCTGCCTGTTATATCGGCATTGCACATGCGGCACGTGATTTTGCAATTCACTTTGCCCAAAACTATCGGCCTAACAGTTTGCCAGGCCCGATATCCGAACTGCCAACGATCCAGCGGCAAATTGGCGAAATGGAAGCGGAGCTAATAACGGCTCGCACCTTACTCTACAGCATCGCCGATCGCTGGGACCGGGAACCGGAGGGACGGAGCGGATTAAAGCCAGAGCTGGGCCTCGCTAAATATGTGGCGACCAATTCAGCCGTTCGTATCGTTGATCTTGCCATGAGAATAGTGGGGGGAAGCAGCTTGTCTCGCACGCTTCCGCTGGAGCGGATGTACCGCGATGTTCGCGCAGGCTTGCATAATCCGCCGATGGATGACATTACTTTAAACGGATTAGCTCAGCGGGCATTAGCAGAGATGCAGTCTGCGGAATAAATAATAAATCATGAAGAAGAGGCAGTCTCAAAAGTAGAAAATCTACTTTTGAGACTGCCTCTTCCTGTTTTTTTCTAAGTTAATCTTGCATATCAATCGGCTGGAGCGGGGTGGTTGGGAGCAAAATGCGGAAGGTTGTTCCTGCTCCGGGCAAGCTGTCTACTGCAATTGTACCTCTATGAGCATCTACAATCGATTTCGTAATGGCAAGCCCGAGACCTGCGCCGCCCTTCTTTCGCGTTCTGGATGATTCGTTTCGATAAAAGCGTTCAAACAAATGAGGCAGATGCACGGCCTCAATCCCTGTTCCATTGTCGGCAACGAGTATTTCAGCTTGAGTATTGTATGTGGCAAGCGTGATGCTGATCACGCCAGTCTCCGAATCGGTATGCTGCACCGCGTTGAAAAATAAATTGAGCACCACCTGTTTCAGCTTATCCGCATGGAACTGACCGCTCACATGAGGAGTGAGAAGCAGCGCTACTGTGCGATTGCCAGCAATCAATTGTAATTGCGGCTCCATCTCGAGCAGAAGCGCATCCAGCTTTGTTTCGGCCAGCTGCAGCTGCGGGTCTTGATCAAGCTTCGCCAGCACGAGTAAATCCTCGACCAGCTTGTTGATACGATTGGATTCAAGAAACATGCTGTTAAGCGCGCGCGCGAGTTGATCCGGATTCGAGGCCGCTCCGCGCAGCAGCACTTCTAGAAATCCGTGAATAGAAGTAAGCGGCGTCCGCAGCTCATGGGAGGCGTCCCCTACGAAACGCCGCATTTTTTCAGTTGTTTTCCGTTCCGCCTCGAAGGAATGATCGAGTCGCTCAAGCATCCCGTTAAATGCATCGGATAAACGATCGATTTCCTCTTGTCCTTGGCTGGCGGGAATTCGTTTCGTTAAGCTGCCTGCATCGGTTTGCTGTGCTGCCACAACGACGCGAGATAAAGGACGAAGCGTACGCCGAAGCAGCGGCAAATAAAGCGCGAGCCCTGCTGCAAGTGCAAGTACAGATAAGCCAGCGAATATGGCAAGCTGTGTCATGAGCAGCTGCTTGAGTGAATCGGTTTCGGTGCTCACTTGAATGAGGCCTTCGGCTCTGCCTGGCGGTCCAGCCATACGGAAGACGACTAGCTGCTCGATGCCTTCGGCATTGTTCAAGATTTTATAACCAATTTGCTTATGCGCTTTAAGCTGATTTCTAATTTGCTCATATTCATCCGTTGATAGAAGCGGGGCGTTAAGGTTATTATCCTTCGATACGTCAGCCGTGACACCGTTTGGATCAATAAGGACGATAGACAAGCCCGGTTGATAGAACATAGGCGAGTCGCGTCGATCACGCTGGGGCCGTTCAGCCGGATTAGCGGGATCACCCTGATTGCTCGTTTCAGGGCGGTTATTCGTATCTTTCCCATCCATAAACCAATCCATGGGCATCGACATGATTTGTGCATTTAAGGAATCGGCTTTATTTTGAAAAATAAAGTCCTTCATAATGAAGTATTGAAGCACGCCAATTAACAGAAACAAAGCCGCTAGTATAAGCAGCGACCGATATAATAACTGATATTTTAGTGAACGTGGAGCAAAGAAACGAGTGACGTCTGACGTTTTAATACGCGTCATGGCAGATCCATCCGATAGCCGGCCCCGCGGAGTGTTCGAATGAGGCGATGCTCCTTGTCGTCCAATTTGTCGCGAAGCGAGCGGATATACACCTCGACAATATTTTCTTCTCCACCGAATTGATATCCCCATACCTTATCCAAAATGAGCGATTTACTAAGCACGACACCATGATTTAGAATGATAAACCTTAGCAGCTCATATTCGGTAGGAGACAGCTCTAGAACCTGTTCCATATAAATGAGTTCTTTGCGGCGGTCATCGAGCCGGAACGGTCCATACACAGCTTCACCAAGCAAATTAGGAAACTGATTCCGCAGTCTTGCACCTATGCGGGCAAGCAGCTCGCTGAAGCTGAAGGGCTTCACCAAATAGTCGTCAGCTCCAAGGGTTAAGCCTTTGACACGATCCTCAATCTCATCTTTTGCTGTCAGCATAATAATAGCGATATTATCGCCTGTAGCCCTTAATGCCTCGCATACTTCAAATCCGTTCAGCCCGGGCATCATCACATCGAGGATGACGACATGGGGCTGAAAGGTACTCGCTTCCTGCAAAGCGGATTCCCCGTCATAGGCGAATCGAATATCAAATCCTTCATTGATGAGCCCGAGCTCCAGAAATTGCACGATATTTGGTTCATCATCTACAAGCAATATTTTAATCCCTTTGAAGGACACCATTTCAAATTCCCCTTTCGCAGCTTACCCCTCTATTATCTGTCTTTTTAGAAAAAGATGCATCTGTTTACTCGTTCTTTCAGCAAACTTTCAGCCACATATGAAACCGATTGATGGGTTTAGTTTACAGGTTCTATTTTGCAAAAAATGAGGTAACCTTTATATTTATAAAGCATCTTATTCCTAGTGCGTTACTTAAACTGACGTAAACTTGTTTTTTTGTATTGACTAGAGAGGAAACGTTTGTTAATTTATTGATTAATAGAAACTAATTATTGAATAATGATAATAAGGAGAATCGGACATGGATCGAATTGTAGCTGCCAGAGGCGTTGAACTGCGTTGCAAAGGCTGGAGGCAGGAGGCGCTGCTGCGAATGCTTGAGAATGTTCTTGAAAATGGCGAAAACCAACAAGAGCTTACTGTCTATGCTGCCCTCGCGAAAGCAGCGCGTAATTGGGACTCCTATCATGCAATTGTCAGCACGCTCAAATCATTAGAGGAAGATGAGACGCTGGTCATTCAATCAGGCAAGCCTATCGGCATTATGAGAACGCATAAGTACGCTCCAATTGTTGTGATGGCGAATTGCAACATTGTTGGCAAATGGGCAACGAGCGACAATTTCTATAAATATCAAGAACAGGGATTAATCGTTTGGGGCGGTTTGACCGCGGCAGCTTGGCAATATATCGGTTCACAAGGAGTCATCCAAGGAACCTATGAGATTTTTCAATCGATAGCTAGAATGCATTATGACGGCAATCTGGCTGGGAAGTTTATTTTGACAGCGGGTCTCGGAGGGATGGGCGGCGCACAGCCGCTTGCAGGAACGATGGCGGGTGCCGTTATTTTATGCGTAGAAGTGTCCGAGGCTAGAATCGACAAACGTATCGAGGTCGGTTATTTGCAGAAAAAAACAGCAAGCTTGGATGAGGCTTTGGAATGGATTCAAGCAGCTTGTGCGAATAAGGAGAGCTTGTCAGTCGGTCTTCTTGGCAACGCAGCCGATATTTATCCTGAGCTGATTCGCAGAGGCATTCAGCCTGACGTTGTAACCGATCAGACGTCGGCGCATGATCTCATGTACGGTTATATCCCTTCAGGCTACAGTTTAGATAAGGTTGCTGAGCTGCGCAGAACAAAACCGGCTCAGCTTCAAGCGGATGCAAGAGCTTCTATCGCATTAGAAGTTGAGGCGATGCTGGAGTTTCAGCGCAGAGGTGCAGTCGTTTTTGACAATGGCAACAATATTCGTTCGCAGGCTGTACAAAATGGAGTTACAAATGCTTTTGATATTCCTGTGTTTACCGAAGCGTTTCTAAGACCGTTGTTTTCTCGTGCGATTGGGCCGTTCCGCTGGGTCGCTTTGAGCGGTGAGGTTAGTGATATTCGCAAGATAGATCAATATATTTTGGAGCATTTCAGCGATAACGAGGTTGTAGTGAACTGGATTCGCTTAGCGAATCAGTATGTTCCGGTCGAGGGCTTGCCTGCGCGCATTGGCTGGTTCGGTCATGGCGATCGGACGAAGCTGGCACTAGCGGTTAACGCCATGGTTCAAGCTGGCGAGCTGAGCGGTCCCATTGCCTTCTCGCGTGATCACCTTGATGCGGGAGCGATGGCTCACCCGAATATTATGACGGAGAACATGAAGGATGGCAGCGATGCAATATCGGATTGGCCGCTGCTTAATGCGATGATTAACTGTTCATCGATGGCTGATCTTGTAGCGATACATTCCGGAGGCGGCGGATACAGCGGATATATGACAAGCGCAGGTGTCACGCTCGTTGCAGATGGCACATCCGATGCAGAGCTTCGATTAAAAACGACGCTAGACAATGACACAGGCCTTGGCGTACTGCGATACGCTGACGCTGGTTATGAGGAAGCGCTGGATGAAGTAAGCAAAAAGGGAATACGACGAATTGATACGAATCGGAAGGAGAATGCATGATGCGTGAATTAACGATAGAGGATGTAAAAGCAGCGGTAAGAGGAGGGGCAGTATTCGCATCCGGAGGCGGAGGCTGGGTTGATCATGGCCTTGAGATTGGCGGAGCAGCAGTAGGCATTGCTAGACCAAAGCTGGTTTCGGTTGATGAGCTGCCTGACGATGCCATTATTGTGACAGCGACGGCGATTGGCGCACCAGCAGGAAATGACTGGGAAATGTGGGGCATTGATTATATTAAGGCTGTTCAACTGCTGATGGACAACTATGACGGCAAGGTTGTGGGGGTTATGACACCGCAAAACGGCATGTCAAGCACCATAAATGGCTGGCTTCCAGCTGCAGCGCTCGGATTGGTTGTCGTTGATGCGACTGGTGATATTCGTGCGCATCCAACAGGCAAGATGGGTTCGATGGGCCTTGCTTCCCGCACCGATTATGAAACGATTCAGGTCGTTGTTGGCGGACGCAGAGATACGGGTTCTTATTTGGAGCTCGTTGTAAAAGGCACGCCAGCTAAGACATCGAACATTTTGCGGACAGCTGCAGATATGTCGGGAGGATTTATCGCTTCTGCTCGCCATCCGATTCCAGCATCTTATGTGAAGGAGCATGCAGCGATTGGAGGCATTTCGTTAGCGCTTGATCTAGGTTATGCGATGATCGAGGCTGAGCCGAACGGCGCGGAAGCGATTATGGAAACGGTTTGCAGCAAAACAAATGGACAGATCATCGGTCGCGGTGTCGTATTGAAAAAGGACGTCCATTATTCAGGCGCTTTCGATATTGGCACCATTACTATGACGGATGGATCAGGCGGTCAACTGACGATGCATGTCATGAATGAATATATGGCTGTGGATGATGCTGACGGCAAGCGACTTACAACTTATCCGGATGTCATTACGACCTTTGAAGCAGCAACAGGTTTGCCGATCAGTGTAGGCGGCGTGAAGGAAGGCATGGAGATCGCATTGTTTGCAATCGACAAGCAATATGTGCCTTTAAGCTCCAGCGTGAAAGATCCTACCGTATATCCAGAAGTGGAAAAAGCGCTTGGCATACCGCTTGCTGAGTATGGCTTGAAGGGTATCGTCTAGCACGATCATTCTAATTTATCGATATCTACTAAGAAGGTGCCTGTTATGAATGAAGTTATAGATGGTATCGGTCTGGAGGATACACAGTCGTCCGAACGGGTGGTTACGCTTGATGGCAATGCGCTCACGATTCGCGAGCTTGAGCAAATTGCATTGGAAGGTTATCGCGTGGAGTGCTCGCAGCATGCATTAAAGCGAGTAGAGGAGGCTCATGTTCTCATTCATGAGCTTGCCGCCGAAGGCATTCCGATCTATGGGCTAAACCGCGGCGTAGGTCTTAATAAAGATCGAACCATTACAACGGAGATGTATGAACAGTTTAACCGCAATCTTATTTATTCCCATTCGGCGGCTATTGCGCCTGCTGCTTCTGAGCAGCAGGTGCGGGCCGTGCTCGTTGCCAGGCTGAATTCATTGCTTATTGGTTGTACAGGTGTGCAGCCTGCGGTCGTACTCATGTATCAGGATTTGCTTAACGCAGCTATCCATCCGATCATTCCGCTTCGAGGATCTGTTGGCGCAGGCGACATCTCGGTTTTGTCTCATATCGGCTTAACGATGATGGGAGAAGGAAATGTGAATTACAAAGGCCAGATGATGAGCGCGGAAACGGCTTTTCAAGCTGCGGGGATTACTCCTGTGAAGCTGGGGCCAAAGGATGCACTGGCAATTGTAAGCTCCAATGCGCTGTCCGCGGGCACTGGTGCACTGGCAGCAGCAGCGGCTTTAAAGCTGCTCGGTACGGCAGATGCTATTTTTGCATTGTCGCTTGAAGCGCTTCGGGGATGCATGAATCCGCTTGATCCGGCGTTATTTGAGGTTAGGCCATTCGAGGGAGCTGCAGCAAGCGCGGCAAATGTGAGAAGTTATTTGCAAGGCGGAACGCTGCAGCAGTCAAGTGAAAACGATAAAATTCAAGATCCGCTCAGCTTTCGCAGTGCTTGCCATGTACATGGCGCAGCTCGTGATGCGCTTGCTTATGCGACAAGGCTGCTGCTCATTCAATTAAACGGATCTGATGATAATCCTTGTGTATTAATAGATGAAAGAAGAGTAGTGCCCTCCTCAAACTTTGACGTAACCTCATGGACCGTGGCGTTTGAGATGGTAGCGATAGCGCTAAGTCATGTATCCAAAATAAGCTGCTACAGATCACTTAAGCTCGGAACGCCATCCTTTACGGGTCTGGAGAGGTTTCTAGCCCCAAATCCTGAGTCTATCGCATTCGGAACGCTTCAAAAAACATACACCTCCCTTGATGCGGAAATCCGCTTGCTCTCTAATCCGGTATCTGCTGATTATTTATCGCTGGCAGGCGACATGGAGGATCATGCAAACAATACACCGCTCGTCATTCGTAAGCTCGAAGATATCATAGATCGCTTAACCTACATTATAGGGATGGAAGCGCTGCATGCAGCCCAAGCCATTGATTTACGCGGTATACAATCTGAATTAGGCAGAGGCTCGGCCGCTGTTTATTCGCAAATTCGCAGTGCAGTGCCTATGTTGACGGAAGATCGTCCGCTAACCCCAGATATTTCTGCTATGTATGAGCTTATTCGCAGCGGCATTCAATTGGAAGGAGGAGCAAATGGTGAATAACAGCTATGATCTCGTCATTTATGGAAATCTCGTACTTCCAGGGGGCGTCGCATACCATTCCGCAGTTGGAATCAAGGACGGTAAAATTGTTCGTATTGGTGATAGAGACGACACGGACATGGCTGCCGCAACAGAAAAGATTAATGCCGAAGGCAGCTATGTGCTGCCTGGTGCAGTCGACGCTCATGTCCATTGTTACAGCTCGCTTGACGAAGGGTTTTACACAGCGAGTGCAGCTGCAGCTGCCGGAGGCGTAACGACGATTATTGAAATGCCTTATGATGCGACGGGGATGATCTGTACGCTTCCTGCTTTTGAGGAAAAAAAACAACAGCTAGAACAGCAATCCATAGTTGATATGGCGATGCTTGTTACGATTCATAAGCAAGACGGTTATGACCATATCCGCCAGCTTGCCGAGGCCGGTGCATGCGGCTTTAAAGTATCGATGTTTAATACGGATTCCTTCCGCTTTCCGCGAATAGATGACGGACAATTGCTTGATTCGTTTGCGGTTATTGCTGAAACAGGTTGTCCGGTTGGCGTGCATGCGGAAAACGATGAGATCGTCCGCAGATATATTGATAAATATCGCTCCCAAGGCGCAGATCCACGTTCGCATGGCTGGAGCAGGCCGAAAGTAAGTGAATCAGCAGCAGCGCTGACCGCTATGGAGCTTGCTTATGAGACAGGAGTCAAACTGCATTTATATCATTGTACGTATCCGCGTATTTTTCAGCTGGTGGACTATTTCCGTTCAATCGGAGCGAGAGTCACTGCGGAAACCTGTACCCACTATTTGACGCTAAGTGAAGAAGATATGCCGCGTTTGCAGGCGAAAGGTAAAATCAATCCACCGCTTCGCACGAAGAAAGATAAAGAGGATTTATGGGACTTATTGAAAACCGGATCGATCGATATGATTACTTCCGATCATGCTCCGTGGCTAATTGGGCGTAAATCAGACGCGGATATTTTTAATAATGCTTCAGGTGCTCCCGGAGTAGAGCATTTGCTTCCGATTATTTACAGCGAGGGAATGGCGAAAGGAAAATTAGCGCTTACCGACATGGTCAGGCTGATCAGTCAAAGGCCTGCTGACGTATTTGGGCTTGGTCATCGCAAAGGCAGATTAACTGAAGGTTACGATGCCGATATCGCGATTATCGATCCTGCTGCAGCTTGGACGCTAGATGAGCGTGAGCTTCAATCGAGTGCTGGCTGGAGTGCTTATAACGGCATGAGTATGCAAGGAAAAGTGACGCACACGCTCGTAAGGGGAACGCTTGTGTATGAAGCGGGAGCGGTTACCGGCAAGGCGGGTCATGGCGAATTTATTAGAGCAGAGCATCTTGCTTAATCATTTTGCGAGAGAGGAATGAATGGGATGGGTAGCAAAATGGATAGACTGGTGCCAAGTGTATCTCGAATGATGTCTGATATTGAACATCTATCAATGTTTGTTGATCCAACTAAACCCGGCTGGACGCGTCGTCCATTTACGAAGCAATATGCTGACGGCAGGCGCTGGCTGACCGAGAAAATGGAGGAAGCGGGCCTGTCTGTTTCGCTGGATGCAGTTTCAAATTTGATAGGCAGCTTGCCTGGCAGCGATCCGAATTTAGCGCCTATCATGATTGGCTCGCATACAGATACCGTTACTGGCGGCGGGCGGTTCGATGGAATCATAGGAGTGCTAGCCGGCATAGAAATTGCCCGTTTGCTTCAACAAACAGGAACGAAGCTTCGGCATCCGCTGCAAATTGTCGATTTCACGGCAGAGGAGCCGAGTGAGTTTGGCATCTCCACGATTGGGAGCAGAGGGATGGTTGGCAATTTGCCTGAAGCGATGCTGGAGCTTCGCGATGATACTGGGCTGAAGCTTAGCGATGCGATTAATCAACAAGGGGGAAATGTCGAACGGCTGATGAGTGAGGCAAGGCAGCTGGGTGATGTAGCGCTCTATCTTGAGCTTCATATCGAGCAAGGTCCGGTGCTGGAGCAATCAGGCCATCAACTTGGGGCGGTGCTCGGTATCGTAGGTATTCATCGCTATCGTGTCACGCTCAAAGGTGCGCCAAATCATGCAGGGACGACGCCGATGACGCTTCGGAACGATGCGCTGGCAGGCTTTTGCGAGATTGGTTTAGCATTTGAACGTCACTGCAACGATCATGCGAGCGTAGCCGTAGGCACGATCGGCAAAGTGACGAATGAGCCGAATGCATCCAATGTCGTGCCCGGCCTCGTTCGGTTTGAGCTTGAAATCCGCTCACTTGATCGYACGGTGGCTGACGCGGTGTACGCCGCTTTTGCAGCGGAGACGATCCAGATTGCTGCAAGGCGAGGCCTTCGTTTGTCGCTTGAGCTGCTGTCGAAGTCAGATTCCGTCATTGTCAAAAAGTCTGTGCTGGGTGGAGTGCTTGCAGCCTGTGCTTCTGTTGCTCCAGCTATTCACCTCGCAAGCGGGGCGGGGCATGATGCGAACCAGCTTGCGCGTATTGCACCAATTGGCATGATCTTTGTTCCTAGCAAGGATGGCAGAAGCCATTGTCCCGAGGAATGGACCGATGAGGATGATATTGCTTCGGGAACGCAGGCTCTAGCCGCCGCATTGCTTTATTTTGATAAGGAGGATTTAAGCGGGTGGCAAGATGGCTAAGGCTCAGCATGTGCAGGTCAACGGTAAACGGTTATGGGATTCAATACAAGCTTTAGGTTTAATCGGCGCAGATCCAAACGGCGGTGTAACACGTCTATCGCTCAGCAATGAGGAATTTATAGCGAGGCAATTTATTATCAGTGAAATGAAAGCAGCGGGACTAGAAGTCAGGCAGGATGAAGCGGGCAATCTAATTGGGCGATTGGAGGGGGAGGAGCCGCGGGCAGGAGCTGTAGTGACGGGCTCTCATATCGATACGGTCATTCAAGCAGGCCAATTCGATGGAGCGCTTGGTGTACTTGGCGGTATTGAGGTTTTGCGAACGATCAAGGAGCAGTCAATCAGGCATGATAGACCTTTCGAGGTTATTTGCTTTACGGACGAAGAGGGCGTGCGCTTTGGAGCCGGCTATTTGGGAAGCCGTGCGATGGCAAATACTTGGGATGAAAAGTGGCTGGATCTTACGGATTCTTCCGGCATGTCGCTTCGCGAAGCGATGGAGCATGGCGGCTTGAACCCTGATCAAGCAGCTCTTGCAAGTCGCAGCTCAGAATCCATTCATGCCTATGTTGAGCTTCATATTGAGCAAGGACGAGTTCTGGAAGAGCTGAATACAGCGATTGGCATTGCAACAGCGATTTATGGACATCGCTGGTTCGAAGTGACCATACATGGACGAGCGGACCATGCGGGAACAACGCCCATGAAGTTAAGACAGGACCCTTTGCCTGCCGCAGCAGAAGTTGTGCTTGCTGTGGAACGAATCGCAGTGAAGTATGGGGGCGTCGTAACAACAGGGACGTTTAAGCTTGCGCCAGCCGCAATCAACGTAATTCCGGGTGAAGCGGTATTTACACTCGATGTGCGGCATGAATCCTTGGAGTCGCTCAATAAGCTGGAGGTTGCGATAAAAAGCGAGTTGTCACGCCTTACTGCAGCAAGAGGGCTGAGCTACGCTATCCGGACATTAGATGCTGCTGTGCCTGTTCAAACGTCGGAGTATATTACAAAAGTGATTGCAGATAGCTGTGAGGATGCTGGTATGCCTGCGGAGTATATGATTTGCGGCGCAGGTCATGATGCGGTGGTCATGAGTGAATTAACGGAAATGGGGCTCATCTTGGTACGTTCTAAGGATGGTATCAGTCATCATCCACTTGAATGGAGCAGCCGTGAGGACTGTGAAGCAGGAGCAAATATACTGCTGCAAACCCTTATTCAGCTAGGAAATGATGTAAATTAATAATTCCGATTGACATAATGGGGTATAAAGTTTAATAATAGTGGTAACAAGTTATTGATTAGTGATAATACATAGGGGAAGGAGGATGACAAACGGGTGAATGTGTTCCTCGAAGCTTATGAATATGTGAATGCTAACAGCGACAGATTTTTGGAAGCGGTCAAGGTGCATTTAAGCATAAGTTTCTACGCGCTCCTTATTGCTTTCGTCGTATGTGTGCCGCTCGGTATATTATGTGCCAAGAAAGAGTGGCTGACCGGTCCGATTATGGGGCTGTTCAACTCCTTGCGAGTCATCCCAAGCCTTGCGGTTTTAGTCATTATTTTACCGATCATGGGAACTGGCTTTGCACCGGCATTAGTTGCATTAACGCTGCTTGCTTGTCCGCCTATTCTCATTAATACATACATGGGCTTTAGAGGTATTGAGCCAGCGATTATTGAAGCTGCTTCAGGCCTCGGTATGGGAGAGAAAATGATTATGCGGAAAATCGAGCTGCCGTTAGCTGCTCCGCTGCTGCTGTCAGGACTAAAAACAGCCGCTGTAGAAGTGATCGCCAGTGCAACATTGGCCGCATTCATCGGAGGAGGCGGGCTGGGAACGTTTATTATCAACGGTCTTGGCATGTACAAATTCTCATTGCTGCTTGTCGGGGCGCTGCCGGTAGCGCTGCTAGCTATTTTATCGGAGATCGGATTTGCTGGAATTGAAAGAGCAGTAACCAAATATCAGCGTGTATAATGAAAGGGGAAAATTCAGATGAAAAAGAAATGGGTAAGCTTGGCATTATTGATTATAAGTGTGGTACTCGTTATTAGCGCTTGTTCTTCTAAAGGAGGTTCAAGCAAAGAAAAGATTAAAGTCGGCTCGAAAAACTTTACGGAATCATTGATTTTGGGCGAGATGTACGCACTGGCACTTGAGGACGCAGGTTACAAGGTAGATCGCAAGCTCAATCTTGGCGGCACACTCGTTGCCCATGAAGCGCTCAAAAAAGGCGACATCGACTTTTACCCGGAGTATACAGGAACAGGCTTAATCAACGTATTGGAATTGCCGCCAAACTCCGATGCCAAAACCGTATATGATACTGTAGCAAAAGGCTACAAAGAGAAATTCAACCTGGTTTGGCTGGAGCCAACAAACGCAAACGATTCACAAGGTCTTGTTACAACAAAGAAAATTGCTGAAAAATATAATCTTTACAAAATATCAGATTTGGTGAAATTAGCTCCTGAGCTTAACCTCGCTGCTGTTCCTGAGTTTGAAGAGCGCGAAGACGGATTAAAGGGACTAAATACTTTCTACGGTAAAATGAACTTCAAAAGCATCAAGCTGTTTGATTACGGCATCAAATACCGCGTAACGCTAGATGGTGAAGCGGATGTAACTGTTGGCTTCACGACTGATGGCGATTTGACGAATCCGGATCTTGTATTGCTTGAGGATGATAAGAAGTTTTGGCCTCCTTACTTCGTAGCTCCAGTGCTTCGCGGCGAGCTAAGCGAGAAGGACCCTGAAATTGCTAAAGTGTTGAACAAAATTTCTGCAAAGCTGGATAACACAACTGTTCAGAAGCTGAACGCGCAAGTGGATATCGACAAGAAAGAATACGCGGATGTAGCGAAGGCATTTTTGGTAGAGCAAGGTTTATTGAAAAAATAATTCATAATTAAATGCAGCGGGGTTTCTCCATATTGGGGAAGCCCCCTTCCTACAGGAGTTGATATAGAATGAGCAAAGAGGCCATTATTTTTGAGCAGGTGTCCAAAACATTTCCAAAGTCTGCGAATCCCTCCGTTAATGAAACGAGCCTTATTATTCCGCAAGGCTCCTTTGTTACGATTCTAGGTGCTTCAGGCTGCGGCAAAACGACCTTGCTAAAAATGGTAAACCGAATTATTGAACCGACCGCAGGCACGATTTCGATATTTGGCAAAGACATTCGCAGCTTGCCCGTGACAGAGCTTCGCCGAAGCATCGGTTATGTAATCCAGCAGGTAGGGTTGTTTCCGCATTTGTCGATTGAACAAAATATTGCAACGGTCCCCAATATACTGGGCTGGGAACGCCAAAAAACAGCGGAGAGAATCGATTATTTAATGGATCTTGTTCATTTGCCAGCAAGCTATAAGAAGCTTTATCCGCGGCAGCTGTCAGGTGGGCAGCAGCAGCGTGTAGGGATTGCTAGAGCGATGGCAGGTGATCCAGCTATATTGCTGATGGATGAACCGTTTGGAGCGATTGACGCTATTACGCGTACGAAGCTGCAGGATGATTTTAAGCAAATACAACGTGAGCTTGGCAAAACCGTATTGTTTGTGACGCATGACGTGGAAGAGGCGATGAAGCTCGGCGATCATATGATCGTGATGAACGAAGGGACGATTCAGCAATATGATACGCCTCTTGCCATCATGTCCAAGCCCAATAATGCTTTTGTATCGCAACTGATTCAAGCCGATGATTTGTTCCAACAGCTTCACCTGATTCGGGCAGAAGAGAAAATGGTTGCGCTGGAAGAACCGGCTGGATCTGATATTCCCCGCATGCCCGCTGGTGACAGTCTAAAGTCGGCGCTTCAAATTCTGCTGCAGCAAAATGCTCCTTATGTGGTTGTGGAAAATACCGAGCATGAAATCATTGGAATAATAACGCTTGAGCAATTGAAGCTGCAGAACGGCAGGTGAGAGGCATGATTGACTATTTAACCCGCCATTATGATGATTTATTAACCTCGTTGCTGGAGCATATTTATCTCACCTTTGTTTCGTTATTTATCGCACTTGTTATTGCGCTGCCATTAGGGTATTGGCTGTCGAGGCATCGGCGGATTTCCGTTCCTATTTTGTCCGTGCTAGGCATTATCTATGCGATTCCAAGCCTCGGGATGTTCGCTTTGCTAATTCCGCTAGTTGGCCTCGGCAGCAAGCCGGCGATTATCGCATTAGTTGTGTATAGTCAGCTGATTTTGGTGCGAAATGTCATTTCAGGCTTTCAATCGATTGAACCTTCGATTATTGAAGCAGCCAAAGGAATGGGCTATGGCAAGTGGAGGCTGTTCGTCCATATCGAGCTGCCGCTGGCACTGCCTGTCATCATTGGCGGCATTCGTATAGCATCGGTATCCGTAATAGGTATCGCAACCATAGCGGCATGGATTAATGCCGGCGGGTTAGGCGGTATTTTATTCGAAGGCTTATATCAAAACTCAGTGCCAAAAATGGTATGGGGCACGCTGCTCGTATCGTTATTAGCTTTATCTACAAATACGATTTTGCTGCAATTTGAAAAATCAACGATGCGCAGAGCACGCGGAGAACAAAGGGTATGATATACTGATCCTTATAATTGACTACTATTGTAAATATTTTGAGGTGCAATGATGAATGGAACTCAAACATTAGGACGTGCTATCGATATTTTATTCGTACTCGCTGAATCGGGAGCAACGCTCACGGTTAGTGAAATTGCGGAGAAGGTAGGCATCCCCGACAGTACCGCATATCGTTTTATTCAAACACTTATAAAAAATGGTTTCGTAGAGCGTAAGGGCAGAGGGCAAATTGGTCTAGGTCTGCGTATTTTTGATTTGGCAAGAAGCTTATCGCAGCAAATCGAGAAGGAGCTTCTTACGATCGCGAGGCCGATTATGGAGGATCTCACCGCACTTACGAATGAAACGACGGTGCTTTTTGTCCGCTCCGGTTCCAAAGCCATTTGTATCGAAAATGTAACGAGTAAACGTTTGATCAGGCTTTCTATTGAAAATGGAAGAATATTGCCGCTTAATTCAGGCGCTTCTGGGAAAACGCTGCTCGCTAATGAAAATGACAAAGTTATTGAAGAGATGTGCAAGCTTTTTGGCGAAGATGCCGGCAAGCCTTTGCTTTTGCAAGAAATGCATCGTATTAGGGAAGCGGGTTATTGCTTTACTTTGGGTGAGGTGGATACGGATGCTTTTGCAATTGCTGCCCCTATTTTTGATCCTCAGCAGCGAATCGTAGCCAGTTTATCTGCAGCAGGACCTATCCATCGGCTTAACGAGAATGAAATTCCTAATGTGATCCAATATGTAAAGGCAGCTGCATCACAAATTTCGTGCAAGCTCGGTGGTTTGGCATAAGTATTTTCAAATAAGATGAAGAAGAGTAGCGGAGCGCAAATAAGCGATCCGCTTTTTTATTGATTCAATATGGAATGAAATTAAATATTTGGGGATAGTAAGGGGGGAGTTAAATTCAAGAATCAAAAGGATGGTGTATTTTGCATGCAGCAGCATAAAAAGGCAATTGGTTTGGATGAACAACGCAATAAGATTGGGAGGTTTGCTGCAAGGTACATAGGCGCAGCATTACTCGCGATTACATTGATGTTCAGTATGCCTCATACTGGTCAAGCGATTGGCAAAAATGCGAAGGGTCCAGATGTCTATGTTATTCAAGGCATGCTGAAATCCCTGGGCAGCTATTCTGGCAAAATTGACGGTCGTTATGGGCCTTCTACAGTGCGCGGCGTAAAATATTATCAAAAAACTCATGGCTTGCCTACAACAGGAGCCGTAGATGCTAAAACGCTACAATCGATTTCTTATTCCTATTCGGAGAAGAAAGCAGCAACGAAGGCAAAAACGCAAGCAAAATGGAAAGGTAAAGCAAAAGGACTCGGCAACGGTAAAGGCGCTGGTAACGGAGCAGGCGGCGGAGCTGGTAACGGAGCAGGCGGCGGAGCTGGTAACGGAGCAGGCGGCGGAGCTGGTAACGGTGCAGGCGGCGGAGCTGGTGGCGGCGCAGGCGGCGGAGCTGGTGGCGGTGCAGGCGGCGGAGCTGGTGGCGGTGCAGGCGGCGGAGCTGGTGGTGGCGCAGGCGGCGGAGCTGGTGGCGGTGCAGGCGGCGGCGCTGGTGGCGGTGCAGGCGGCGAAGCTGGTGGCGGTGCAGGCGGCGGAGCTGGTGGCGGCGCAGGTGGCGGAGCTGGTGGTGGCGCAGGCGGCGGAGCTGGTGGCGGTGCAGGCGGCGGAGCTGGCAGAGGTTATGGTGAGAACCAAGGCAAAGGCGGCGGATTTGGCGGAGGCCAAGGAGAAAACCGTGGCAAAGGCGGCGGCATTGGCGGAGGCCAAGGAGAAAACCGTGGCAAAGGCGGCGGGTTTGGCGGAGGCCAAGGAGAAAACCGTGGCAAAGGCGGCGGGTTTGGCGGAGGCCAAGGAGAAAACCGTGGCAAAAGCGGCGGCATTGGCGGAGGCCAAGGAGAAAACCGTGGCAAAGGCGGCGGTATTGGCGGAGGTCAAGGCAATAACCAAGGTATCGGTGGAGGCAACTCTAATAATCAAAGCAACAAAGCTCCATCCGAGAATCAAGGCAAAGGCGGCGCTCAAACGGAAAACCAAGGGCCGAATGGAAGCCATTAAGCAATTCGCTTCCTTGCTATAGATGAAAGGACTTCTCTTAAGTGGAGGTCACAGATTAACAGCGATTAATGTTGTGAAGTGAATTTAAAATCAAAAAGGCGGCTTTCATTCCGTAGTGAATGTAAAGTCGCCTTTTTATATTTTCGGATGTTGCTATGAGATCCATTCTATTTCCTTATGCGATTTGCGTAATAACAAGATGAGCTGAAACAGATCTTGTTCCTCCAGCGAGCGGTGTGATCGTAAGTGCCGTGGAATTGCCCGCAGGGTTTCGCACGGTGAGTATTGAATTAATGACAGTCGTTTGTACAAGAGCCATTCCTACAATTTGAGAAGTACCTGTTGCTCGGGCAACCACTGTATAAGCTAGATCGGCGCCATTAACAGTTAAAATGAGCTGCCCCGGTTCGGTCACACTTACTTGAAACAAAATCTGATACGTTCCAATTACAGCTAAGTTAAACGTAGTAGCACCAGTACGGGTAATGTTAGTTCCGCTAGTAGGTCCATTTTGCGGGAAACTTACATCTGCACCGACAGCAACTGTTGCTGCATTATCAGGCGGCATCAATGCAAAAAAATCGGCGAAGCTTAATACTCCTCCGGCTCCACCAGTTGCGCCTGTAGCTCCAGTTGCCCCATTAGTACCAGTCGCACCAGTTGCGCCAGCAGCTCCAGGTGCCCCATTAGTACCAGTCGTACCAGTTGCGCCAGCAGCTCCAGGTGCCCCATTAGTACCAGTCGCACCAGTTGCGCCTGTAATACCAGTTGCGCCATTAGTGCCAGTCGCACCAGTTGCTCCTACTGAACCAGGAATACCTTGGGGTCCTTGAGGTCCTGTTGGTCCTGCCGGAGCAGTTACATTCACTTGAGGAGGAGGACATGTTACCTTCACAATCTTTTTAACAACTCTATTACAGCGTTTTTTTCTTCTTCTGGATTTGCATACTACTACACGTATGTTTTTGCAGCGCTTTTTTCTATTCAAGCAGCTCACTAAAGACACCTCCCTAGATCATTTAGTTTACGTTTATACCATTTTTAAAGGTTGGACTAATAACCATTTTTAACTAGACTAAAAACTATTTTAAGAAAAAAGGGCTAATGATAGTGTTATTTCGCCGCCCAAAAGTTGGGTCTATTAGACTTTTTATGGAATATAGGATATGATTCTATCGAATAATCGATAGAGTGATAGCTATGCTCATAAAGGAGAGGATGTAGTGAGGTTCAAAGGGAAAACAACCGTTATTATTGGAATCCTGCTGATGTTTATGCTGGGAAACGCCATGCAGGCGTTTGCGTATGATGCGCAATTAAAGCCTTATCGAGATGTAACTGTGAAGGATTGGGCAGCCGAATCTATTTATCGTTTAGTCGCACTTGGAGTTGTTTCTGGATATGAGGATGGAACCTTTCGTCCAAGCGCCGAACTTACGAGAGAAGCATTCGTAAAGTTGCTAGTACAATCCGTTAAACCGGTGATAGATAAAGAGAAGTCTGCTGGACTCTCTGACGTAGCCAAGGATCGTTGGTCTTATGCCTCTATTAAACCCGCATATGACGCTGGTTGGTTGGATTTGCTCATCGTAAATGGGAAATTTAATCCGAGCCAAAATATTAAGCGTGAGGAAGTAGCAGCTTTAACGGCTTTTGCACTGCTCCAAGGAAAAACGGCAGAAGAGAAGCAGCAATGGTTAGATACAGGCTGGCAAGAAGCTAGCGAGAAAGCGGCATTTGCCGATATGAATCAAGTGGATAAAAACCTTGCACCATACGTGCTGCGTACATACGCGGATTCCATTATGCAAGGAGATAATAAAGGCTTGTTTCTTCCAAAAAAGTCGTTATCACGACGCGAAGCAGCCGCTATTGTTGATCGGATGATCGACTTCCAAAGCGAAAGCCACCAGCTAGAGGTATCAGCTTTTTTTGCAGCAGGTGGACCTTACAAGAAACTGGATAGATTCGCTGCCGCAGATGAGGTTATCTTTGACTGGGCTAAGCTTGACTATCAGGGAGCGGGCAAAGCATCCGTTCTTATGTCTCCGCCAAGCGATTGGAAGCAGACTCTAACAGCGGCAGAAACGAGTGGTTCTACGAAGACGCTAATGATCTTTGGAAATACAACGCTTCAGAAACTTGGTGATTTTATAATCGATGCTGAAGCTCGCAAAGCATTTGCTAGTTCTGTAGCCGAGGCAGCCGCTAATCCATTATATGGTTTTGAGCGAGTGGCGATTGATTTTGAAGGCATGGTACCTGCTGAGTATAAGCAGCCTTTCGTTGAACTGATTCGCGCAATTAAGGCTCAACTAAGCAGTGAAATATCACTTACGGTAGTTGTACCGCCTTCTTATTATTATGCAGGTTATGATTACAAACAAATTGGCGAACTGGCTGATGAAGTTATATTGATGGCCTATGAATTTACGCATGAGGAAAGTGGGTTGCCGTCTGCGCCGCTTACGCTTGTTGGTGATTCCGTACGAAATATACTCTCGTATATTCCAGCAGATAAACTGAAGCTAGGCATTTCTAAGCAGGCTAACCAATGGACAACAAAGGCAGACGGTACTGTAGAGTTTTTCCGTTCGCCAGCCATCGCGGCTGTAGAAAGTCGCTTAACAGCTGCAGATACGAAATCCGTCATGCAACTGCCGTACTTTTTGAATCAAATTACGTTTAAGGATGATAGAGGCTCGCATCTGCTTTGGTATGAGAACACGCAGAGCATCGAGGCCAAACTACGTTTAGCGAAAGCATTTGGCTTGCGCGGTGTTGCGGTATGGCAAATCAATCAATTAACGGATGCCGATTGGACAATGATCTCTTCTTATCATCATTAAGCAGCAAAAAAATAGGACAAAGCAGGCTGCTACAGCTGCTTGTCCTATTTTTTGTTGCCATTAGAAGGCAGACCCTTAGAATTATACCCTTATACCTTAGTTTCTTACATCGTCACATTATGAATGCGCTTTTATAATTGAATTATCGCCTTGAAGCGATCGCTTCTCCGAATAGGCTGTTCGATAATCGGTTGGGGTTAGATTTGTTTCTTTACGGAAAAATTTCGTGAAATGATTCGTTTCTTTAAAACCAGATTGATCGGCAACCTCCTTAATACTGCGAGAAGTTGTCGTTAAGAGCTGTTTGGCGCGATCTATTCGTTTGCGGCTGACGTATTTAAGCGGAGGCATTCCGAAATGTTTTTTGAAATAGGAACTGAAATAGTTGGGATGAAGATGAACAGATTCGGCCATTTGATCGACGCTGATGCTCGTATGAAGACGACTGTCTACATATTGCTGTATGACGTTCAAACGGTTCATCTCCTCGGTTCGGTGCTGCAGTACGCGAATCGGAACGGATTCGAGAAAACAGCTTATGATTTCTAGCAATACAGCTTTTTCGCGGAGCCTAGCAACGATTGAATCTTGTTTATGCCATTCGATGAGATCATGGAACAAGCGCGTCATGCTGCTCGTATTTTTAATATTGATGCAGAGAGGAACTCCAATCCACTGAAAAAGATCAAGTGGACCTGCCATGATATTGAAATGGCACCAATACTTTAAGTATGGGCGATGATTTAAAGAGGAGAACGATATCTTTGTATGCGCAGGAGTGAGAAACAGCTGGCCGGGTTTAGGATAATAGTCGTCGTTGCCGATGCGAATCCAGCCTTCCCCCTCGCAAATAAAATAAAGCTTATTGTATTCAGGAACAGAGTCGGTTTCTCCCCAATTTAGAGAGACTTGCGTTTTATGCGCCATAAGCAATTTTAGCTGCAGCGACTGCAGCAGCTCAGATAACGCATGTTGTTCACTTGTTCTATCCACCTGCGGCACCGCCATCCAATGTTTTTTGTAGAATTATTAATATAGTAATGGATTGTTCTCTTAAATAAAAGATGAATGAATGAAAAGGGGATTGGAAGATGACGCTGGTTGAAGAAACGCGCTTATGGTATAAGGAGCCTGCCTCCAATTGGGAGGAAGCGCTGCCTGTTGGCAATGGGAAGCTCGGAGGCATGGTATTTGGTGGCATAAGCCGTGAGCGGATTGCTCTGAACGAAGACAGCGTATGGTATGGCGGACCGCGTGATCGCAACAATCCAGATGCACTGCCGCATTTGCCGAAAATTCGTGAGCTGCTGCGAGAGGGAAGACTGCATGAAGCGCATGATTTATCTGCGATGGCTTTATCGGGCGTTCCCGAGACGCAGAGGCACTATATGCCGCTTGGAGATTTAGAGCTAAACTTAAGATATGATTCGAAAGAAGAAGTACGAGAATATGTCCGAGCTCTCGATATCACCAACGGTATTGCAAGTGTAACTTTTACTAAAGGAGATGTGCGTTTTGATCGTGAGACATTTGCTAGTTTCCCAGATGAAGCGCTAGTTACAAGATTCTCAGCAGACAAACCGGGTAGCATCAGCTTTAAAGCTCGATTACTGCGCGGCAGCAATCGCTACTATGACGAGCTGGTGAAAGCAGACGAGAATACGATTGTGATGCGTGGCATGTGCGGCGGTTCAGGCGGATCTGATTTCCGAACTTCTTTGCGCGCGGTTGCGGATGGCGGTTCAGTATCAATTATTGGCGAGCATCTCATCGTGGAAGGCGCCAATAGCGTAACGCTTCTATTAACCGCAGCAACTTCTTTCCGTCATGCTGACCCGGAGTCATACGCTGTCCATGCAGGAGTCCGTGCTGGCTTAATAAGCTATGATGAGTTGAAATCGCGCCATATTCAAGATTTCACTTCATTGTCAAAGCGGGTACAGCTTCGCTTAACGGATGCTGCTCATTCGAATGCTGCCGATGTACCTACAAATGAGCGCTTAAAGCTAGTTCAAGAAGGCAGCGCCGATGCAGGATTAATGGCCTTATATTATCAGTTTGGCCGCTATTTGCTCATTTCAAGCAGTCGTCCGGGCTCGCTTCCTGCCAATTTGCAAGGCATCTGGAATGAGAAGATGCTGCCGCCATGGGACAGCAAATATACGATTAATATTAATACGCAAATGAATTATTGGCCGGCAGAAGCGGGCAATCTAGCAGAATGCCATGAGCCATTATTTGATCTCATCGAGCGGATGCGTGAACCTGGCAGAATAACCGCAAGAGCAATGTACGATTGTGGAGGTTTTGTCGCTCATCATAATACCGATATTTGGGGCGATACCGCTCCACAGGACATTTATTTGCCAGCCTCGTATTGGACGCTTGGTGCGGCTTGGCTTTGCCTACATATGTGGGAGCATTATGAGTATGGCCTTAATGATGCTTTTCTTGAGCAAATATATCCAACCTTGAAGGAGTCGGCACAATTTTTTGTGGATTTCTTGACGGAAACAGAGGATGGCCTGCTCGTATTGAATCCTTCCGTATCTCCTGAGAATACCTATTTATTGCCAAATGGACAATCCGGTACGTTATGCATTGGTGCATCGATGGATAGTCAAATTTTATATGAATTGTTTACGGCTTGCGCAGAAGCGGCAAAGAAGCTTGACATCGACTCATCGGAGCAGGAACTTTGGCACAATATGAGAGCCCGTTTGCCGGAGCCCGCAATTGGCAAGCACGGGCAAATTCAAGAATGGATGGAGGATTACGAGGAAGCGGAGCCGGGACATCGTCATATCTCGCATTTGTTCGCACTGCATCCAGGCAAGCGCTTTACGGTTAGAGGGACACCTGAATGGGCAGTTGCTGCAAGAGTCACGTTAGATCGAAGGCTTGAAAGCGGCGGCGGCCATACAGGCTGGAGCAGAGCTTGGATTATTAATTTCTGGGCAAGGCTTGAGGATGGGGAGAAGGCGTATGCGAATGTGCAAGATCTGCTAGGTCATTCCACGCTGCCAAATCTGTTTGATAATCATCCTCCGTTCCAAATCGATGGCAACTTCGGAGGCGCTGCAGGCATAACGGAAATGCTGCTTCAATGCCATGCGGGCAGCCTGCATGTGTTGCCTGCTTTGCCGGAAGCATGGCCTCATGGAGAAGTGACAGGTCTCCGTGCAAGAGGCGGCTTCGAGGTGGACATCCGCTGGTCAAATGGCTTGCTTGTTGAGGCTCGCATACGTGCTACCGCAGCTAATAGCTGTGTCGTGCAAAGCAGCATTCCGCTCATCGTAAGGAAAGATGGCCATGAGGTGAAAGACGTATTCAGCAAGGATGGGCTTGTATCATGGACGGTGAGCGCCGGAAGCGAATACGTGCTTTCTCCGAAGTAGAGGGTTAGCCCAAAGAAACCAGCTGTACCTGATAATCGGGTGCAGCTGGTTTCTTTGGTTTGCCGGCTTTTCTCGGCTGGAGACATTCAATTCTTGAGGGCTTTGCCAATGCGACGGACGCCCTCATAAATTTGCTGATCATCCAAATGCCCGTATCCAAGCAGCATCCGGTTATTCGGCAGCAAGGCCGCAAATACAGACGCTGCTTCCAGCCGGTTCATTAAATCCTCCGGCAGCTGCGCTTCAAACTGAGCGACCAGATGCAAACCAGCCGCTCGTCCACATATCTGGTAAGGCAGGGTAATTTGCTCATGTAAAGCATCAAGCAGGAGCTGGCGTCTCTTTTTGTACAACTTTTTCATTTTTAAAATATGAGCATTAAGCGATCCGCTGTTCATGAAACGAATCAAAGCAAGCTGCTCAATCATAGGCGTTTGATAGTCAGACAGCCGCTTAAGCTGACGGCAGGGCTCCACTAGCGGTTCAGGGACTATCATATAGCCGATTCGCAGCGAAGGGAACATGACTTTGCTGAAGGTTCCAATATAGACAACCTGTTTAGGACATAAGCTTTGGAGTGAATGGATAGGAGCGCCGTCATACCGGAATTCGCTGTCATAATCATCTTCGAGGATATAGCTGCCGCTTTGGCGGGCGTATTCAACTAATTCAATCCGCCTTTGTATCGGTAAAATGCCGCCAAGCGGGAATTGATGAGAGGGTGTGACATAGATGCATTTTGGCCGAAGGTTTACGGGAAGCTTGTGGGTTAAAAGGCCGGAATCGTCAACGGGAACGCCATGTAGCTCGGCTCCTGTAGAAGTTAATATCGTCTTTAAATCTACATTGGACGGATCTTCGACTAAAACATCTTCCCCGTCTCTCAGCAGCAGCTTAACGATCAGCTGAAGCGCCTGTACCGCACCGTTTGTAATTATAATTTGTTCGGGATTGCTGACAACTCCTCTTGAAATCCACAGCTGTTTGGATAGCAGACGACGCAATTCTAAATCACCGGACGGATCGCCATAACCTAATTCAGCAATAGAGGAATCCATGCATACACTTTGCAAAATAGAGCCCCATTTTTTCATCGGAAAAAGATTCAGTGCGGGCAGGCCCGTACGAAACGAGATGAAATCGAGCTCTGATGTGTTCGTCGATTCTGCTAATGAAGCGGGTAATGGTAACGGTGACGCCTTCGTAAAGCCAAGCAAGCAGGCTCCTTGAGCTACATAAGTTCCTGCACCAGAGCGGCCTGTTATGTATCCTTCAGCTAATAAAAGCTCATAGGCTTCCAAAATCACGTTGCGCGAGACATGAAGCTGCGAGGCAAGCTCTCTAGTAGATGGAAGCTTGTAGCCAGCAGGCAGCTCACCCGAGAGAATAGCAGCTTGGAGTGAGTTGAAAATCTGGCGAAACATAGGCAAATTCGCTTGTCTATCAATGGACAGCCACAAAATATCCAAACTCCTTTTGAAGTGGTACTATGAAAATGCCTGTTTAATGGCACTACAACCAGTTAACGACCCTTTGCTACAGTATACATGAAACAAAAGTAGAGGGGTTGCTGAATGTGAATCATTCTCGTATTATTGCGTATTTTGAGCTGACCATTGCCGCTATTCTCATCGGAAGCTCCATAGTAGCCGGCAAAATAACGACGATGCAGATGCCGGTTTTTTTGTCACAGGCGATTAGCCTAGTCATTGCTTTATTGTTGTTAATTCCGATTTTGATGCTAAGCGGCAAATCCTCGCTCCGAGTCGGGAGAAAGGATTTTTTATTTTTACTGCTGCAAGCGTTTCTCGGGATGTTTTTATTCCGCGTATTCATGCTGTATGGCCTGCGGACCGCGCTCGCAACGGAAGCGGGTATTGTGACGAGCTTAACGCCGGCGGTCGTTGCTTTCCTTTCGTATATGATTTTAAAAGAAAAATTAACGAATCCGATTAAAATAGGCATCATTTGCTCCATACTGGGTGTTGTTAGCATTCAGGTGCCAGGATGGCTGATTCCTTCCTCTGCACCTCCGTCACAAGCTTCGTATATTGGACTTTTACTCATTTTAGGCGCAGTTGTTGGGGAATCGATGCTTACGATCCTGCGCAAAATGACCGCAAGCAATGTCTCTTCACTGCTTGGGACAACCTATGTCACCTTGTTTTCATTCATCATGTTTTTGCCAATAGCGCTTGTTGAGGCTAAACAATACGATTTCAGCAGTCTAACTGTTGGCGATATCGGCATGTTGTTTTATTACGGTATTTTCGTTACCGCCTTGGCTTATATATTATGGTTTCGCGGTGTTTCCAAAGTGAGTGCGGGAACAGCCGCTGTCTACACAAGCTGCATTCCGCTTAGCACTGTGCTTCTATCCTACGGCATTTTAAACGAACCTTTCTCGTGGTCTCATCTCGTAGGGGGAGCGTTTGTTTGCTTAGGCATTTGGCAAGTTTCTAAGAGCGATTCATTAGTGCCGCGGAAGCCCAAAAAAAGCCCTAAAAGCAGCAGGGCTTAATCCTTATAAAGATCAATTCTCAGATTATAGAAACTCCATTGTTTCACACCCCATACATATGGGATAATTAATGTGGAACGATCATCAGGAATGGAGCTTGTGTATGAACAAATTCAGTATTAAGAAAAAAGCGGATTTAGCGCTTCTTTTCTCAGCGATCGGAATATTGGCGGCTTTTCCCTTTCATGAAACATTTATTGGAGGCCTGTTATTTTCCTTATTTAGCGCTGCAACGATCGGCGGACTGGCGGATTCCTTTGCGGTTAGCGCATTGTTTGGAAATCCTTTGCAAATAAAGTGGCCGGTCTGGATGGGAACCAACATCATTTCTCGGAATCGTGAGCGCTTGATTGGCGAGCTTGTCCAAATGGTTCAAAATGAATTGTTAACCATCCCGAATATTAGGGAGAGGCTTGACGAATACAATATTGCAGACGTTTTAGTCACATATTTGAAGCAGCACGGCGGCGAACAGGGTGTGAATGACATTTTGCAGCAGCTGGCGGATGATGTAATTACGACCATTGATTTGCAGGAACTGGCCAAAACCGTTCAAACCTTCCTTCTCGAGCATGCCGATTCGATTCCTGTCGCAGACATTGCTGCCGATGCTGGCGATTGGACTATCAAAAATGGTTACGATGATCGGATTATCGAGTTTATCATTCCGGAGCTTATCAAAATTGTGAAATCGGCACCATTTGGCGCTGTTGTAGGCCAAATCGTCGATTCAGCCATCCGTTCCTACGAAGGCGATAAGTTTAGAAGGAAGCTGATTGATTTCTCCGCAGGGCTGGAAGCGGCAAATATTAGCGGACGATTGCAGGAGTGGCTGGTATCTTTTCTACAGAAATTTCATGCTGAAGACCACCCACAGCGCAAGGAAATCAAAGCTTTTATTGCGCAATTTGTTGCAAGACTGCGTACGGATGAACAATTGCGCAGCCGAATAGAAGCGGGGAAAACAACGCTTCTGGCATCTGTTAAGGATGAGCTTAAGCTCGATGCGTTCATCCAGCGGGGACTGGAGTCCATTCGACTCGCTGCGGCTTCCAATGCGGAAGGCGAGCAGGTGCGCTATCCTTGGATCAAGGATAAAGTGGAAGAAGGAATAGCTTATGTAGTGGGAAATACAGAGCTGCTTACTCGACTGGATCAATACGTGAAGACGACGCTGCTGAAATGGGTGGAGCAAAAGCATTCTTTTATCGGCAAAATGGTAACTGACAAGCTGAACAGCTTCTCAGAAGAAGAGCTTATTGAGCTGGTTAAAGAGAAAGCGGGACGCGACTTGCAGTACATTCGGATTAACGGAATCGGTATTGGAGCGCTTATCGGCGTAGTCCTGCATCTAGCGACGTTTTGGATTGGAGGGCGAGCATAAATGGCTATGAGAAAAAAAGCAAACCGCAGCTTAATATTGCTTGCCGCCTTGTTCGTCATTGCGGCTTGCTGTTTATATGTCTTCCCAGACCAGTGGTGGGCACGGATGCTGCTCTACACGACCGAAGCGGGGCTCGTTGGCGCATTAGCTGATTTATTTGCTGTAACGGTATTGTTCCGCCACCCATTTGGGTGGAAGTGGATTCCGCATACAGCGATTATTCCTAGAAATCGCGATAAGCTGATTGAAGGCGTCGCGAATATGGTCGAGCAGCAGCTGCTCAGCAAAGATTTGTTAAAGGAAAAGGTAAAGCAAATATCGCTTGTAGAGATCGGCATATCATGGATCGATCGCCGACCAAACGGCATGCTCGCTGAACAAGGCTGGACGCTGGTGGCTGGTCTACTTGCCAAGCTGGACATTAAAGGTCTTTCCGTCATTTTGGATGAGAAAGCACGGAAAAGCTTAGGCAAGATCAGCTTGTCGCCTTACGCGGGCAAGGCGCTCAAATGGGTGATGGCTAAAGGCAATTTCCAAAGCTGGGTTAGCCAGATCGTTGAGTTTGCAGCGGCACGCGCAGCGGAAGATCAAACCAAGGTTGTCATTCGTGAGCTGCTTGGCAAGGAGAAGGAGAAGTTTGTAAATCAAGGCAGTATCTTCTCCAAGTGGCTCAAAAAAATGGCAGTGGAGATTGCGGAATCAACGAATGCGTTGAATCTCGACGATGCTACAAATGTGCTGTATGACGATTTGCAGCTGCTCATTAATGATTTGCGAAATCCAGAGCATGAGCTTCGTGTTTTACTGGAGGAAATGGTGCTGCAGCTTGCCGACAATTTGCAGCACCGCGAGGATGTTTCGGCTGCTGTTGATGAATGGAGAGATGAAGTGATTGAGAAGATCTCGTTGCTTCCTTCTATTGAAGCTTTGCTCGGCAACTTTAGACAGCTGCTGATCAGCGAACCGAAGCTGCAGCTAGCCTTGCCGCAGAAACATTCCGTCAATCCATCCGATATTAAGGAGCTGATTAATCAGTTCATTATGTCATACTGGGAGTGGTTCAAAGCGAACGAGGAAACGAAGGGATGGCTGGAGCAATACGTGCAGAAATTCGTGCAGAAGATGATTGAAACCGAACATGCAATTATCGGAATCATCGTACGCAAGACGCTTGATAGCTTCACAGAGCAAAAGCTGGTGCATTTCATCGAGAGCAAGGTCGAGACGGATCTGCAGCGTATTCGTTTGAACGGAGCTTATATAGGCTCAGCGCTCGGAGCGGCATTTTATATTCTGCTGTACGGAGTATACGAGCCGATTTTGAACTTGTTATAACACGAGAAGTAGCTGTTTCCAGCAGGTTTTTGAGACCTATTGGGACAGCTGCTTTTATTTTTAAGTGAGCTTGTCTTTGGACGATCGTACGCAGGTACATTCGTTTATTTAATACTACACCATAAAGTTTGCAATTACCCCCGTGTAATCCGAAATACAGTCAGGTAGTATGTAGATAGGTAATGATTCCGTATTGAACATCTTTGAAAATGCATGAAGGGGAAGGTGAGAGGATGCTGCGTGCTTTAATAGTGGACGATGAATTCGAAATCCGCGAAGGTTTACGTAACCGCTTTCCATGGGAAACATTCGGAATTGATGAGGTACTGGTGGCTGATGATGGAGATACGGCATTAATGCTTGCACTAGATATGAGACCGGATCTTATCGTCACAGATATTAAAATGAATCGGATGTCGGGGCTGGAATTTCTTCGTTCGTTGACTACCGTTGAAAATTATAAACCGGAAGCGATTGTTGTAAGCGGGTATGATGATTTTGAGCTGGTGAAGCAGGCGATACAAATCGGCGTTATGGACTATATCCTTAAGCCGATCAATTTGGACGAGCTGACCCAAATCGTTAGAAAAACGATGGATCATATCCACAGAAAGAGAATGGACCAGCATAACGAGCAGCAGCTTATTAATCAAGTGAGGTTCGCGATTCCAAAAATGCGCGAGGAGCTGCTCAGAGAAATGATTGAGCAGGACTATGATCCTTACCGTGAAGCACGGAGAAGACATCGCTTGCAGACATTGAATTTGCAGTGGATAGCGAATCAGCATATGACGCTTGTTGTTGTGGAAGCTGATGATCTGAAAGCAATCGAGAATCGCCATACGAAAGAAAAGGATTTAATATTGTTCGGAATCGGCAATGTGGTCAATCAAACGCTGGAGGAAGATTATCCTCATCCCTTTGCACTTTGCATGGACAGCAGCAATCGATGGATTGTCATTTTCAGCTGCTCGCGGCCAGAGCATGCGGAGCTGAGCCGGGGCATGGCGCAGCTTTGCTTACAGCGAATCAACGATTTTGTTAAGGTGAAAGCAAGCGCTGGCATGCGAACAACACCTTGCACATTTGAAAATCTTCATGAAATGTATGCGGAAGCGATAAACGTATTGGAGCAAAAGGCTGTATACGGAGGCAATCGATTATTTACGGAGCAGGGTTTATTTTATGAGGGTGATGGGAGTGACTTGTCGCTTAGCGAGCCTGAAGAGGTGCTCGATCTCGTGAAGTATGGCACGGATGAGGAAATTACAGCAGCGATGGATCGATTTGTGGAGATGGTACAAGCCTGGCGTCTCAATCAATTGCGTGACATTCAGCAAAAAATATTTGAATGGCTGTTCGAGGTGTTTCGCAGAGCAGCGGCGGCAGGTGTTCCAAGCAAAAATTTGGGCAGCAATCCGATCGCGGTGTGGGAGCTATTAGAGCAATACGATACATTGCAGTCGCTGCGTGTGCAAACAGAGCTGTTCCTTCTTGCAATCGCAGCAGATTTCCGCAAGCTGTCCAATACGCCGAGCCAGATCGTTTATGAAGCGGAGAAAATATTGCAGAGGGATTATGCTGAAAGCTTAACTCTTCAGAGTGTTGCAATGGCCGTTCATGTGACGCCGGTATGGCTGAGCAAGCTTTTTAAGAAGGAGAAACGGAAAACCTTTTTGGAATATTTGACAGAAATACGGATTGAGAAGGCGAAGGAAATGTTAGGCGACATCAAATACAAAGTGTATCAAATCTCATTTCAGGTGGGGTATAAGGATCCGGTACATTTCTCGAAGCTGTTCAAAAAGCAGGTTGGCTGCACGCCGAAGGAATATAGACGACAAAGAGGCATTGCGGATGAAGAGCCAGCTGTGCCACACTAATGATATGAAAAATTGCACTCCGCAAGAAGCATGAAGAGGCAGACTCCTAGGTGAAAATGGCATAACCTTGGGAGACTGCCTCTTTGCATTTTATCTTTTAATTTTTTGATTTGGTTATTTTGAAGCTGCGGCTAAACCAATCGTTACGATTTTGAAGCCTTCGACCTGAACGCTGTTTTTGATCTTATTAGCGCTATCGTTCTCCATAATGTCACTTACATAGGACGCAGAAGCAGCGCTTGGATGAATAGCTAAGCTGGTCGTGGATTCTGCTAAATTGTACCACCTTGCCATGCTGTCGCCACGTTCTTCATTGATCTTCAGGCTGGAGAAAGCGAGCTGGTCACCATTCCATTTGAGGAAATCACAAGCGGGAGCAAGCTCGCCATCATGCAAACCAGCTGCGATTGCCGTAACGGGTATAGGAAAACGATAGGCTTCGCGATATGCGGCAAAACGTTCTTCAGCGCTGCCGTAAGGAATGATCATCCATTCGGCTTCATTTGTACCTAAGCACTGCGCTTCAGGCGTATGAAATACACCCCAATCGCCAAGCTCTCCGACGGAGCGCAGAAGGGTTACAGCGATCGTATTTCTGCCATCTTGAAGCACTTCATATTCATTTAAGCCTTTGCCTGCAATCGTCAAGCCTCTTTGCTCGCCGTGCACGTCAATGAACGTCTGCATATGCTGAGCATTGCTCGGATTTTGCCATTCCTTTGCAGGAACGTTTTGACGCTCAGCGACCTCGAAGATTGAATCTGCAAAATGTGTGGATGCAGCAACATCCGAAGGTAGAAGCACGCGCAGCCTGTGATCTTGCGATTGATTTTCAATGCGCGCATGGACTTGAACACCTTTGCCCTCACGTTCTAGGCTAACTAGTGTCACAATTTCTAGCGGTACAAGGGAAGTCGATCTGCCAGCCTTCCGCTGCCGGAATTCAACCATTGTGCGGATTTCTTCAGCCAGAAGATCATCTGCCCGCGCAGGGATAGCAAGGCGATGAGTGATTTCAATGGATGCCCGGTAAGGCGAGTCTTCAACTACTCGAATTTCGGCTTTGCTTCCCTTAGTCGTGATGGGCAAGTCGCCGACTGGCTGCTTGAAAATATATTCATTGCCGATATCGCCCACATTCTCGTAATGGCCAAGATCCGAAAACAGCTGCTGGCTTTTCTTATCATAAACCGTAAAACTTCCGTCTTCCCCTATCGTCAATGTAAGACGAGCATTTTCCAATGTTCGTTCACTAGTCACTAATGAATGGCGATTCTCGCTGGAAGTTTTAATCTCATTTTGACATGGTATCCAAGCAAAAGATTCATAACCCATCGAAGGCAATATGCCGGTCTCGAAGGTCAGACGCAGTGCGCGAGCCATATAGGGCTGCCGGAATTTATCATTTGGCAATTCATAGCCGAAGCGAACGCCTAAATCATGAGCAGTAAAGTCGATGCGTTCACCGCTGCCGTTCACCAAGTACCCTTCGGCGTGCGTCCGATCATGAACCTGCTTAGCAATGGCAACAGGATCTTCGCTTTGATCGAAGAAACGGTGCGACCATTCAATCTCGAATTGGTGGACTGACGAGCCTTCATAGCCGCTTGAGTTAAAGACGATGAAGGGAGTAGCTGACTGACTGATATTGGCAAAATGACTTGTATTGACCTTAGCGCTAATAAATTTAACGCTCTCGGTCGTTAATGCTTTGCCAACCTCCATGCTTTTGGCAAAACGAGTTTTCATTTCTTGGTACACCTCATCGACACTGCAGCCGCAAATGCTGTCGTGCGGATGATTTTGCATCAGTGTCTTCCAAGCATATTGGAAGAGACCATGCGGATAAGGCTTGCCGAGCTGATGGGCGATGGCAGAGATCGGCTCGGCCACTTTCTCCAGCAGCGTCTGATTTCGTTGATTAAGCTGTTTGATGTAAACACGAGCAGACGCTGTATTCACTAACGAATACCAGCCGTCCGTTTGCTGGCCGCGCAGCTCTCCGCGCGTTAGGCTCAAGTTCGGAGGCTGCTGCGTTTGAACCGCCTTTACATAATCGTCAAAGTTGGAGTGGATGAACTCGTACGCAGGAAACAGCTCTCTCGCTACGCGGAGCGCTTCGGAGAGATTGGTCTGAATGGGCTGATGATCGCATCCGTTCATAAGCAGCAGCTGCGAGGTTGAAGCATATTGTTCCGCTCGCGCAAGGCGATGCTCCCAGTAAGGCTTTGCTTTAAGGGGATCAACTGGAATCTCCATGCCGTTGTTATACCAATTGGCAAATAGGATGCCTAATACGCTTGAACCGTCGGGTGCCTGCCAGATGAGCTCGGAATAAGGGGATTCAAGGCCGGAGGAATCTTCCACCCGATTGTTGAAGCCAGTTGCTTTTACACCTCTTCCGAACACAGCGGTATCGATGCCTGCTTGTCTTAAAAGCTGAGCAGCTTGACCCATATTGCCAAACGAATCTGGGAAATAACCAAGCTTCGAAATCGGTCCGTATTTTTTGGCATCCCGATGTCCGATTTGCAAGTTTCTTACGTTTGCTTCGCTGCTGGTTAGAAACTCATCCTGCAAAATATACCAAGGACCCAAAGAGAGCTTGCCTTCATCACACAGCTTTTGGATTTGGCTCTGCTTCTCTGGGTACACCTGTAGATAATCATCTAAAATTATCGTTTGACCATCGAGGTAAAAGCTGCGAAAATCAGGATCGGCCTCGAACGTTTCCAGCAGCGTGTCCATTGTCTCAATCAGTTTGACATGATGGGCTTCGTAAGGCATATACCATTCTCGATCCCAATGGGTATGCGAAATGACATGTACCACCCGTTTCGATGCAGTCATCGTTGTTCCTCTTTTCGTTGAAAGGTTAGGTATTACGCCATTAGTCTAAAGAATATGCAAGCTGCTCACAATGAGGGATATGCAAACTTTAAGGGGAATTATTATCGCTTTGCCAGGAATGTGGAATTATGCCTATCGAAATGCTGTAACAAGCTTAAATTACTTATTGCAAAAGTAACTCAATGAAGTATATTATCGAGGACAAGTCTACTCCAGTAATGGGGTTAGCATAGTGGAAGGCAGGTGTATACTTGTGAACAAAGTGTCCTTTCGGCTCGCTTCATCCTTTCGCAATCGGATGATTCTCATATTTTTTATGATCATTATCGTTCCGTTTCTGCTTTTTGCATATTATGCGCATATTAAATCGATCGAGGGCATCTCCAATACGAATACGAAAATGTCCATGAGCTATCTTCTTCAAGCAAGAAAAAACTTCGAGATTTATCTGGGCAACTTAAATGATCAAGTTAACGATGTCATCGGAAATAAGGAACTTCAGGATTTATTGGAAACGGAACCATTAAACAAGGCAGAAGAGGAAGCGTTTACAGTCAATTTATTGACCGTGCTGTATCACGCTACGTCTACGATTGATGCTTTTAGAGTCAAGGTGTACCCAATCAAGCCAACAGATTATCCGTCCTATATGAGAACAATTGATGAATCGGTGCGTATCGGTGACCAGTATTGGTTTCAGCGCTCGAAAGCGACGGTTAGTCCGACGTGGTATCTGACCATGCCCATGCATGGGAAATACGCAAAACCGCTGCTCTCCTATGTGAAGCGATTCTCGGGCTTGTACGATCAAAAATTAAGAGGTATTATTGCGACCGACTTATCCGAGGACTATTTAAGAAGATATTTCTCGCCGTCCGATCAGCTAAAGGATCAGAAGCTGCTGCTCATTAATGAGAAAGGCATCGTGCATTATGATTCTACAGTTAATGAATGGACAGGCAAGGAATTTCCGTCAACAGCCTTAATCTCTTATATGAAGTCGGGTGATGAAGGCTCTACGTCCATTACGATTGAAGGGGAAACCTACCTCGCCACGTATTTGAAGATGGCTAACCATCCATGGACCATCGTGAGCCTGACCCCTCTTCATGAGCTGACGGGTACGATTGATGAAATTAACCGCATGCTCGTTATTTTTTTGATCGGTTATCTTATTTGCTGTATTAGTGTCGTCTTTTATATCACAGCTTACTATACACAGCCTATTGCGCATTTGGTTCGCTTAATGAGGAGGCTGGAGGCGGAAAATCTTCATTACTTGCTGCCTTCGTCGTCTCGCAAGGATGAAGTTGGCTGGCTGTATAGAGGAGTAAGCAATCTTGTTCAGCGCATAGATGGATTGATTAAAGAGGCAGCGCGCTCCGAAAGGAACAAAAAAGCGCTGGAGTTTCAAGTGCTGAGTCACCAGATTAATCCTCATTTTCTATACAACACCTTGGAATCAATTAGGTGGAAGGCGGAAAATCATGGACGCAGCGACATCAGCGAGATGGTATCGGCACTTGGAAATCTGCTGCGGCTCAGTCTAAACCAAGGGAAAGAGATTACGACGCTGCGCCGCGAGATTGAGCAGGTAAAGGCTTATGTATCGATTGAACAAGCAAGAATGGGCAAGGTCGTTCGTATTTTGTATTCCTGTGAGACAGAGACGCTGGATATGCCGTTTCTAAGGCTTTTGCTGCAGCCGCTTGTTGAAAATGCGATTCAGCATAGCGTGCGCGACGATTTTGATAAAGGGAAAATTATGATCGCAGCCAGAAAAATCGGAGAGGATATCGTAATCGATATTGTGGATAATGGTAAAGGCATTCCAGCGTCCGTGCTGGAACTGCTGGAGACGGAAGAAGAGCCTAGCGAAAAGTTCTCACATACGCGCAGAGGCGTAGGGCTTCGCAATGTGAATGATCGTTTGAAGCTTTATTTTGGAGATCGTTACAAGCTTGAAATCAAGACGGGGCCCGAAATGGGAACAACGATAACGTTAAGGCATCCCATTTTGAAGGAAGACCAGAATATCGATTCAATTGGCAATGAGTGAAGCGTGAGTATCAAAGGAGGCATAATCTTGATAAACAAACGTAAACAAACATTTGTTATAAGTATACTCCTGATGTTTATGCTAGTTCTAACCTCTTGCACGTTTAAAGGCTGGGATGGCGAGAATGCGGCAGAGGGATCAAATAGTGGTCAAGAAGGGCAATATTCAGGCAAAACACCAGTTACGCTTAAGCTTCTGACCTGGGGAGGAGAGACGTATAAGGAGCTGTACGATAAATTCAATGCCAAATATCCATGGATTACGATTGAGCCCGTTCAAATCGTGGGCGGCGATGACGAAATCATGAATCAAATTATTGCATTGGAGGCGGCAGGCACACCAGCTGATCTGACTTGGGTTGTTGGTGATTTGCTTCGTTATGAACAAAGCGGCCTGCTCGAAAATTTAAAGCCGTACATGGATGAAGATGCTTCCTTCCAAGGCAAGGTGCTGCCCGATGGATACTTTGATACGATGGCCTTTAACGGCCGCAGGCTTGCTGTGCCGTTCGTCGATGTTCCAATGTGGATTATTGTAAATAAAGATTTATTGGCCAAGCATGGCATAGATATGCCTTCAAATGATTGGAGCTTTGATGATTTGCGTGATATTGCAAAACGTGTCACGGACCCTGCAGCTGGGGAATACGGCCTCACTACGAACAGTGATTTTGTGATGCGCTTGCTGCCGATGAAAGCAGCAGCGGATGGACATGCGCCTAATTTGGCTTACTTAAATGATCGATTGACCCAAAGCTTGCTAAGCACGCCGGATGTGATGGCGGATGTGCGCTGGCTGACTGAATTTGTCACCAAGGATGGGTCTATGCTCTCTTGGGCAGAATCCAAATCACAAGGCGATGTGGTTAAGCAATTCATAAATGGAAAAACAGCGTTTGACATTGCCGGAGATTGGCTACTTCCGACACTGCATAAGGAGGCTGATTTTAACTGGGATATACTTCCCTTTCCGAGAGGGCAGGTCAACCAATACTCCTTCCATATTTATGGTCCGCTTGCGATGCTGAGCGGCTCTAAGCATAAAGAAGAGGCATATAAATGGATTAGTTTTCAATTCGAAATGGAGGCGCAGAAATGGAAAATCGAGAAGGGAGCGAATGCTTCCGTTATTGATCCARAACTGACAGCCTATATTGATGAGGTTCCCTTGTGGCAAGGGAAAAATATCGAAGCCGTGAAAATGACCAAGGATAACAGCCTCGTACTCCCCGGCGCCACAATACCCGGTTTTTCGGAGTACAACTGGATCAATGTTATTAATGATATCGTATTTCAAGGTGCCGACATTAACCGTATCATTCCAGAGACAGAGGCATGGAACAAAAAAACGCTGGAGCTGCGGGAGCATTGGAAGCGGAATCGTGATAAGTGAGAGCAGGCAGCGGAGGGGGTGTTTGATGAGGACGAGATGGAAGGTTATGTTTGTTGTTTTCTCGGTCGTCATAATGATCACGGGTGGCTGTAGTCATTCCATTACGGATACAGCTACAGAGAAGAGAATAGAGTTGATTCAAAACTCGGATTCCTCATTGACGAAGGTAAAAGTAGAAACGGATGGCATGCTGTCAGAGCTCGGTTATACGCATCCCCATCCATTTGCTTTAAACAATGAGGTGTTGGTTGATTTGAATTATTATAAGGAAAATCAAATATCTCGCGGCGATATTGCCTTATTCCAAATTAAAAAAGATAAACAAGCGACGGATATAGCAAGAGTTGTTGGGCTTCCTGGTGAGGCGGTTCAGGTTAAAAAAGGGCAGGTTTATATTAATGGGAATAAACTGGATGCCTTTTACGGGAGCGATCCTTCTTCCGATAAAAATGATTCTATGAATAAGCCATTGCAGCTAAAGGAGAATGAGTATTTTATATTGGCGGATGTACGTTGGCGAGGATTCCATGACAGCCAATCAGCGGGTGCTTTTGCCAAAGAGGAAATAGTAGGTAAAGTAGTCGGCTATGAGAACAAACGTTAAGTAGCAAAGGAGGTTAGGAAAGTAACCAAGAGTAATGGGAGCTATGACGTTCTTGATGAACAAAGCTACATATGGATACAAAGCTTAATTGGTAAAAACGAAGGAAGAAGTCTGTAACTTAGTTATGTGCATGTAGAGATCACCGGTTGTTTAGGTGGTCTTTTTTTGTTTGAACTCGATAAGCACAAATATATGCTTAAAGAGTAGTTGCGGCGTCTCGGCGAGGTGGAAATGGAGCTGTAAGCACGTATGTGTTCTTACAGCTCGAGAAAAGGGTTAGTTTGTTGTTTGTAAGCGCATATGTGCGCTTATTGAGGTAGATGAGGCGTTTGATCGAGGTGGAAGTGAAGTTGTAAGCACGTATGTGTTCTTATAGCGAGAGAATAGTCTTAGTTTGTTGTCTGTAAGCGCATATGTGCGCTTATTGAGTAGAAAAGCCGTCTGGTTGAGGTAGAAATGGAGCTGTAAGCACACATGTGTTCTTACAGCGAGAGAATAGCCTTAGTTTGTTGTCTGTAAGCRCATATGTGCGCTTATTGAGTAGAAAAGCCGTCTGGTTGAGGTGGAAATGAAGCTGTAAGCACGCATGTGTTCTTACAGCGCGAGACAAGCCTTGGTTTGTTGTCGGTAAGCGCAAATATGCGCTTATTGAGTAGAAAAGCCGACTGGTTGAGGCAGAAATGGAGCTGTAAGCACACATGTGTTCTTTCAGCGCGAGACAAGCCTCGGTTTGTTGTCGGTAAGCGCAAATATGCGCTTATTGAGGTAGATGAGGCGTTTGATCGAGGTTGAAATGAAGCTGTAAGAATATTAGCTCTTAAAGAGTAGAGAAGCCATATGGATGAGGTGGAAGTGAAGCTGTAAGAACGCATGTGTTCTTACAGCTTGAGAAAAGGGTTAGTTTGTTGTTTGTAAGCGCAAATATGCGCTTATTGAGTAGAGAAGCTGTGTGGTTGAGGCGGAAATGAAGCTGTAAGCACGTATGTGTTCTTACAACACGAGAATAGCCTTAGTTTGTTGTCTGTAAGCGCAAATATGCGCTTATTGAGGTAGATGAGGCGGTCTGATCGAGGTTGAAATGAAGCTGTAAGAATATATGCGCTTAAAGATTAGAGAAGCCATCTGGTTGAGGTGGAAGTGAAGCTGTAAGCACGCATGTGTTCTTACAGCTCGAGAAAAGCCTTGGTTTGTTGTTTATAAGCGCAAATATGCGCTTATTGAGGTAGATGAGGCGTCTGACCGAGGTGGAAGTGAAGCTGTAAGAACGTATGTGTTCTTAAAGCTTGAGAAAAGGGTTAGTTTGTTGTTTGTAAGCGCATATGTGCGCTTATAGAGTAGTGAAGCCATCTGGTTGAGGTGGAAGTGAAGCTGTAAGCACATATGTGTTCTTACAGCGAGAGAATAGCTTTAGTTTGTTGTCTGTAAGCGCAAATATGCGCTTAAAGAGTAGAGAAGCCATCTGGATGAGGTGGAAGTGAAGCTGTAAGAACGCATGTGTTCTTACAGCTTGAGAAAAGGGTTAGTTTGTTGTTTGTAAGCGCAAATATGCACTTATTGAGTAGAAAAGCTATGTGGTTGAGGCGGAAATGAAGCTGTAAGCACGTATGTGTTCTTACAACACGAGAATAGCCTTAGTTTGTTGTCGATAAGCGCAAATATGTGCTTATTGAGGTAGATGAGGCGTCTGATCGAGGTTGAAATGAAGCAGTAAGAATACATGCGCTTATTGAGTAGTGAAGCCATCTGGTTGGGGTAGAAATGGAGCTGTAAGCACACATGTGTTCTTACAGTTCGAGACAAGCCTTGGTTTGTTGTCTGTAAGCGCAAATATGCGCTTATTGAGTAGAAAAGCCGACTGGTTGAGGTAGAAATGGAGCTGTAAGCACACATGTGTTCTTTCAGCGCGAGACAAGCCTCGGTTTGTTGTCGGTAAGCGCAAATATGCGCTTATTGAGTAGAAAAGCCGTCAGGTTGAGGCGGAAATGAAGCTGTAAGCACACATGTGTTCTTACAGCTCGAGACAAGCCTTAGTTTGTTGTCTGTAAGCGCAAATATGTGCTTATTGAGGTAGATGAGGCGTCTGATCGAGGTTGAAATGAAGCTGTAAGCACGCATGTGTTCTTAAAGCTTGAGGAATGGGTTAGTTTGTTGTTTGTAAGCGCATATGTGCGCTTATTGAGTAGAAAAGGCGTCTGGTTGAGGTACAAATGGAGCTGTAAGCACACATGTGTTCTTACAGCGAGAGAATAGTCTTAGTTTGTTGTCTGTAAGCGCAAATATGCGCTTATTGAGTAGAAAAGCCGACTGGTTGAGGTGGAAATGGAGCTGTAAGCACACATGTGTTCTTACAGCGAGAGAATAGTCTTAGTTGGTTGTCTGTAAGCGCATATGTGCGCTTATTGAGTAGAAAAGCCGTCTGGTTGAGGTAGAAATGGAGCTGTAAGCACACATGTGTTCTTACAGCACGAGACAAGCCTTGGTTTGTTGTTTATAAGCGCAAATATGCGCTTATTGAGTAGAAAATCCGACTGGTTGAGGCGGAAATGAAGCTGTAAGCACGTATGTGTTCTTACAGCACGAGACAAGCCTTGGTTTGTTGTCTATAAGCACATATATGCGCGAATAGAGTAGAGTCGGCGTCTGGGAGATGGGGAAAAGGAGCTTTATGCATAGGAGGATAATCTTAAACCACAAAGTATAAGATTGGCTCATAGTAAGCCCAGGCGGGCTCCTTTAGAATAAAAGTATCACATCAATGGAAGGGAAATCGATTATGAAATCTAATGGAGTCATTCGGGAATTACTTAGAAATCGAACGCTGCTGCTCATGTTCCTGCCCGTCGCGACGCTCCTTTTTCTCTTTAACTACTTGCCGCTTGCAGGTCTAGTCATCGCCTTTAAAGACTTTGACTTTGCTAAAGGAATTTTCGGAAGCGATTGGATGCACCCGCTGCTGAATAACTTTGATTATTTGTTCTCTTCTCCGACCGCTTTTCGGGCGATGAGAAACACGATACTGTTAAACGCATTGTTTATTACAGTCGGGCTCATTTTTGAAGTAGGGTTTGCCTTGCTGCTCAATGAGATTAGAAACAAATATTTTAAGAGAGTTACGCAGTCGTTAACCTTTCTTCCGTTCTTTATTTCGTGGATCGTAGTCGGAGTGTTCGCTTACAACTTAATGAACTTTGAGAGTGGAGCGATTAATCGTGTGCTGGAGACGATAGGCTTGCAGCCGATTGATTTCTACAGCGAAGCCGGCTTATGGCCGCTCATTCTAACGATAGCGGTTCGCTGGAAGGTTACCGGATACGGCACAATCATTTATTTGGCGGCATTAACGTCCATCGACAATTCGTATTATGAAGCAGCGTCCATCGACGGTGCGACAAGATGGCAGCAAATCCGTTTTATCAGCATTCCGATGCTGCGGCCAACGATCATTATCTTAACCTTGCTGGCTGTTGGCAGAATCATGAACGCCGATTTTGGAATGTTTTACGCAATGGTCGGCGATGCTTCTCTCTTATTTCCTACAACTGACGTTATTGATACGTTTGTTTATCGCAGCTTGCGCAAATCAGGAGATATCGGCATGGCATCTGCGGCGGGCTTCCTCCAGTCGTTCATCGCATTCGTGCTTATTATCGGCAGCAATTACGCGGCACGCAAAATAGACAAAGACTCGGCTATTTTCTAAAAACGTCCATTCACATCAAGGGAGGATCATCTGCATGCATCTGAAGAGATTTTCAATTTCACAATTTATTATCATTATAGCGATCTCCTTGTTCAGTCTGTCCTGCTTGTTTCCATTCATTATGGTCATTTCAGGCTCGTTAAGTACGGAGAAGGACATTATGGATTATGGATACACGCTATGGCCAAAGAGCATTACTTTCGATTCTTATCGCATTTTATTTCTAGGCTCTAATCGCATTATTGATGCGTATGGCGTAAGTCTTCTCGTTACGGTGGCAGGAACAATTCTATCCTTGCTCGTAACGAGCATGGGCGCATACGTAATGGCGAGACGGTCATTCAAGTATAGAAACATTTTGTCTATCTACGTCATTATTACAATGCTGTTTAATGGCGGATTAGTACCTTGGTACATCATTTGCGTGAGATATTTGGATCTAAAAGATACACTTTGGGCGCTTATTTTACCGATGCTCGCTAATGCATTCAATATGTTCCTCATTCGCAACTTTATGTTATCCATACCCGAGGATATGAATGAATCGGCCAAAATGGACGGTGCGGGCGACTTTAAAATCTTTTATCGCCTCATTGCACCGCTTTCCTTGCCAGTACTTGCAACCGTCGGTTTATTCGTAGCATTGAGCTACTGGAACGATTGGTTTCTAGGTCTCATGTTTGTCGATAAGCAGGAGCTTCAACCGCTGCAGCTGCTGCTGCGAACGCTCATCTCCAACGTGGAATTTCTGAAGAGCTCGAGCAATGCATCCGCTATGCAGCGAATATCAGCGCAAATTCCTTCGGAATCGATCAAGATGGCGCTTACGGTCGTTACGATTGGCCCTATCATTTTCTTGTATCCGTTCGTTCAACGTTTTTTTGTCAAAGGTTTGATGGTGGGCGCAGTAAAAGGATGACTATCTCGGCTTCAGCCGTGTAGTATATAAAACATAAGCTAAGGGGAGAGGTTCAGATGCAGAAAAGCATAACAAAAATGCCGCTATTTATTGCTGTCATCATGCTGCTAAGCGTTATTCTAGCAGCATGCAGCTCAAGCAACAGCAATACGCCAAGCAATAATGGGAAGGCGACTAATGCGCCAACTGGCGGAACCGAAGAAGTGAAGCAAGAGGATGAAGTTACGCTGAAGTTTTATTTTGGCGGTGATAAAAAAGCGGCTACGGATGAGGTTTGGTCCAAGGTTAGCGAATATGTGAAAGCGAAAGGTCTTAACGTGAAGTTCGATATTAACTTCATTCCGTTTGGCGACTTCAAAGAAAAGATGCTCGTTATGGCCGCATCCGGCGACAACTGGGATATGAACTTTGACGGCGACTGGCTTTCGTACAAGCAGATGGCTGCAAAAGGATCATACATGGCATTAAACGATCTGCTGCCGGAATTTGCTCCTAACTTGCACAAGAAATATGAGGAGCAGGGTACACTTGCTGCTGCAACGGTAAACGGCAACATCGTAGGTCTTCCATGGACGATGAAAATGAATGAGCGTAAATTTACTGGCTGGCGCTCTGATCTTGTCGAGAAAGCGGGACTTGATATTCCAGCAGGCTCAATCAAAACAATTGAGGATGTCGACAGATTGCTGCGTGAATTGAAAAAAGCGTACCCGAACGAAAGAATTTCCCGGACGCCGCCGGTATCCCTCATTATGATTCGTGATGAGTGGGTAGATCTTAACTTCCACGGCCTTGGCTTCTATTTAAGCGATGACAAAATTACGATTAAAGCGGTTGAGCAGCAACCATTCTACCTAGAGGCTGCAAAGCTGGCTAAAGTTTGGTATGACGATAATTTGATTAACCGTGATGCGATGATCGATAAGTCAGACGAAGCAGCAGAGTGGAGAAATGGCAAAAAGCTGTTCACTGTAACATCGCATGAATGGGTAAGTGCTAATCCTGGTTTCTCTGATCCGTCGTTCAAGATGGAATCGGCAGAGCTTTATCCTGACAAAAGATTCGTTAACCGTACGGCTCTTGCCAATGTCGTTGCCATTAACCGCAACTCCAAAAATCCAGAACGAGTGCTTCGTTTCTTGGATATGATGGAAACCGACAAAACGTTGTATGACCTTGTGCAATACGGTATTGAAGGCAAAACCTATGTATTGAACGGGGAAACGGCTGAATATCCGGAAGGCATGGAAACAACGACGAGCAACTATATGGAGTGGGGCGGACAATGGGCATTCTGGAAGCCGCAATTCATGCGTCCGACGATGACATATGGAACGGATTTCTGGCTGAAGGAAGCTGAATTTGCAAGCAAGCCTAATAACGTCAACTCACCTATCGACGGCCTATTTATCGCTGAAGACAATATGAAAAACGAGATTGCAAAACGTGATACAGCAAACGATGAGCTGAACAGACCGATAGAGTTTGGCGTGGTGAAGGATGTCGAGAAGGCCGTTGCTGCTTATATCGAAACGCAAAAGAAAAATGGACTTGATGTCATCATCGCTGAAACTCAAAGACAAATTGATGAGTTTCTTGCGAAGAAAAAATAAAGTGTGACGAATGAGAAGCCGACCTTATGTAGAGGAAGGCTTCTCCTTTGACAACGTTTGAAAGCGGATACATTGGATAAGTATGAAAGAAGCCGCTGCGAAACGGCAGTTCTCTTGTATCGCATTTACAACCAGCAGCCTTAAAACGCGAGCCTGGTCCCCCGGGGGACCAGGCTTTTTTCGATACCCCAGAAGCGGCGAAGGAGGTGGTAGGATCGAATAAATAGGGATTGGAGCATCGCGGTATCATCCATTTTTTGAGGAGGGAATTTATGTTGGTTAAAGGAAGAAGACAGGTTTACGTCATCCTATTGCTTGTTCTGGTTCTTATCTCAACGCAGCTCTCGTTATCACCATCCAAGGTATCGGCAGCTGGCAATTTGGCGCTGAACAAAAGTGTAACGGAAAGCAACCATACTCAGAGCTATATAACTTCAAACGCAACAGATGGCAATCAAGCAAGCTATTGGGAGGGAGCTGCAAGCAGCTATCCGAACTGGATTAGGGTCGATTTGGGCAGCAGCCAAGCCATCAATCAAGTAGTTCTTAAGCTGCCGCTTGCTTGGGGTGACCGTACGCAAACTTTATCTGTGCAGACTAGCAGTGATGATACAAACTACAACACCATTGTTGCTTCTGCGGCCTATACTTATCAATCCGGTACAAATGCGGTCACCATCAACTTTACAAGCACCAATGCGCGTTATGTCAAAATAAATGTGACAGCTAATACTGGAGCAACTGGCGGACAAATATCGGAGCTTGAGGTGTATGGACCGACCGTTGTAGCAACGCCAACGCCTTCACCGAGAGCGACGGCAGTTCCAACAGCTACACCTGCTCCAACAGCTGCGCCAGGCTCGATATCGGCTTTTGTTCAAACGGCAGCTTCCGCCTTTAACAGTCAATTTGGCACGCAATTGGAAAACTCCAGTGAAGGCGGTCAAAATGTCGCCTATGTGGACAACGGGGATTACCTTGTATTTAACAATGTGAACTTCGGGAGCGGAGCCTCATCGGTTGCGCTGCGTGTGGCAAGCCAAACAACCGGCGGCAATGTTGAAATTAGACTGGACAGCTTGAATGGCACGCTGGCAGGTACTTGCGCGGTAACGACTACGGGCGGCTGGCAGTCATGGACAACCAAAAACTGCTCCATTAACACAATAAGCGGAGTCCATAATCTATATTTAAAATTTACTGGAGGAGCAGGTAATCTGTTTAATATCAACTGGTTCAAATTTGCTGCTGCCGCAATTGGCGGCGATGTAGTCGGAAAGGTGTTTGCGGGTTACCAGGGCTGGTTTACCGCTGGGGGTGACGGATCACCTCTAAACAACTGGACACATTGGTCCAAAAACAATAATAATCTGACAGCGAACTCCAACGTAAACTTCGAGATGTATCCAGATTTAAGAGAGTATACGAAGCTGTATCAAACGAACTTAGGCAATTTAGGCAACGGTCAGCCAGCCAAGCTGTTCTCCTCTTATGATCAAGAAACGGTGAACAAGCATTTTGAATGGATGCAGACATACAACATTAGCGGCGCAGCGCTGCAAAGATTTGGGGCGGATGCAAACTATGCGCCGAATAATTGGAATCAGAACCGCGACAGCGTAGCTGTGAAGGTGAAAAATGCTGCTGAAACCTATAACCGCAAATTTTATGTGATGTATGACATTACGGATCTCAATCCAAGCCAGTGGGTCAATGCGGTCAAAAATGATTTTACCAACAATGTTGTTGGCACGATGAATTTAACCTCATCGACTGCCTATGCCAAGCAGGACGGTAAGCTGGTCATCTGTATTTGGGGGATCGGGTTTACCGATCGGCCGGGAACAGCAGCGGAATCCGCAGACTTAATCGCTTGGTTCAAAAACCAAGGCTATTATGTGATCGGCGGCGTTCCTACCCATTGGCGCAATGGGGATAACGATTCGAAGCCTGGTTTCCTCGATGTGTACAAATCGCTTGATATGCTATCGCCTTGGTTTGTCGGTCGGTTTAGCCAGCTAGCGGGCGCTGATCATTACAAGACGAATCAATGGGCGCCGGATTTCGCATTTACTCAGCAGAATGGCATCGTATATCAGCCCGTGATTTGGCCGGGTTTTGCATGGAAAAACATGAAAAACGGTCCCGTCAACGAAATTCCTCGTCTGCATGGCGATTTCATGTGGCGACAGGCTTACAATTTAAAAAGTTTAGGCATCAATACAGGTTATATTGCGATGTTTGATGAATATGACGAGGCGACGGCGATTGCCAAAGCCGCCGAGAACAGCTCGATGATTCCGAACAATCAATATTTCCTTACGCTCGATGCGGATGGCGTAGCCGTATCCTCTGATTTCTATTTGCGGTTGACTGGCGATATTGCACGTCTCTTCAATAATGAAATCCAATTAACCGTAAATCATCCGACTAGTCATCAGTAAACAATCACAGCTTTAAATGAAAAGGCGCTCCCCTAGCGGGATCGCTTTTTTCATGATTATAATAGAGAGATAGTAGGAGAGGAGAGATTGTTTTGAACAACATTAAACATATTATTTTTGACTTTGATGGTACACTGGCTGATACTTGGCCGGTGATGTTTCAAGTGATTTCAGGTGTATTCCAGAGATATGATGGCAGGCAAGTGTTGATTGAGGATATGTACGCATTGGCAGGGCCGACGGAGCTTCAAATTATTGAACAGCATCTAAGCAATCGCGAGCAAGTGGAAGCAGCCATAACCGAATATGTAGCTGAATACGAGCAGCGCCATGAGGAGCTCGTAGAGCGAAATACGGAAATAGCTGATTTGCTAGTCTCATTGCGGCAATCAGACATCGGAATTGCCATGTTCACAGGCAAATCGCGGCGTACGCTCGATATTTCGCTGGACAAGCTGGGCTGGGAGGTTAGCTTCGACAAGATTGTAACGGGCGATGATGTGGAGAAGCGCAAGCCATCAGCGGAAGGGATCCATCTTATATTAAACGAGCTTGGCTGGGCAAAGGAAGAAACTATTTTTGTCGGAGACAGCAACGATGATATGATGGCAGGTCAAGAAGCCGGAATACGTACCTTTGCTGCTCAGTGGATGGCTGTCGTGCAGGATAAAGATTACCGCGTCCTGCCGGAGCGAATTTTTAACGAGGTGGAAGCGTTCAAGCGGTTTGTACTTGAGCAATTAGAGAAAGTCTAATTTTAAACAGGTAAAAAGAGAGTATCCCATATATGGGATGCTCTCTTTTTTTATATTGTAAATACTAAGGCAATAAGCATCATAGGATTAGGAAAGAGGCTAACAATAGGACAGAAAGTTTAAAAATGCCTCATGTGGAATGCCGTGTGTTTGACTTAAACTAAACGAGACACGGAAAGGAAAGGTGAGGGCATGGCGAAAATAACGGGAATCAAATGTATTCGAACGCGTAAGAACGGAACTTGGACGATCGTAAAGGTGATGACCGATCAAGACGGGCTTTATGGACTCGGCTCGGCTTCGGATGTCTACAATCCGGAAGCCGTTGYACAAGTTATTGAGCAGTTGCTGGCGCCGCTTCTGATCGGCAAAGATGCCGCTAACATAGAAGATTTGTGGCAGACAATGTATATGTGCGGCTATTGGAGAAACGGAGCTATTTTGCATACGGCAATCGGCGGTATTGATATGGCATTATGGGATATAAAAGGGAAGGAAGCGGGATTGCCGGTCTATCAATTGCTCGGCGGGGCAAGCCGCGCGGCTGTGCCTTGTTATGGACATGCAGGGGGATCGGATATTTCCGAGCTCAAAGAGGATGTGCAGCGTTTTATGGAGGAGGGCTATACCGTCATCCGCGTGCAGATGGGCGGGTATGGGGGAGGCGGCTTCATTAACGCTGACAAAGCGAACCTGCCCGAGCGAGCTTGGACAAAAGGTCCTGTGTTTGACGAGCAGGCTTATTTGAATGCTATTCCGAACATGTTCGAGCAATTGCGGTCAGCGTTTGGCATGGGTATCCAGTTTACGCATGATGTACATGAGCATTTGTCTCCTATCAATGCGATTCAGCTGGCGAAGCGGGTTGAGCCCTATGGTCTGTTCTTTCTTGAAGATGCGCTCGCACCGGAGCAAATTGGCTGGTATCGCCATCTTCGTCAGCAGAGCGCAACGCCGCAGGCGGTTGGCGAGCTGTTCGTGAATCCGCAGGAGTGGACGGAGCTAGTCAAGGAGAGGCTGATCGATTTCATTCGCGTTCGCGTCTCGAAAGCTGGGGGCATAACGCCATGCCGCAAAATAGCAGCGCTGTGCGAAGCGTTTGGCGTGCGTACCGCGTGGCAGGAAGGCGGAGAGAATGATCCCGTTAACCAAGCGGCAGCGGTACATCTTGATATGGCGATATGGAATTTCGGCATTCAGGAAGTGAACCATTTTAGAGCGGAAGAGCTTGATGCCTTTGACGGGCATATCGTTAGAAAGGGCGGTTATCTTTACCCTTCGAACAAGCCGGGTCTTGGCATTGAGCTGGATGAGTTAAAGGCGCAGCTGCTCGTTGGGGACAACTGGAATCGCTCCGCATATCACAATCCTTATCACCTGGATCGAAAGGCTGACGGTACGCTTGTGCGGCCATAATACAAAGTTGAAAATTGGAGGTGCTTCTTCTATGAAAACAATCGCAGTAACTGGCGGGAGCGGCAAGCTCGGAACACAGCTCATTGGGGCGCTTCAGCAGGATGGCTATCAGGTTGTTTCCTTGGACAACGAGCGGTCAAATCAGCTGCATTGCAAGCAAATTAAAGTAGATTTAAATGATTTCGGGCAGGTCGTTTCAGCGCTTCACGGTGCGGATGCCATCATACATATGGCTGCTATTCCTGCACCGCTTGGCCATTCGTACCCGTATATATTCGCGAACAATACGGTTGCAGCGTATCATATTTTGGAAGCCGCCTCGATTCTTGGTATTCGGAAGGTTGTTATGGGCTCAAGCGAGTCTTCTTACGGCTTTGCATGGGCACCGACGCCATTTGCACCGGATTATTTGCCTCTGGACGAGGACCATCCGCAGCAGCCGCAAGAGTGCTACGGTCTATCGAAGGTAGTGAATGAAGTGACAGCTGCGATGTTCGATCGAAGGAATGGCATGCAGGTCATTTCACTCCGTTTCTCCATGATTACTAAACCTGAGGATTACAAGCATCTTGCGGTTGATAAGCCGGAGTCCTTTAAACATATTTTATGGAGCTATATTGATATACGAGATGCAGTCAGTGCATGTATCGCGTCGCTTCATGTGGAGGACCGCGAAGCGATTTGTCTCAATATTACGAGCAACGATACGCTTAGCGAATGGTCAACCGAGCGTTTGCTGCAGCAATTTTATCCGGGAGTCATCGATCTGCGCGCGCCTTTAACRGGGCGGACAGCCGTAGTCAGCAATCAAATGGCGAAGGATACGCTGGATTGGAGCCCTAAGTATTCTTGGGCAGACCATCGGTAAACAGCTGAATAAGTACAAATGGAAGAGGCCGACTCAACAGGTGCAAACCTAGCGAGGCGGCTTCTTTTTTTTATTGGCAGCAGAAGAGGCTGATTGTGGATTTGTTTCCATTATAGAAAGCGCTTTCTAGTATTGGAGGGAAAATAGTGATTTTCAGCTGATAGAGGCTAATTTTTGACAACAAAAGAAAATATCACCTCATATTTGCCGGCGAATGTATGCGTTAACATTAACAGTAGCAAGAGGAAGACAATACGTCATGAGAGGTGAGCAAGGGTGGGAAGCATTACGTTTAGCCATGTATATAAGCACTATAAAGGGGAGTCGCGTCCGGCGGTCAACGATTTCCACCTTTCCATTGAGGAGGGGGAATTCCTGGTGCTCGTCGGTCCTTCCGGCTGCGGCAAATCAACAACGCTCCGGATGCTGGCTGGCCTAGAGGAAATCACCGAAGGAGATCTGTACATCGATGAGAAGTTCGTAAATTATGTCTCGCCCAAGGACAGAGATATTGCGATGGTATTTCAGAACTACGCCCTATACCCGAATCTAACCGTTTACGAAAATATCGCGCTAGGACTCAAGCTTCGCAAGACAGCAAAGCACGATATCGAGCTAAGGGTCAACCGTGTGGCGAAAATTTTGGAAATATCGCATCTGCTGGAGCGCAAGCCAAGCCAGCTGTCAGGCGGTCAGAAGCAGCGTGTCGCACTTGGCCGAGCGATAGCAAGGGAGCCGCAAGTGTTCCTCATGGATGAACCGCTGTCGAATCTTGATGCGAAGCTGCGTGCTCAAACAAGGGCGGAAATCATTAAGCTTCAGAGCGACCTCAAGCGGACAATGGTCTATGTGACGCATGATCAAGTCGAAGCGATGACGATGGGAACACGGATTGTCGTTATGAAGGATGGCGTTATTCAGCAGGTTGCCCCGCCTCGCCAGCTTTATGATGAACCGACGAATTTGTTTGTCGCCGGATTTATCGGCTCGCCCCAAATGAATTTTATGGAGGGGAGCCTAGTCTTGGAGGATGGTCTTTATTATTTCGTTAATAAGCGAATAAAGCTGCTCGTTCCAGAACGTCATTATGCGCATTTTGCGGTAAAAAGCGGATCGCTTCGCAACTGTGTGATGGGCATTCGCCCAGAGCATGTGTGGCTGAAGCGGGAAGAAACAAATGCGGAGGAGAATGACTTCTTTCGATGCGTAGTAGAGATGACGGAAGTAACGGGAGCCGATTCGTACGTGTATGTGAAGGTAGGAGAGAAAACGCTCATTGGCAGAACGGAGCCGGAGATCGTTTATCACAAAGAGGAGAAGCTTGTCGTTGGTTTCAACATGAGCAAGGTTCATTTCTTTGATGAGGAAACCGGCGTATCTTTGGCAGCTGGAGGAGAAGACAGATGAGGAGAATGAGGATGCTGGGCATCGCTCTTCGTCTCATTCTGGTTCTGGCGCTGGTGTTCGGAGTCATCCGCTGGATTACGGCCAGCGAACCCGTTCTTCATGCAACCTCGGTGAGCACGGAGCAGCTGCTGTCCTATAAAAGCAAAACAGAGGAGCTGCCATACGCGAAGCTGATGTACCAATATCCGGAGGCGGCCAAAACCGACGAGAGTCTTCCGTCCATTCTGATTTCACCAACCGCATATCAAGCTGCTGCTGAAGAATCGGCGGTCAGGATTGATAAGGAGCAAGGTGAAGCTGCGCTTTATTGGGAAAACGAAAAGGGCTGGGTGGAATGGACGTTCGACGTGCCGAAGGGCGGCTGGTATGAGCTTCATTTTGATTACAAGCCTTTAGAAGGCGGGAACGCCTCCGTCGTACGCGGCGTTCAAATTGATGGTCGATATCCGTTTACGGAGTCGGAACGCATTGAACTGGAGCGACTTTGGAAGGATTCCAAATTTCCATATGATCGCAACGAGATCGGACAGCAAATTCGTCCTCCGCAAACCGAGCTAGCCGGTTGGAGCGCAAAAGCGGCAACGATATTCTCTGCTTCATCTGAGCCAGTACTCTACCGGTTGGAACAAGGCCAGCATAAGCTGCGGTTGGTTGGGGTGAGAGAGTCCGTCGCGCTCCGAGAAATTGCATTCAAGCCAAAGGAAGAAATTCCAGCTTACGAGTATTACAAAAACATGCATCCGCCGGAAGAGGAGAAGCAGAGCTGGTTCAGCATGATCGAAGCGGAGCAGTTTCAGCGGAAATCAAGTCTCGCGATTCAGACCGATTTTTGGTCAGAGCCTTATATTTCACCTGACCCGAAAGGGCGAATTACTTATAACGTCTTAGGCGGTCAGCGCTGGCGATTGCCGGGCGAGTGGGTGGAATGGGAGCTTTCTGTGCCAGAGTCCGGCTGGTATGAAATCGACCTGAAAACATTTCAAAACTATCGAAATGGCTTTGAGGCATATCGCACCATCTCGATTGATGGAAAAACACCATTTCAGGAGCTGCTTCATTACGGTATTCCGACGAAGAAGGAATTCGACATTGGCACGCTTGCTGATGCAGAAGGGAAACCTTTCCTCTTTTATTTGGAGAAGGGCGCACATGTCCTGCGCATGACCGCTGACTCCTCACTCGTTCAGCCCGTTTATCTGGCTTTGAAGGAGACGCTGGATCAGCTCGCAATATTCGACCGACATATACGATTGCTTACAGGAAACTATAGCAAATCGGCTTTTGACGCCAACATCGATTCAACGCGAACGTGGAATATGAAGAAGCTTGATCCTGATGTCGAGCAGAAGATGACGGAATTTGTCGCCCAGTTAACGAATATTCGGAACTATATCAATGGTCTCAATAAAAAGGATTCTGATTTATCTGAAGCGATCAAAGGTTCCGTAGCGATACTCGAGAAGATGCTGGTGGATGTGAACGTGATACCGAATAAAATCAATGATTTCTCGACGATTCAGAACAATATTGGAACGTGGATGGCAACGCTGACTCAGCAGCCTCTACTTATGGATTATATCGTCGTACGGACGCCAAATACGGTTACGGATCTGAAAGTGCCGACGACGCTTTCAAGAGTGCCTTACTCGATTGCTGATTTTGGCCGCTCCTTCTATTTGGACTACGACACGCGCAAGCATAACAAGAAGGAAGCACTGACCATTTGGGTGCAGCGCGGTCGGGATTACGTCGAGCTGCTGCGTGAGATGGTGGATAATGATTTCACGCCACGGACGGGAATTGAAGTCAATATCAATCTGATGACTAACCCGAACATGCTCATACTTGGAAATGCAGCAGGAGACGTGCCTGATATTGCGCTTGGCGTTGGGGAGTCTACGCCAGCTGACYTCGCAATGCGGGATGCGGCTGCGGAGCTGTCTGACTTTCCAGGCATCAAGGATGTGCTTGACCGATTTATTCCCGGAGTCAGCCGTTCGCTTAGCTACGACGGAAAAATGTATGGACTGCCAGAGGTGCAGAACTTCCAGATGATGTTCTATAGAACCGACATTCTAGAAGGCTTGAACCTGAAGGTTCCGGATACATGGGATGAAGTGTTCGACATTTTACCAACGCTTCAGGAAAACGGAATGACGATGAATTATCCGAAAAGCGATTTCACTACACTTTTCTTCCAAAATGGTGCAGAGGTGTATTCGCAAGACGGTTTGAAGGGTGCGCTCTCGAGCGATGCCGGCCAGCAGGCATTCAAGCGCTGGACAGAGCTCTACAAGAAATACAATCTGCCGATTGACATACCAGCATTTTTCCAGCATTTCCGCGATGGAGATATTCCTATAGGTGTGGCCGATTTTAACACTTATGTGCAGCTGCTCGTTGCTGCTCCGGAAATAACCGGACACTGGAAAATCGCACCGCTGCCGGGCATCGAGCAAGAGAACGGCGAGGTAGCAAGATGGTCGCCGCAGGCTATATCTGCCGCGATGATCATGAAGAAAAGTGAACGGAAAGACGATGCTTGGAAGTTTCTAGAGTGGTGGACCTCGGAGGACGTGCAATCGCAATACGCCAAAGACGTCGAGTCCTTTTATGGCATTGAGTTCAGATGGAATACGGCGAATGTCAATGCGATGAAATCACTTACTTGGCCGAGCGATGACCTGAAGGCGCTTCAAGAGCAGGCGCGCTGGGCGAAAAACATGCCTTATGTACCGGGTTATTATTTCTTGAACAGAGAGATGGAATTTGCGTGGAATCGGACGGTTCTTGAAGGCATACCTGCGCAGGAATCGCTTGAGGCTGCTCAGCTTTCCTTGCAGCGGGAAATGAATCGCAGACAAAATGACTTTGGCATATCGGCTAATGAGGATTTGAAAATTCCGCAAATTAAACAACCTTACGAATGGGAGGAACCGCAGAAATGAATACGCAGCTTTCTCCCAGCATAGCTAAGCCGAAGCAGAAATCTGCTTTGCGTGTGAAATGGAATCGCTTTTGGCGGGAAATGAGACGTGATGCTTTTTGTTATCTGTTTCTTGCGCCGTTTCTCATTTGCTTCCTAATGTTTATCGTCATTCCGGTTGTTATGGCAGCGACACTTGGATTTACGTCCTATGACGGCTTTGGATCGCTTCATTTTATCGGGGTACGAAATTACATCAGCTTGTTCACACAGGACATCATTTTTCTAACTAAAGCGATTCCGAATACGTTTTTGTTCGCGTTAATCGTAGGGCCGGGAGGTTATATTTTAGCTTTCCTGTTCGCTTGGCTCATTCATCAGCTGCCCATTCGCATTCGCGATTACTACACGCTTGCGTTTTATGCACCGTCTATGGCTGGCGGCGTCGCTTTATCCGTCGTTTGGATTGCGACGTTCAGCGGTGACCGCGTCGGTTATTTTAACAATTTTTTGCTTAAGATGGGCTGGATCGACAGTCCGACGATTTGGCTGCAGGACCCTAAATATTTGCTCAATATTATGATCATCGTATCGCTCTGGGTTAGCTTTAGCGTTGGTTTTCTCGCTATGCTGGCTGGTCTTCAGACGGTAAATCGGGAGCTGTACGAGGCTGGCCGCATAGACGGGATTTCCAGCCGCCTGCAGGAGGTTTTCTACATTACAATTCCTTCGATGAAGCCGCAAATGCTGTTCAGCGCGGTCATGTCGATCGTAGGTACGCTGAAGGCAGGAGGCATATCCACCCAGTTGACGGGGATGGCGATTACTCCTTCCTATTCAGGGCATTTGATTATTAATCATATTGACGATTACGCTTTTATCCGTTTCGAGCTCGGTTATGCATCCTCGGTCTCAGTCATGCTGCTGATCATCAGTTATTTTGCAATGAGATTTGCTTATCGGCTGTTCGGATCAAAGGAGGAGCTGTAAAACCATGATTCGAAAACTTCGCAGAGTGACGCCGTTTCAGATCATCCTTGTCACTGTTTTTACCGCGCTGGCCGCATTCATGTCGCTGCCGATCGTGTTTATTTTGAACCATGCCTTCAAGCCGCAAAATGAGCTGTTTCTTTTCCCGCCGCGATTTTTGGTGCAAAATCCAACGCTGCGCAATTTTGAATCGCTTATATTACATGCATCAAACGCGACGGTTCCGTTTACCCGTTATTTGTTCAACAGTTTAATTGTAGCGGGACTTACGTTGTTTACGGTCATCATCGTCAGCACTATGGCAGGTTATGTGCTTGCGAAATACCAGTTTCATTTCAAGCAGCTGATCTTGTCTCTTATTACTTTATCGTTGATGTTCGCACCCGAGACCGTTGGGATTCCGAGGTACTTGATCATCAGCGGAATCGGCATCAACAACACGTATTTCGGACATATTTTGCCGGCATTAGCTTCTCCGATCGCCGTATTCATGCTGGTTGGCTTTATTTCGCAAATTCCGGGAGAACTGTTGGAAGCAGCCAAGATCGACGGGGCCAGCCACTTCGGTATTTTTACCAAAATGGTGCTTCCGCTCTCCGTTCCCGCCATTGCGACCATATCCATCTTCACATTCCAAGGCGTGTGGGGCGATGTGGAGACGTCAACCTTATTCATGCAAGAGGAAACGATGAGAACGTTAGCCTTCTATGTCAATAGTCTGCTTAGCGGACTGCAAAACAGCGTATCGGGACAAAACATGGCCGCCGCTGCCGGCTTGCTCATGTTCGTACCGAACCTAATTATCTTCTTGCTCTTCCAGCGAAGAGTGCTTGAGAYGATGGTCCATTCCGGAATTAAGTAATTCAAACCAGCAAAGGAAGTCGTGACGATGAAGAGATTTCTAATATTCCTGCTTCTTGCGGCGACCTCCATGCTTGTCGCACCAGAAGCGATACACGCGGAGCTTCCCTATCGAACGGCCTACTATGACAGCAATCAATCGACTTGGCTGCGTATACAGCCGGTTTATACTCCAGCTGAAACGAAGGGAATTCGCTTTGTAGAGCCGATCGATCTGCAGGTGGGCGCAGACGATAAGGTTTATGTGGCTGACAAAGGAGCAAACCGAGTTATTGTGCTTGATAATGACGGAGCGCTGCTGCAGACGATTGGCGAAGAAGAGGGAGCCGGCATGCTCAGTGCGCCTGAAGGCTTATTCGTTACGCCGGAAGGGGTCGTTTATGTAGCCGATTCGGGCAATCAGCGCATTGCTGTCTTTCGTGCCGACGGTACGTTCGACCGTGAGTACAAGAAGCCCGCATCAACTTTTCTGGAGCAGGAGCATTTTGTTCCCGTAAAGCTTGTCGTTGATCGGCGCGGCGTTATGTATGTCAGCTTGAATTCCTCCTATCAGGGCTTGCTGCGCATGAATGACAAAGGGGAATTCATGGGTTTCTTTGGTGCCAATAAAGCGCAGCAAACGGTACTCAACTGGCTGAAGAAGCTCGTTCTCAACAAGGAGCAGCTGGATAAGGAGACGGCGAGCCTTCCCCGTCCAATCTCCAATGTTGCCATTGATAAAGATGGATTTATCTTTACAGCTACGGCAGCGGGATTTGGGCAGGGCGCTATTCGCAAGCTAAATGCGGGCGGTGTCGATGCTTTTAAGAATAAGACGCTCGTGAACGGCCATGGCATCGTTGATGTAGCAAGCGACTCAAAGGGCTTCTTATACAACATTGATATGGAATCGGCAAACATTAATATTTATGACCAAAATGGTGAAGCATTGTTTGCTTTCGGATTCATTGATAACGCAACACAGCAATATGGTGTTCTTGGATTTCCGACGAGCATTGGCGTAGATTCCAAATTCGGCGTCTGGATTTCTGACAGCCGAACAGGTACGATTCACAAATTTGTTCGCACGGAATTCGGAAGCGACGTTATGAATGCGTTAGGGCTCTATTTGGAAGGCAAATATGAGGAGAGCAAGCCTTATTGGGATCGCGTTTATGCCCGCAATGATATGTACAATGGAACTTTTCAAGGGCTCGGCAAGGTATATCTGCATGAGAATAACAACGAGGATGCGCTGACCTTCTTGAAAACAGCGTTTGATACGAAGGGCTATTCCAAAGCGTTCTGGCAAATCCGACTAGAGTTTTTGCAGCAGCATTTCATATGGATCGTTTTAGGTTTGGCAGCTTTGTTTCTCTTGCTTAGGTATAGCCGAATGCTACTAAAAAAGCAGCTTCAGCGCCGCCCTTTGCCTGAATCATGGCAGCGCCCGCTTGGCGATTTGCGCAACCTTTGGTACGTCATGCTCCATCCTTATCATGGATTTTACAAGCTGAAGGAAGCTAGAGTTGCACCTTGGATTATTATTTTTATTTTAGTTTCGGTTGTAGCGGTGAAGATCGTAACGATTTATTACACCGGGTTTTTGTTCCATCCCGTGGAGCTCTCGCAGGTCAATCTATTTGGAAGTTTGGGATTATTCGTAGTTCCTTGGGTAACGTGGATCATCGCGAATTATCTCGTATGCAGCGTGAAGGACGGGGAAGGGAAATTCAGAGAGGTCATTCAAGGCAGCACCTATGCGCTTGCACCGTATCTGTTCTTTTCCATTCCAACATTACTGTTGTCCAATATCGTGACGCTTGATGAGCGAGTGATCGTGGACTCATTAAACACGGTTATGTTCCTGTGGATGGGTGTCATGCTGATCGTTATGACGCAGGTCATTCACAATTTCGATTTTGTGGAGACGCTCAAAAATATCGCCATCACGATATTTACCATTGGCACGATTTGGCTGTTTGCCTTTCTCGTCTTCGGATTGTCCTACAATTTATACGATTTCTTCTATCAGCTTTACAAGGAGGTGACCTTCTATGGTTGAGTTCATCAAGCGTACTTCCCTTCGAGTAAAGCTTGCAGCAATCGCATTTTGCGCGTTACTTATTATCATTTTGGTTGTTATCATGCAAGGAGATGAGCTCTCGCCGGCACAGGCTCTTGCCTACACAGGGATTAAGGAGAGAGTAGTGAGCAAGGCTCCTCTCTATGAAGGCGAGGCTTGGAAACCGCAAGCGGGAGCTGATGGTTTCTCAGAAGCACTAGCAAGCGAGAACTTCGCGCTTTATATTCAGCCCGCAAGCACACAGATTGCTTTGGTTGATAAACGTACTGGCTATAGGTGGAGCAGCAATCCTTCAGAAGCTCAGCTAAGCAGCGAAACGGTTAAAGGTGTGCTGCTTGCCAATTTGAAATCGCCTTTTGTTCTCACTTATGTCAGGACACAAGGGAAGGATCAGACGATCAGGGAAGTGCTGAACGCGAATGATCCGAAAGTGCAAACAACGCTGATCAAAACGACAGAGGGGCTTCAGGTTTCCTATGTTTTCCCGGAAAAACAGCTGGGCTTTACGATCCAATACGAGCTTACGTCAAAGGGGCTTAAGGTACGGATTCCAACGGAGGGAATTAAGGAGGACGGAGAATATGCCGTCTTTACGGTAGACTTGCTTCCCTACTTTGGGGCGGCTTCCTCAGAAGAGGATGGATATATTTTTGTTCCAGATGGACCAGGCGGCTTGATCCGATTTGACAGCGAGCGGGCTGGCGTGTCTAGAGGTTATATCCATCAGGTATACGGCCTTGAACTAACCAATACCGGAAATTGGACGCGTTCAGGTGAGAGACGTGAGAATATTGCTTACCCGGTGTTCGGCATGAAACGAGGCAGCAATGCCTTTATGGCGGTGCTTACGGAGGGCGGTGATTCGGCGAATATTGCTGCGATGCCGCCAGGTCTTAAATCCAATTTGTATAACGTATTTTCCAATCAGATTTACCGTGAGGAATATTTGTACAGAATGAGCCGGCTTGCCGCACCGCTTAAAGCAGTACAGAAACAGCGATTGGATACGGATAGAGAGGTTGAATATCGCTTTCTTAATGGAGATGACGCTGGTTATGTCGGAATGGCGAGGGCTTATCGAGATTATATGAAGGAAACCGGTAAGCTGAACGAGCCGTTAAAGCCTGTTGAGCACACCCCTCTGTATTTGAAAATTATGGGGGGCAACTATACGGAAGCCTTCAGCAAAATCAAATATATTACGGCAACGACCTTTCCGCAGGCAACGAATATCGTAAATGGGCTGCTAGAGAAGGGTGTCGCTAATCTGAAGGTCATTTATTACGGCTGGCAAAATCAAGGCGACTATGACCTTTATGACCGTTTTCCAATTGAGGAGTCGCTAGGCGGCGAGACGGCTGCCAAGGCTTTTGTTTCCAATATGACAAAGCATGGCATTGACGTCATGTTCGAGGATGATTTTGTCTGGATCGATTCGGACAATTCCGATTTATCTGGCAAAACGAACGGTATTCGCGGCATTGATGAAACGGTATTTGTTGATGAGGGATGGTTTATCAGCAAGCCGTCACGCACCGTTGCCATGGCCTATCAAACGATTGAGAAGCTGAAGGAGATTGGCATATCCGGCATTTTGTACAACTGGATGGGTGAAATGGTGTTCCATGACTATGATCCGTCAGGCATAGAAACTCGTTCGGACACGATTGCTGTATACGATGGCTTACTCGAATACACGCAGAAGACGCTTGGCACGGCTGGCGTATATCGCGGGAATGACTACGCAGTTGGCCAAAGCGATTTTATCGCTAATTTGCCGCATGAATCCAGCTATGATTTCATGGTCGACGAGACGGTTCCTTTTTATCCCATCGCGCTTCATGGTTATGTATCGTATTCGTTTGGAGATGGCAATCTTCGTAATGATGTAGAAACTGAGTTTTTAAAAGCCATTGAATACGGAGCTGTTCCTTCTTTCTTCCTCACACATGAGGATTCACGGAAGCTCAAGTACACGGCTGCGAGTTTCTTATTCAGCAGTCAATATGAGAAGTGGACAGACCGCATTTTAAAGGAATACGAGGCTTTTGATTCCCTAGCAGGTTTGTATTCCCAAACGATTGAAAACCACGAAAAGCTGTCTGAAAATCGGTTTGCTACCGTTTATGAGGACGGCACACGGGTAATCGTCGATTATAACAGCAAGACGTTCGTCGTAGAGAAGGGAGTGGGCGCCTAATGCAAGCAAAAGCTAGAGTCCGTGCAGCGCGCCTTCATCTCTGGAAGCGCTACGGAATGGGACTGCTGTTCATGCTGCCATGGATTATTGGGTTTGCGATGTTCGTCATTATCCCGATTAGCTGGTCGTTATTTATGTCCTTTAACAAGGTGCAAGTAGCGGTCGGAGGATTTAAATATGAATGGGTTGGATTGCGCAATTTTCGGGATGCTTTTTTGAAAGATAACATTTTCCCAATTGAACTTATCACTTATTTCCAAGAAATGCTGCTGATGGTTCCGATCATCGTTATTTTTGCCCTGCTGATCTCATTAATGCTGAATCAGAAATTTCCTGGACGATTTATTTTCCGCGCGTTGTTTTTTCTTCCAGTTATTTTTGCAACAGGGCAAGTGCTCTCAGAGCTGTTCTTGCAAGGAGCGGGAGATATTCCATTCCTGGAGCAGTACAATTTGCTTCCGATAGTTGAGGAATATGTTGGAAAGCAATTTGCAGAGACCGTAATGGCAGTTTTGGGCAAAGCGATTCTAATTTTATGGTATTCCGGTGTGCAGATTCTTATCTTTATTGCGGGTTTCCAGACGATTTCACCGACGATTTATGAGGCTGTGCGGATCGATGGCGCCTCCCCTTGGGACAGCTTCTGGAAAATAACGCTGCCAGCCTGTGTGCCATTCATCAGCTTGAATGTGCTCTACACGATTATCGACCTGTTCACATTCCCGCTTAATCCTGTGCTGAAGCATATCAAAGACAACATGTTTAAGGTCGATACCGGTTACGGCTACGCCAGTGCGCTCGCTTGGATTTATTTTGGACTCATCTTCGCGCTGATCGCCCTCGTATTATGGCTGTTTAACCGGAGCCTCAAGACAAGGAGGGTACATTCATGATTACTGCGATGAAGTCTGAGTTCGAGAAGGTTAGCCGCAGCGTAAGGGGAGTTCTATGGGGCCGCAAAGCCCAGAAAACAAAAATGCTTGTGCTCGGACGAAGCTTGTCTGACGGTTTGCTGGCGAAGCTCATCATTTATTTGCTGCTCTCGATTGTCGCTTACCTTTATTTACAGCCGATTCTTTATATGGTCAGCACGATGTTTAAGAACATGAGTGATCTCCTTGATCCGACGGTAAAGTGGATTCCGCGCGAGATTACTTGGGAAAATGTGACGAAAGCGCTGAAAGGTCTGCAATACCCGGAAGCACTCAGAAACACTGCCCTTATATCGGTGACATGCTCGCTCGTACAGGTCATTATTTGTGCGATGACCGGCTATGCGCTTGCTAGGCTGGAGCTGCCATTCAAGGGACTTTTTACGGCGCTAATCATATTGACCTTCTTGATTCCGCCGCAGGTTATCATCATTCCGCTTTACGTTATATTCAGCAAGCTCGGCTTGTTGAATTCGATTTTTGTGTTTCTCATACCGGCTATATTCGGGCAAGGCCTTAAGGGAGCATTATTTATTCTCATTTTCCGGCAGTTTTTCAAAGCGCAGCCGCCAAGCTTGGAGGAGGCAGCGAAGCTGGATGGAGCTTCTACAGCGAGGCTGTTTTTCGGAATTATGCTGCCTCTTGCAAGGTCAGCGTGCTTAGTCGTGTTTCTCTTCTCATTTATTTGGTACTGGAACATGTATTATGAGCCATCGATGTTTCTTACCAAAGGTTTCACGCCGCTGTCGATCCGCCTAGATATGCTGGAGGATGTGCTGAATCCGTCCTTGCTCGGTAATACTCGAACCATCGTTAATCCGATTACGGAGAGCACCAAAATGGCCGCAGCCTTCCTTATCATTTTACCGCCAATCATCGTGTTTATGTTCCTTCAGCGCTGGTTCGTTAGCGGTATTGAAAGAACGGGAATTGTTGAATAGTTCGCTTTCTGCGCTAAGGCGCAGCAGCTCTTTGGGGGGGTGGTGTTTCGGCAAACAGCTGCTGGAACGGTTTCAACGTTATAAAGAATGCTAAACCGCAAAAAACGAGGGGAAGGCTTACGAAACTAAGCTTATGCTTACGAAGCTAGTTTTGCTCTACAAAACTTAAAGCTTAAGCTTACGAAGCCAGTTTTGCTTCACAAAACTTAAAGCTTATGCTTACGAAGCCAGTTTTGCTTCACAAAACTAAGCTTATGCTTACGAAGCCAGTTTTGCTCTACAAAACTTAAAGCTTATGCTTACGAAGCTAGTTTTGCTTCACAAAACTTTTAGGAGGCCAAAAAATGAAAAACAAAAGCGCTTTGACATGGATGTTGTGTATGGTCTTGTTATTTTCAGTCGTTCTCTCGGCTTGCTCCGGCAATGGAGAAAAGAATAAAACGACTAACACTCCTTCTAATAATACAGCGACAGATGCACCTACCGATGATGCAGCCAAACCGGCTACAGAAGAGAAGCATGAGCCTGTTACGATTAAACTCATTTCATGGTCCGATTCCTACACGGAATTATACAAAATGTTTAACGAAAAATATCCATGGATTACAATTGAACAGGTTCCTGTAAACGGCAAACCAATTATGGAGATCATCGCTACTTTGGAAGCGGCAGGAACACCAGCCGATTTAACTTGGATCGACAGTGATTTGATCTCGTTTGACCAAGCTGGCTTGGTTGAGGATTTGACTCCTTATATCGAGAAGGATATGACATTCCAAGATGTTCAGCTGCCTCAAGGATTTTTTGATACGATGACGTATAAAGACAAAAAATTGGCTGTGCCATTCGTTGACGTACCGATGTGGATTCTCGTCAATAAAGATTTGCTTGCTAAGCATGGTGTTGAAATGCCAGCAAATGATTGGACTTACGATGATTTCCGCGATGTAGCCAAAAAAATTACCGATCCAGAAGCAGGGGAATATGGCTTAACGACACAGCCAGAATTTCAAATGCGCGTTCTTAGCACAAAAGCAATTGCTGACGGACATGCTGCAAACATTCATTACTTAAATGAAGATTTGACACAAAGCTTGCTCAATACGCCAGATGTAATGAACGATGTTAGATGGCTTTCAGATTTTGTGTGGAAAGACGGCTCCATGCAGAGCAATGCGAAAGCTAAGGAACAAGGCGATGTATCGAGAGAATTTATTAACGGTAAAACGGGCTTTGCGATCGGCGGAGACTGGGTGCTTCCAGGCCTCAAAAAGGATGCAAAATTTGAATGGGATGTTTTGCCTTTCCCAAGAGGAAAAGTAAGCCAACCAGGTTATAGTATTTATGGTCCGCTTTCACTGCTCAGCGGTTCCAAGCATAAAGAAGAAGCTTTCCTATGGATTAGCTTCCAATTCTCCAAAGAAGCGCAAAAATGGAAGATTGACCAAGGAGCAAATGCTTCGGTCATCGATCCTGAATTGACCGCTTATTATGATGAAACGCCAATGTGGGAAGGCAAAAACAAGGAAGCTGTTAAAATTGCAAAGGAAAATGCAAAAATACAGCCGGGCGTAACCGTTCCTGCTTGGTCTGAATACAACTGGAACAATATTTTGAATGAAATTATTTTTGATGGAGCAGATATTAATAAACTGATTCCAGAAACGGAAAAATGGAATAAGCGGACGCTAGAGGTTCGTGAATCATTGAAATAATCGGAGTCTACCTTTAGTAGGCTAATCTCGAAATCACCCTATGTCGCTTAGTTTGCGGCAATAGGGTGATTTTTTTGTATTAATAAGGTATGTGGATAGCCTAAGCTTAGTAATTCATAAACTTAGTCATATAAAATAATTAATAATTTCAATATAAATATGTATTATTTAAGAAGTTTCAATCTAATTGGTTTAATTTACATAACATTTTAGTTAAACTGGTTTAATATAGATAAATTAACAGTGGGGGTTATCAAAAATGAAGATGGGATTACGCTCGTTGACGAATAAATTTATGCTAGTCATGGCCGCCGCATTAGTCATAATCGTTAGTGTGATTCTCATGTATGAATGGAAATCCACTCGTATAGCTGTCGAGCAGCAGCTTCTGGACAAGGGTCGCACGATGGTTTTATCGCTAGCTCGCACACTTGAGAATATTACGGAGCAGGATTTTAAAACAGGTGTTGTGCTGGAGGATGGAACGAAATGGGACGGAAATAAGCTAAAGGAGGATTTTTTCAACGATACATTGACTGTAAATCCCGAAAGTGAGAAAGTGGCTGAAAAAAGGCTAAAGGACTCATCCTATGCGGGGAAAGAATCGATTTTGTACAATGGAGAGTCCATTCCGCTATCTCAATATGAACTGAAATATGATAGTGCCTATGACCGTTATACGGATTACCGCTGGCAAGGCATAATGGATAGTTTTCTGACGGAGGAAAATGTTATTTTTGCTATTGCAGGCGCTTATTCAGAAAATCCGAATTTTGCGGGCTATATCCCAACACATAATAGCATTTACAGCCCTATGGGAGAAGAATCAAAAGATGCTTGGGGCGACGAGGGACTTCTTAGTCAAAACTACCGGGCCAATCGGATTTTTAACGATAAAACAGGCTACAATGCCGCTACGAATACGAAGACGGATGATGTCCTCCTGCAAAAATATAATAGACTAATAGACGGGAAAACGGTAGAAACGTGGGATATTTCCTACCCATTAATTATCGATGGCAAACATTGGGGGGGCGTACGTGTTGCATTGTCTAAAGAAAAGGCAGATGCGCTCATCGCTTCAGAAAGAACGATGGTTGTCATGCAATTTGGTGGCCTGATGGCTGTTGTATTGGTCGTTTTGTTTCTTCTATCACAATTTATGGTAGGACGTAAGCTTCGTAATATTGTTCATGCTGCAATTAATCTTAATTCTAGCGAAGCGGATCTTACCTATCGTATAGAAAATAAAGGAAATGATGAAATTGCTCGCCTAGGCGAAGAAATCAATCATTTCATTGCCCATATGCAAGGCTTAATGCGGACGATTCGGAACAATGCCGCATCCGTATCGGATTTTGCAGGCCGATTGGGTGTAGGCTCGCAGCAAAGCCGAGAGCTCTCCTCGCAGCTTGCTTCCTCTGTGAATGAGATGGCAATTGGCGCGGAAAATCAAGCGGACGGAGCAGTTGAGGCAGCAAGGTCTATGGAGGAAATGGCGACGAGCGTAGGAAGGATTGCTCACTCCTCGAGCCAAATGTCTGAAGCGTCGAACGATATGCTGCAAGCAGCGGAGCTGGGCCATGAAAAATCGGATCATGCGGTTGGTCAAATGGAGCGGCTTGGCGCGGCAACGGCTTCGATATCACGAGTGATTGGAGAGCTTAATGAGCGCTCATCCGAAATCCAAGAGATGGCAGGCACGATTGCTGCCATTGCAAATCAGACGAATTTACTCGCTCTAAACGCTGCTATAGAAGCGGCACATGCAGGGGAGTATGGCCGTGGATTTGCAGTAGTATCAAGTGAAGTGAGAAAGCTGGCGGAACAGGCTTCGGCACATGCGGGCCATATCGAAGAAACGATTAATGAGGTGCTAGCCTTGACTGCCGATGCTGTTGGCGCGGTCACTGCAGGAGAGCAAGAAATGGAACAAGGATTACTCATCGTTCAGGAGCTGAAGGTATCTTTTGACACGATATGGAAGGAATCCCGCCTTGTTGCCTCACAAATTGAAGACGTATCTGCTTCAACGGAGGAGATGGCAGCAGGCAGCGAGGAAGTGAGCGCTTCCGTTGAATCGATGGCGCAGGTCGCCAAGGATACTTCAACTCATGCTGCGCAATCGGCAGCAGACACTGAGCGGCAAAATCAGCTCGCAGCTGAAACGCAGCAGCTTGCTTCATCTGTAAATGAGCTTTCGGAGGAGCTTCAGCGCTCGATTACGAGATTTAAAATTGAGTAATTTGTAGCTGAAGTAGATTTATGATGAAATACGAGTCATAGTCACAATAAATTGAATAGAGAATTGTACAAGTTGAAAAAAAACGGTCAGAACCTTTGTCTAATCCTTTCAAATTTGATACAATTCACAAAACAAGCACTTACAATTTCATAGAATAGCTAATATGGTGCTGCCGTGAATCTATCATTCACAAGCAGCTTAATAGGGAAGTTCGGTCAAAATCCGACGCGGTCCCGCCACTGTATCGCGGAGCAGACGATCATGTTGTCCACTGTCATATCACGACGGGAAGGAGATCGTCTAAGCAATGAAGCGAAGCCAGGAGACCTGCCATAGGAGCGCTCTATATTTCTCACGAGGATGGGAGGGAGATGTTTATTCGTGCTTTTGCAATAGGTGGATTCCTATGCTTCCATGCGCACGTGTTTATCCAAACATCTTTCCACAAACGGAAAGATGTTTTTTTGTTGCCAAAAATGATTAAAGGGAGAGAAAACATTGCTTAATTTAAAAAGATTTATGAAAAAGAGTTTGCCTGCAATTTTAAGTTTTGTATTGGTGTTTACTTTATTTGCACCACAAGTAGGTAAAGCGGCAGATCATTCTGCGAATACGTCATTGAATGAGATGATTGATAAGACGGTTGAGTATTATAAAAATAGAAATACAACATTGAATTCTTGGTGGGAAATTGTTGCCCTTTGGGGTGCTGGAGAAAACCTGCAGGATGGCAGTTGGAAGCTGCCTAGTTGGAAGACCGTGGATCCGGGGTTGAAGCCTAATGATAGTGATACAACTCATATCCGCTATATTTATTCATTACTCGCGATGGGTGAAGATCCTGCGCATGCGTGGGAAACGGATCGAAATCTGTATGCGGAGTTAGCTGCACAACTAAATAAGGATACAGGGTCATTCGCCGGTTCAACAAACAGGCATATGTGGGCGATGCATGCACTTGACACGGGTGCAAAGCTTGGGAGTGACGTTGGTAGCTGGGATGATACCTCAAAGAATAAGGCATTAAAATATCTATTAAGTAAACAGTTGAATGACGGTGGATTTGCATTTTTTGGAAAAGATTCTGATCCTGATATGACTGGTATGGGGCTGCTTGCACTCGGCAATTATCAGAATGATAGTGCTGTTCAAGCTGCGATTGTAAGAGTGAAAAATTATTTGCAAACTATAAAGTTAAACCAAGAAAATGTCATGTATGGAAAAAACTCGAGCAGCACTTCTGCCGTAGTAAGCGGATTAACAGCCGTTGGCGAGGATATGTTGTCTGATGTCTGGATGGCTAATGACAAATCAGTACTTGATACTTATTCATTGTTCCAGCTCCAGAATGGAGCATTTAAGAACGATTTAGATAAAGGTTCTAATTCAATCGCTACAGAGCAAGCACTTGTTGCACTTGCTGATATTAAAAATCAGAAAACGGTATGGCAACGTTTAGGTGAAATAAAACTTCCTGTCTTTGTTAACACAAAGGTTAAAGTTGATGGTATTTCTCAAAGTATTTATGATCAGAAAACGGTTAGTTTAAAACAGAATGAAAAGCCAGTTACAGCACTCGATGCTCTAAAAAAGGCACTTAATACAGCAAATCCACCTATCACTTTCAATATTGTAAATAGTAGTATTGGTTCATATGTTCAAGGAATTGCTGGACAAGAAGCTGGTTCATTTGGCGGCTGGGATGGATGGATGTACGAGGTCAATGGCATTGCGCCAGATGTAGGTGCAGATGCATACCAGCTTAAAGAAAATGATGAGGTCCGATTCTATTACAGTCGTTACCCTGCGCTCTCTACAACAACARAGCTGAACACCGGCTCAGTTGATCCTATTGTCGACGTTAAGCTTGTGGGTGATCATTTCAGCAGCGAAGCGACTATTGCAAGCAACTGGGCTATTGATTCGGATGCGTCAGGACTGACGATTAAATCAATCGAGAAGACGAACGATCAGCACATTAAGATTAGTCTTTTGGGCAAAGCAAAAGACAAGCCATTTACACTACAAGCATTAGCAGCAGCTTCAGAGAGTAAGAAGGAGAGCGAACCGTTTCCGGTTTTAGTTTCTGATTCTGTGACTGTAAATTTTCAGGTTGATGGCATTTCATCACCAATTTATACGAAGCAAACGGTGACACTTAAGAATACAGAAAACCCAGTAATGGTTTTAGATGTATTTAAAAATGCCCTTGATCGAGCAGAGCCAAAGATTGGTTATAAAATAACGGAAAGCAACTTCGGCCCTTATGTATCAGAAATAGCTGGGGAAGCAGCCGGCAGTCTTGGCGGCTGGGACGGCTGGATGTATGAAGTAAATGGGATTGCTCCAGAAGTTGGCGCAGACGCATATGAGCTTAAGGAAAAAGATGTCGTTCGCTTCTATTACAGCAGATATGCTGAACTTTCTACACAATCAACGATTACAAGTGGTGCTGATAATCCGTCGATTGACGTAAAGCTTGCTGGTGACGAGTTCACTAGCGTTGCGGCCAATATCGAAAATTGGACTATTGATACTGGAAATACAGATCTAAAAGTAAAATCACTTGTTCAAGATGGCAAGAACATAAATATTTCTTTTGAAGGTACAGCAAAAGGCGGAACAATAACGGTTAAAGCATTAGCTGCTGCGTTAGTTGGCAAAAAAGAATCCGATCCAATTGTAATCGCTATACCTCGTGAAGTGAGTGAAACAACGGATCAAAATTTTGCAATTCATGAGAATGAGAAGGTTGTCACTCTTGGTACAGCAAGCAATTCGCATGTAACTAACAATATCAGTCTTACATTTACATCGGCTGCATTGCCACAGGTAACAGCTATTCGTGGTACGACAACGTTGGAGATTCCAGCTAATACAAAGGTTACATCAACATGGGATCAAAAGCTGCTGCTTCCTAAAAATTTGAGCATAGATGATAGCGGTCTAACGACTAAGTTGAATAGTGTTTTGTCTGCTGACAATAAAAAAGTCGATGGAATTTCAATTCGCATACAAGCGGGCGGAAATGAAAAAATACAATTTAATCAACATGTTACCCTTACTATTAAAGGTCAAGGCGATAAAGAAGTTGGATTTGTAGATCAAGCAGGTGTGTTCACGCAAATTAAGAAATATGCTGATTCATCAGCTCGTACGGATGAGGTCTATGCTTATAATCAGAACGGCGATCTTATTATTAAAACAAAGCATTTTACAGAGTTCTTAGCTTATACAACAACGACAGCTTCGACAGGTGGAGATGGTGGTACTCTTCCGGTAGCGGAGACCATTACTCTATCAGTTGAAAAGAAAACTGTCAGCACCGGTGATTTGGTTGCTCCATTCACTGTAACTCTTAAACAAGGTGATACTGCCTTTACTGCACTTAAACGAGTACTTGAAGAGAAGGGTGTTTCTTTAAAATATATAGGTTCGGATTCAAGTATTTATGTACAAGCTATTGGTGGTCTTGCCGAATTTGATCATGGTGAGAAAAGCGGTTGGATGTACTCTGTTAACGGAACCTTCCCGCAAATAAGTGCAGGTTCGTATGTGCTAAAAAAAGGAGATAATGTTCGCTGGCAATATACGAAGGATCTAGGTGCGGATATTGGAGCAATTATTCCGGGCGACACTGGCGGACAGGTTCCTGGAACAGACCCAGAAGTGAAACCAGATCCATCTGCAACGAAATACTCAGATGAATCAAAAATTGCAAGCTGGGCTTTGGAAGCAGTAAACAAAGCAACGGCACTAGGCTTCATGCAAGGCACAAGCACGAGCAATGCAACATTCGAGCCTAAACGTAATTTGACACGTGCTGAATTTGCAGCGCTAATGGTTAAGTACTCCGGAGCAGACCCTATTATGGAGGATTCCGGCTTTAAGGATGTTAACAGTGGGGCATGGTATTATGGTTATGTTAAAGCAGCCAAAGAAAAAGGATTGATGTCAGGTGTAACTGAAACTTCTTTTGCACCGAACCAACCGATTACAAGACAAGAAATGGCTGCCGTTTTAGTTAGACTTAAAGGTCTAGCTGATGAGAATGCACCACAAGCAGCAATTAAGGATCGTGACGCTGTTGCAGCGTGGGCTGTTCCTTATGTAAATGTAGCTTACCAAAAAGGTCTGATGACAGGAGATAACGGCAAGTTTAATCCACAAGCTCTTGTTACACGTGAGATGGCAGCTGTTACGATCATCCGACTTCATGAATTGAAATCATAATATACTAAGCTGTCTCGTAGGCTATTGCAATAGCTGCGGGACAGCTATTTTCTTGAAAGGAGAGTGTGGATTCAGGATGAACAAAAAATATGTATCGCATAAACCATTATTATTGCTGGTTATATACGCATTAATGCTTTCTTGCGTCAGTTCGGCTCTGCTGCCTATGCAGCGCGCAGCAGCGGCAGAAACGATGGCGGTAGAGAATGAAATGACATCAGCCGCGAAACAAATCTTAAGCAGCGGCACGATTAGCGATTGGGAAGCGATTGCCTTATATCGGTCTGGTCATGCGGTGCCAGCAAGCTATTTGAGCGGGCTGACTTCTTATTTAAAAGAGAACAAAGGTGAATTCCGCAAAGTAACCGACCTTGAACGAATGGCTATTGCGATTAGAGCGGCAGGTGAAGATGCAACCTCCTTCGCAGGCTACAATCTCATTCAAAGCATCTACAATCATTCGAGAATGACGAATCAAGGCACAAATGGCGTGATTTTTGCATTGATTGCTTTGGATAGCGGTATCTACGAGGTGCCTACAAACGCTTTATGGACACGTGCGAAGTTAATAGACTGGCTGCTCAGCCAGCAAAATACGAGTGGAGCATTCCCGCTGTCGGAAAAATCCGAGGATAATTTAGATATAACCGCCATGGCGATAAGCGCACTCGCTCCTTACCAAGAACAAGCAAAAGTGAAAAGTGCAATCGACAAAGCTGTAAAATGGCTGTCTTCTGAACAGCAAGTAAATGGCGGCTTTAACGCGTTTGGTGACGACAACAGTGAGAGCGTAGCTCAAGCTATTATTGCTTTGTCAGCTGTGGGAGTTAGTCCAATGGAATCCAGCTTTATGAAAAAGAACGGGAATCTCCTAACGAGCTTATTAAGATTCCAGCTTGCGGATGGCAGTTTTGCACATGCACTTGGTCAGCCATCAAATGAGATGGCAACGGAGCAAGCGTTGATGGCGTTAGCCGCGTACGACCGCTATAGCAAGCAAAAGCCGGCGCTGTTCAACATTTCGGCGGATACAGAATTGACGGGCAGCAAGTCGCAATTTGTAGACAATAACCTCATTTCCGTATGGGCCTATGATGCTGTTTATAGCGTGTTCGAAGCCAAAGTTATGGTTGGGGTAAGCAGTTCGGAGCTTCGCTTTGATCCGAAGAAGCAGATGACAAGAGCCGAATTTGCAACCTTGCTCATCAATCTATTGGAGGAAGCCCCTGCTAATGAGGCAGCAAAAGTGTTCAAGGATGTTCAGCCTGGCGCATGGCATTACGGAGCCATTATGCGTGCCAAGGAACTGGGCATCATTCAAGGGATTACAATAGATTCGTTCAAACCGAACCAAGCGGTAACAAGACAAGAAATGGCGATCATGATTGCCAAGGCTTTCAAGCTTAAGGGCAGCACAGATTCGCTTCCTTTCAAAGACGAGAGCAGCATTCATGAAAGTGCAAAAGCATACGTCAATGCCGTATATGTAAACGGCTTGATGCAGGGCTCGAACGGAAGCTTTAATCCGAAAGCGGTCGTTACGAGAGAAATGGCAGCCGTGGTGGCAGATAAACTGCTGGAATTGCCGGCAGCCTAAATTCAGAAGAAGCGAAATGAAAGAGCAAGCTGCTCTTTTGTTTCGCTTCTTTTTTTGCATCTTAATACATAGGAAGGAAGCCCCTTTTTTCACTAAACGAACCAAATTCAGGATTTTGTTCTTTATAAAGAATATTGGTAGTGGTATATTTAAGAGGTTGAAAGGAGGAGCACTTATTTCTTGCAATCAGATGATTTGAACCGCAAATAGGAGGCTTAAAGTGAATATATTAAAGCTAGTCATGTCACTAATGCTTGGATTACAGTTATTGCTAATACCTAATCAGGCTTCGGCAGAAGCGTCTGATTCCAAAGACTATTATCTAATTGAGCTTTCTAAATTTGGCATTTATAACGATGGCACACATCCTGTTGAGACAACAAAGGGCATTAACAATGCACTGCAATGGGCAGTTAAAAATGGGAAAACAACGACGTCACTGCCGCCGGGTACCTATTTAATCGATAAAGCTAACCGGATTAATATGGTCAGCAATATGGTGTTTGATCTCCCGATGGATGCGGTGCTCAAGAAGGAAACAAATGATAAAGAGTCGTATCAACTCATGTATTTGGGTTATGGCGTTCATAACGTCACGCTGAGAGGCGGGACCTATGCAGGTGACAGGGAAACACATAACTATTCTAAAAAAGACAATAAGCACAGCTCAGGCACACATGAAGCTGGTTATGGCATTTTTACGCAAGGAGCTTATGATATTACCATTGACGGTGTGAAATCGATTAATTTTACAGGCGATGGTCTCATACTAGGCGGTTACGGCACGATGGCAAAGGATTTGTATGAAGATCATTTTGTATTAGGCGCATTCGATGATAAAGGAAAAAATGTCGCGAATGCCAAAAAGCTTCGAACGAAGCAGCCGCTTAATTTTACGAACACGATTTTTAAAACAGAAAAACAATTTGAATTGTCGAATGCGATTAAACTGCCATATAAATTTGATATCTTCTTCTATAAAGCAAACGGAGCTTTTATTAAGAAGCTGGCAAATGTGAAGGTGCGCGAGCTCATCGACATACCTGAAGGAGCGACGCAGTTCCATCTTGTATTCGAGCAAGCGACCAAAAAAGGCGCCTATGTGGAATTTTGGAACAAGAGTGTAACGAAAAACGTGGTTGTGAAAAATTCTGAATTTGCTTATAACCGTAGGCAAGGAATTACGGTCGGCGGTGCTGATCAAGTACTTATTGAGAACAACGTTCTTCATCATATCAAGGGGACGATGCCGCAGTCGGGAATAGATGTGGAGGGCGGTTTCGGCGAGAACGGACACCGCAACAGCAATATAACGATCAAAAGCAATAAATTTCACGATAATGCTTCGTACGATGTCATTCTTTATGATGGAAAAGACGCAATCGTAGAAGACAATCATTTGGCATCAAAAGGTGCGATTGGGCTAGCCATCTCCGATCCATTTAAAGGGGCCATGATTAAAGGCAATCACTTTGACGGCTCGCGTATTGCCGCGGCTCACGATGCCACATTTATCGATAACAAGATGAATGATTCCTATACGTCGTTTACGGGTCCTAATATCAAAATAGATGGAATGACCTTTACGGACTCTATGTTTTTAATTAGTGCGAAGGATGCTTTTGGAGTGAGTGCATCGAACATCGTTATGAATAACAACAAAAAGAGTGATTCTGGTCTATCGCTTTGGGGAAAACCGATTCGATTGAAAAACATAACGATTAACGGCGAGGGCAAGCTTAGGGTTGTAACGGGCGGTATAACCGAGGGCTCGATCATCGATAACTTAAAGGTAACCGGCTTTAATACCGATTCCGGGTTAACGCTGCCTCCTGCCACATACAACAACTGCGAATTTATCGGAGCCGCGGGAACGGGTAAATTCGGATCGATTGCGGTTGCACAAGCCGGCAAATATGTGTTCGATGGCTGTTCCTTTCAATCACCGCCAGCGCTTAGCACATTAATGATCGCTGAACATCCAAAGCTTGATTTGACGATCAAAAATTCGACATTTGAGCTATTAGGCAACTCCCAAGCCATTAGCGTTCAAGCGGCGAAAAACCTGCTGCTGGAGAATAATACGATTACAGCGGAAAAACTAACCTCCGATAAAACAGAGATTGTGCGCATCAACGATTATTGGAAAAGGAATAATCCGCATGACGTTCTGAAGGCCGTAATTAGAGGAAATACGATTACAACCAATTTAGCTGCGATCGGCATCACCACATTATATGCGGGAACAGGAGCACCAGCCTATCTCATTGAGAACAACACCTTATACACAGCTAAGCTGGTTCAAAAGAAAAATGATATTTTGAAAAACAATTCGATTAAGAAACAATAGGCTGGCAGACGTTAGCTTTTATAAAAATGAGCATCCGTTTTCTTCAATTGAAGAGAACGGATTTTTTATTGTATTTTTCCGATTCGACGCGGGGGTAGGTAAATAGCTATAATAAGGAAATGAAGTTGCTTAGCAATTCCATTTCTTGCTTTATTGATTACCATACAATGAATAGGATGAATGTTCATGCTCAAGCGGCTTGGTAGAAGTATCCGTGACTTTCGTGAAACGTACAAGCAACATTTGTTGTTTGAATATTTATTTATGCTCCTAACGAGCTTTGTCATTATTCCGATTATTTCTTTTATATTTAACCGTATGCTTCGTGTACTTGGATCGGGCTCTGTATTGAATGGCGATGTTTACAAAATTGGTCTGAGCTACACGGGCGTTGCTGGATTAATCGCGATTTGTTTAGTAGCTGTACTTGTGCTTTTTATCGAGTTTGGCGTGGTCATTACGATTTCTCAGCAGCATTATTTTGGCAAACAGGTATTGATCTCTGATGCCGTGCTGACGACGCTGAGACAGACGCCTAAACTATTTGGATTTGGCTTGATTCAGCTGTTGTTTTTCCTATTGTTTCTCGTGCCATTTATTGAATCGCCGCTGTCAACTTCCCTTTTTGCACAATTTAACGTCCCGATATTTTTTAACAGCCGCGTCTTGAGCTCGTCTATGATGATGCTTTCTTTATACGGCTTGTTGCTTTTGGCGGGCGTGTACACCATCTTGAGATGGATTTTTGTTTTGCATTTCATTATGATCGAAGACAAATCCATTCGAGTAGCAATTAGAAGCAGTCTCTTATTGACGAAGGGAAAGCGGTTATCGATCTTTGTTAATCTGTTTTTGCTAAATGTGTTCGTATTCGCGCTTGGTTTTGTCGTCATCTCGTCTGTTGCATATTTGCCAGCGTGGCTGGACATCAATGTGCTTAAAGCGGTGTCCAATCATTATTCATTAACGCTAACAACGGTGCTAACCTACATGTTCACTTTGCTGCTCGTACCGATTAATATCATCTTTTTGACAAGGCTCTTCTATCACTTTAAACGTACACGAGGCGTGATGCCGCGAGATCAGCTCCGTTTATTCAAAAATGGCTGGGTTGGCCCGCTTGAGCAGCGTCTTATGACTTTTCTAAAAGGCAGAACGAGGAAACGAGTGCTCTACAGCTCTATATTGGCTGCTTATTTAGCGCTTGCGCTGTTTGTCAGCTATGCTGCTAATGATCAATTGGTTTATGTAAAATGGAGCGTGCTCTTGTCTGCTCATCGCGGCGATACGCTCGTTGCGCCGGAAAACTCGCTGGAGGCGATTCGCAGCTCAGTGGCGCAAAGCATTGATGCCGTTGAAATTGATGTACAGATGACAAAGGATGGCGTAGTTGTCCTGAACCATGACTATAATTTACAGCGTATGGCAGGTGTGCCGAAGCGGGTGAGCGAGCTGGATTATGAGGAAATTGCGAGGCTGAACATTGCCAAGGCTGGCGGTGAACCCGATGAGATTGTGCGAATCCCCATGTTATCCGAGGTGCTTGGAGAAGTGCTGGGGAAGTCGAAGCTGATCATTGATCTTAAGCCATACGGTTCAGGCGAACAAATGGCTGAGCATGTTGTTGCATTAATTGAACAATTCGATATGGTGCAGGACTGTTATATTCAATCATTCGATCGGTCTACGCTTCAACATATTCGGTCGCTTAACCCCGATATTAAAATTGGGCAAATTTTATATTTTGCACTCGGTGATCTTTCGCTTCTTGATGTTGATTTCTATACCATTGAACAGATTATGTTGACAGAGCAGCTCGTGGAGCGTGCGCATAAAAAAGGCCGTGAGGTATGGGTGTGGACAGTTAACAGCGAGCGAAATTTAAAAGAGGTGCTTAAATTCGAAATCGACGGGATCATTACCGACTATCCTGCACGCGCGCACAATATGGTTGAGCTGAAGTAAGAACATACAGATTGAGCGGAGGGGCGGTTAACGGTGACACAAATTGAAAAATATAAACCTTTTATTGAGTCGCTCCCGCCCGGCAGCTTGTCCAAGGAGCAGCTGTTCGTGAAACAATTGCTTCTTCACGAAGAGCAGGACATGTCGATTTATTACGTGCCTTACGAATATGTGAATACCTCTGCTAAAGTGATGATTATCGGCATTACGCCAGGCTTTACCCAAATGGAGGTAGCCATACGCAGCGCGCGGGAGGATCTTGTAAATGGGGTGTCTTATGACCTCATTGATCAACGCGCGAAGAAGCTTGCCAGCTTTGCAGGCTCTATGAGAAAAAATTTGATCGACATGCTCGATCAAATTGGATTGCCAGCAGCACTTGGCATAAAGAACAGCGAGTTATTATTTTATGAGCTTAGAGATTTACTGCATACAACTTCAGCAATAAGGTATCCCGTGTTCATAAAGGGCAAAAATTACACCGGGCACAGCCCTGTTATTTTGAAATCAGAGACGCTTTATCACTATGCAGAGAGTATCTTTCTTCCAGAATTGCTGGCGGTAAAAGATGCGCTTGTCATCCCGCTTGGCAAGTCGGTATCCGATGTAGTCAAGCATTTTGCTGACAAGGGATGGATAGATAAAGAAAGATGCTTGTTCGAAATGCCGCATCCCTCAGGAGCAAATGGTCACAGAAAAAGCCAGTTTGAGCAGAATAAAGCACAGATGCAGCAGCAAGTGATTACATGGTTCAGCTAATCATATAACAGCTACAGAAATAGAAAGGCGTGACGGGGATGCATAGTAAAAAAGTTCGTATGATTACCTCTTTTGCGTTTCTAGCGAGTCTCTTATGGATATTTGCCTTAGGCTGGTCGATAAAAGATTATTTATTCGGAACAGCGAGCCAATCATCTGTATCACAAGATACGGAACAACCAGCAGAATCATCAAGCGGATTAAAGATTATTGCACTAGGGGATTCGTTAACGAGAGGAACAGGCGACATCGAAGGAAAAGGGTATGTAGGTTATGTCAGCGATCAACTGAAGCAGTCCGGTAAAGATGTTTCCTTAATTAACTTAGGTATTAAGGGGCTTACCTCTTCAGAGCTAGTGGAGCAGATGAAACAAAAGGAAATCGAGCGGCAAATTGGACAAGCAGACATTATTCTGATGACCATTGGCGGCAACGACTTATTTCTCGGTGGTCAATCGCTTACGGATCTGTCTGAGGCAAGCATTTCGGGATTAGAAGAAGCGTTTTTGAATCATCTAAAAACGATTTTGACGACCATTCGTGCCGTTAATACAGAAGCAACCGTTTATTTGCTTGGATTGTATAATCCGTTCAGCGAGTTCCAAAATGGTGAGTTGATGTCGACTGTGGTTAGGAACTGGAATAGTAAAACTGCGGAGACTCTGGCGCAGCATTCGAAAGCCGTTCTGGTTCCTACCTATGATTTGTTTCAGCTGAATGCAGAGAAACTGTTATTTACGGATCATTTCCACCCGAATGAGATAGGGTATCGCTTAATGGCTGAGCGGGTAGCCGCGTTAATTGCTGATGCAGGAGGACAATCATGAGCGACATTACATTAGCAGTGCAGGGTTTACGGAAGGTGATAGGCAAGCGGACGATCATCAAGGATTTAAGCTTTGAGCTGAAGCGCGGCGAAGTATTTGGTTTTCTAGGCCCTAACGGAGCAGGGAAAACGACGACGATTCGCATGCTGGTCGGCTTAATTAAGCCAACCTCCGGTACCATCCATATATGCGGCTTGGATATTGCGAAACATTTTACAAAAGCGATGCGGCATTTAGGATGTATTGTAGAAAACCCAGAGCTGTACCCGTTCCTCAGCGGAATGGACAATCTTCGCCACTTTGCCGTTATGATTAAGGGAATAACGCAGAAGCGGATCAATGAGGTTGTCGCGCTTGTTGGCATGCAGGATCGAGTGAATGATAAGGTAAGCACCTACTCACTTGGGATGAGGCAGCGGCTTGGGATCGCTCAAGCACTGCTTGGCAAGCCTGATGTCCTCATATTGGATGAGCCAACGAATGGGCTTGATCCATCGGGCATTAGAGAAATGCGGGCTTTTATTAGGTTTCTAGCAGAGGAAGAAGGATTGACCGTGCTCGTATCGAGCCATTTGCTGCATGAAATTCAATTGATGTGTGACCGGGTTGCGATTATTTCCAAAGGCGAGATCATTCGAGTGGATTCGGTTAAGCAGCTGCTGTCCAGCGAAGAACGTCTAGTATGGCGGCTGCAGCCGCAAGCGCTGGGACGATCGATACTTGGCGATGTTACGGCTGTCTTGGGTGAGTCGACGGATACGGTTACGACAGCTTACGTTGAACATGCAGTTGGAGAGTGGAACCGCAAGCTTGTTGAGGCTGGGGTAAGTGTGCTGGAGATGAATCGGAAGCTTCCCGCGCTTGAAGATCTATTTCTTGAGCTGACAGGAGGCGAATCGATTGATTAATCTCGTTCAAAATGAAATGACGAAGCTGGTTGGCAAACGACGTTTTATCGTCATCTCGATCATTATTATCGTTCTTCTCTCGATGTTTACTTATGCGCAGGCGAAACAGGCAGAATCCATAAAGGAGCGGCTGGGTGACGTGGATTGGCGCACCGAATTGCAGCAGCAAATTGTGGATATGCAAAATCGGTTGAGCAGCGCAGGACAGTGGCGAGAGCAAATTCAAATTCAAATCAAACAATCCGAATATTACTTGAACAATAATGTGAATCCCTCCGAGCCGGGAGCGCCAACCTTTATCAGAGGTTTTGTTCAAAACTCGGCGGAGCTGTTTCTCCCTTTGCTCATTATGATAATTGCGGTTGATATCGTCTCCTCAGAGCGAAGCATGGGAACGATTAAGTTGCTGCTCACCCGCCCGGTGAGCAGGTTTAAAATATTGCTCAGCAAATATATCGCGCTGATATTGTCCGTTTCCTTAGTTATTTTCATATTCGGCTTGTTGTCTTACCTTATCTCAGCCGTTATGTTTGGCAATCAAGGCTGGTCGGCTCCCGTATTGACTGGCTTCTCAACACAAGGAGGCGAGCTCGACATATCAGGCGTCCGCCTGGTGTCACAATGGCAGTTTATCATTCAGCAATTTGGACTAGCATGGTTTATCTCGCTTGTAGTGGGAACGTTATCGTTCATGCTGTCCATTCTAATGAGAAGCAGCGCAGCCGGTATGGGAACGATGCTCGCATGCTTAATTGCAGGCGCTATTCTAAGCAACATGGTATCCTCATGGGATTCGGCCAAATATTTGTTCATGGTCAATCTTGGTTTGATGGACTATGTCAGTGGATCTGCTCCACCTATCGAGGGCATGACGCTTGGATTCTCGCTTGCCGTGCTTGCCGCTTGGATGGTCGGTTCGCTGCTCGTTTCGTTTACGGTGTTTATGAGAAAAGACATTTATTGATCGTGCTGTAGGTTGTCTAACTCATCCTAAAATGCTTCTTCTATGCATAAGCATGTAATAGAGAGGAGCGTGATAAGGTTGGACAAAACGGTACGCAGATATTACCAGCAAAAACAAAAGCAAAAAGAAATAGAGCAGGAGCTGACAGAACTCAGGCAGACCATTATGAGCTACTTGGCTGAGCAGGAAGCAAATGAGCTGGAGATTGGGAGCCATAAAGTAAAAGTGGTTGTGCAGGAGCGTAAGGAATACGACGACAACAAGCTTTATGAGGCGCTGCCAGATCCGGAGCTATGGCGAATGTTATCGAAGCCGGATGGCTCAAAAATTGCAAGCTTGGTCAAGCTGAACGTCATTAATGAGGAAAAGCTGAAGGATACTTTTTCCACAAAGACGGTTAAGTTGCTTCAGGTGGATAAGAAGTAAATTTATGAAAGGACGATTCGGTCAAACGAATCGTTCTTTTTTTTGTGCGTGGCATTTGAAGCTCGCTGGGGAAACGGTTTGTTAACATTGACGAGGGTCATCCCGCCGAAGCAGCTTTGCGGCGCGAGTTATGCGGAAATAGATCTAGAAATTAGCTCTATTTCACTCATACTGACCAAAACCGCTCAAATAGATCTAGAAATTAGTCTTATTAATGCGTGCATAAAGCAACTCAATCGCCATCCTGCTAGGTCAAGAAGGAGGTAATGCAACAACAAGCATCTAAAGTTTTCACTAATCGACGTTTCTCAGTGAATCAGAGAGCTGATACTTCAAATAGACTCTCAAAAAAGTCGTACCAATTCTTAAATGGTCTGAACTCTCTGAATCAAATTATAGACAACATGTAACTGTCATCCTAAACGCAACTTTTTCAGCACTCTAGTCGTCATACTTACCAAATAAAGCCAAACTACGGGCGCATTAGATTTTTAGTGTGCAATGGAGGCCTTGTATTTATGATTATCAAAAAATATCAAACGACAGCAATCGTTGTACTGCTCGCCTTGCTTGTTGGATGTGAGGGCAATGCCATTAACGACATGCCATCAAATCAAGTATCCGCTAAGGAAACACCCGCGAATGCTGTGCAGCTCGTCGAAAAAGAAGAAGCCGCAACTCTTATACCGATTACGATCGATACGATTAAGAGTGGAATAAAAGATGATCTGACCCAAGATCAGGTTCATACGCTTTTTGGAATACCAGCATCATCTGAAGAGAGTTACATCATGATGAACGGTAAAATGAGTGTCATTGATCAATACATATATGAAGAGGGCCAATCAAAACTTGTCATTCAATGGTCCAAGGAAGGGCAGCTGCTATACGTTGTGTTCTACGATACGGATGCTTCAGGGAAACGCAGGAGCTTCCTGCCTTCTATTAAGGGGCTGTCGTCATCCTCATCAGAAAATAATCTTGTAGCTAGAGAGCATGCGATAGAGCTGGATAAGCCAGTTACATTATATATGAACACGAATGCCTATGAGTGGTGRGGAGGAACACGTGCTGTTAAGTTCATCTCTGTAGATGCACGGGCAAAATATAAAGTCGTTACATTGTCGGATGATTTTGCCGAAATTCAGGACGAATCGGGATACGGTGGGTTTGTACCCGTGTGGTATTTAACAAAAGAAGCCGCTCAAACGAAAGATATAGCACCTCTATCGTTAAAAGCAAAAGAAAGTGCTAAAGCGAAGTGGTATCCGAATTCACAAGGTGATGCCACAACTATGAAAGAGGGAGATACCCTCTATGCTTACAAGCAATATGAGGATTGGTATGGAGCTGCCGTACCGGATAGTGCCGAAGGTGATAAATCCTATGGCCTTCTATGGATTCGTAAGGATCAAGTAACGTCAGCTGGTGGTGCTGCGCCTTTGTTTGAGATTGAAAATAGCAAACAAGCGGTAGCTGCTGCTGTGCGGAGTGTACTTGTGCCTGGTCTTGAGAAAGCTCGCGCGAAGGCGATCTTTGGTGAACCTTCGTTCGAAGAGTCTTCCGAAAATGTAGCACCATTAGAAGAAAAAGCTCGCACCCTTCCATTATGGCGTTATGAGGGAGAGCAAAATGAGCTTATCGTTGCTTGGTCAGAAGCGGGGACACTTCGGTATTCGATATACCGAGACTCCCCCGAACTAATTGCGCCACAATATGGTGTTAGTGCTCAGGGGCCTCTTGCACCTTCGCTGCATATGCAGTGGGATTGGCGCTTCAAGTCCGATCTCGGATTCAATTTTCTACTTGAGAAGGTTGGTAATGTTCTGATCATCGCAGGCGAGGATGGCGGTTTCAGCGGTATGCACAATAATTCGAATATATATGCGCTTGACTCAGCTACGGGTCGCAAGAAATGGCAGTTTGATTTTGGCTTTGGAAGACATGACTACGGTTTATCGCAGGATAAAGAACGAATAGCGTTTCTTAAGAGCTCTATGCAAGAAGACCGTCCAGTTCATACGCTTCTGGCATTAAAGACAGCTACCGGACAAAAAATGTGGCAAAAGAAGCTGGACAATGGTAAGGATGTAACCTCATTTGCTGTATCCAAAAACGTGATTTCAGCCGTACAATCAAAGCGAATCAGCACAACGGAAGAAAAGTTTACTTATGATCTCATCGGGTGGAGTATGGGAACAGGCAAGCAGCTTTGGAATATTGAGCTAGCTCAAGAATCAGAATTGGTTCGTGATGTCGGCAATCAAGACGTACTGCTTGTACAGGTTGGTGAGGACATGAGCCCTGTCATTTTGAATGAGCTGCAAGCATACGATCCGTTGACTGGAAAGGTGCTCTGGAAGAAGCCGGAGCGTAAAGCGGCCTCAGATCAAGAAGTGACGGATAGTGTTCGTTATGCGGAGCGTTCGAAAGCTTTTTGGACGAGGACGGTGGATGAATTAGTGTTAGTAGATGCCAAGACAGGCAAGGATGGGCTTCGCCTGCCTCTTGCCGGTTATAGCCGTTACGATATTATTGATGAAAATTATATCTTTCTACAGCAGTCATCTGATAATAACTTGTATAGTGAAAACGTGAAAAGCTCCTTAATCGAAGTTAAGTCAGGCAGGCCGTTATTTACACTAGAAGGAAGAGCTGAATTCGGGAAAATAGAAGGAAGCTTGTTATATTATCGCCTGAATGGTAAAGCGATGTCTTTTGATTTGAAAAAGGAAGAGCAGCGCTGGACAACATCGGGTGTTCCTGGCAAGCAAACGGATGGGGCTTCAGTTGTTCATTATGGCGGCAAGCTGATCGGCGTCTTTCCGGGTCTCGGTAATATGTATGTGTTAGACGAATCGACTGGAGAAGCAGTGAATAGACTCTCAGACGTTCGAGTTGGGTATTACGATTTTACGCCAAATCAACTGCTGAGTGGTTATTTATCGGTTATTGATGAGCAGCTTTATGTAGGCTCCTCGAATGGGTATTTTAGCAAGATAAAATAGAAGGAAGTGTGTTATGCCAATCGATGCCGTATTATTTGATTTTGATGGGACTTTAGCAGATACTTTGCCATTATCGTTTAAAGCTTTTAACACCGTGTTCAAAACATATGACAATCGAGATGTTACGAATGAAGAGCTCATAGCGATGTTTGGTCCAACAGAAGAGGAGATCATTGCAAATAATTTCAGGAATGAAGAATTCATTTTACAAGCGATTATGGACTATTATGCGATTTACAAGCAGGGGCATTTTGATACCATCGAAAAGGATCAGGCTATTATTGATTTGCTAGAACATTTGAAGGGAAAGGGGATCAAAATCGGAGTCATCACAGGAAAAAGTAGGCGAGCGTTCCAGATTTCATCTGAAGCGCTGAATTTAATAAGTTACTTTGATGTGGTGATTACTGGTGATGATGTTGTAAAGCCCAAACCTGAACCCGAAGGTATATATAAGGCGTTAGAAATCCTTGGCGTTAATAAATCCAAAACCGTATTTATTGGCGACAGCAATGCAGATATTGTGGCAGGTAAATCTGCTGGTTTACGGACCTATGGCGTGCAATGGCTGTCAACGTTCCAAAGCAGCGTGTTTGATATACCGCCTGATGCTATTTTCAGAAGCGTATCTGAATTTCTTGACATCATGAAGGAAGAGKGATAGACAGATGGAATTGAAGTGGTTGGAGTGGGCGAAACAGATGCAGGCGATTGCTCAAACGGGACTTACGTACACGAAGGATGTTTATGATATAGAACGTTATGAACAGTTGCGGCAGATGAGTATAGAAATTATGATGAACTATACTTTGGTCAGTGAGGAGAAAATTGCTCTAACTTTCGCAAGTGATTCTGGTTATGCGACGCCAAAAGTTGATATTCGTGGTGTGATTTTTAATGGAAATAAAATATTGCTTGTTCGCGAGAAGCTAGATGGCGCATGGGCATTGCCGGGAGGCTGGGCGGATATCGGTTATTCGCCTTCGGAGATTGCAGTGAAAGAGGTCAAAGAAGAATCAGGGTTTGATGTTGCGCCCGTTCGTTTACTCGCTGTATTGGATAAAAAATTCCATGATCATCCGCCTGAGCCTTACCATGTATATAAGTTTTTTATACTTTGTAAAATCGTTGGTGGAGAGGCCGCTGGCGGAGTAGAAACAAGCGCGGTTGATTTTTTTGAGATAGATCAATTGCCAGAGCTGTCTGCGGAGAGAAACACCAAAAAACAGATTCAAACGTTGTTTGAGTTTCTGGAAAATCCAAATAAAGAGATTATTCTGGATTGACCTGTTGCAATAATCGGGATCGTAATATTTTATATACCTTGAGATGAAGCAGGGTTATTTTCAATTGTCGAAACACCGTACATGCACTTCTAGGCGGCTACCCACATATAATGGAGAACAGACTTCAGTGTTCATCTGTAATACATCGTGGGGGTGACTGAGCATGCCAGGATTGTTTTCGGCAATAGCACTATTTATTAAACAGCTTTCGCTACTTGTCTCTTATGTCAAAAATAATGCTTTTCCCCAGCCTCTTCAAGAGGAGGAGGAAACTAAACATCTGCAACTGATGGCGGAAGGTAATCAACGTTCACGAAATCTTTTGATCGAACATAACCTTCGACTTGTCGCTCACATAGTGAAAAAATTCGACAATACTGGGGAGGATCTCGAGGACTTAATTAGCATTGGGACAATCGGCTTGATTAAGGCGATCGAGAGCTTTCAAACTGGTAAAGGCACGAAGCTGGCGACGTTCGCGGCTCGCTGTATCGAAAATGAAATACTTATGCATTTGCGGTCTTTGAAGAAGACTAGGAAAGACGTATCACTTCATGATCCAATTGGAACGGATAAGGAAGGCAATGAAATTACGCTGATCGATATCCTCGGTACTGAAGCGGATGATATCGTCGATAAGGTGCAGTTGAAAATTGAAAAGTCGAAGATATATAAGAATTTGGATATACTTGATGACCGCGAGAAGGAAGTAGTCATCGGGCGCTTCGGGCTGGAGCATGGCGGGGATGAGCGGACGCAGCGGGAGATTGCGAAGGAACTTGGGATTAGTCGGAGCTATGTATCGCGGATAGAGAAAAGGGCGCTTATGAAGCTTTATCATGAGTTTTATAAGGCGAAGCGGTAAGAATGGCCTGAGCTCTTATAGTACATCTGACATTATCGTATGTAGCGATAAAGTTAGGGTTTGATTACATGAAGTTATATCAATAAATGAAACCAAATGGCTGAGATGCCGTTTGGTTTTTTCTGTCTGTATACACACTCCACACATGTGGAGTGTACAGTGTTGCTAAAATGGCGGGGGCAGGATTGAATCCTATGCCCCCATCTTGGTACTTGGATTTAAGAAATTGAAGTGTATCTTAATGTTATTACCATCGAACACTTCAATTTTGTGGATGAGCTTATGGATGACTTGCTTTAATATCTTCTCATCCTTAATGTTAAGCTGTACTAATTTAGATATTTGCTTTTCGAAGGCATGGATTTGGCTCTCCATGTCTTTTTCTTTTTCGACGTTTGAGTGAAGCTGTTGTTTTCGAGTGTGCAGAAGCGTTACTTCATTCCGTATACCTTCATTTTGCGTTCTCCACTCGTCTTTAGTTATGTCGCCTTCATTCAATAAGTCTAAGAGGGTACTCTGCTTCTTAGTTAGCTGTTGAATCCGTTTTTCGATACCCTTCATTTCTTTATCAAAGCTAACTACGTGTTGCCCTGCTTCTTTTTTTGCGACATCGATAAGTTTTGACTTATTGATACCTTCCTCGGTTAGTTCCTTAAGAACCATAAGGACAATAGATAGCAGTTTATCAGCTTTTATGAAGTGATGGCTGCAAAATTCCCTTCCATACTTACCGTATTTACCACATTGATAGGACTTCCTATCATCTTTGTAATGCATTCCTGTTCCACAGTCAGCGCATACGGCAATATGAGCAAACAGACTTTCCTGACCGTTGCTTCTTTGTTTGCCTTTTAGCACCAGTTTTACTTGTACCTCTTCGAACTCTTCCTGTGTTACGAGGGCGGGGTGAGTATTGAGGACAATTGTTTGTTGTTCTCGGGATACTGTTTTCCGATTTTTTGTTCGGATACTCGTTACTTCACTGCGATTCTGAATCATATTCCCGATATACGCAGGATTAGTAAGAATGATCTTCACACTGCTTTGTTGCCATAAAGAGCCCGCATTCTTAGCTTTTGAGACTGATCTTGGTGTAGGTACACCGTGCTTCGTAAGGTGTTTAGCAATCTTCTGTAGCCCCCAATCGTTATGAAGGTACAGGTGAAATATTTCTTTGACCAAGGGGGCATATAGTGGGTCAAGTTCAAGGCGATCCCCATTTTTTTTATATCCGAAGGGCGGGAGGGAACCATTATACCTGCCTTTCGCAGCTTTTTCACGCTTTCCAAACTTCACTTTCTTTGATGTCTGTTCGCTTTCTTGTTGAGCAACAGAAAGATGAATTGAGAACATCAATTCTCCATCTGATGTTTTTGTATCAATGTTCTGCTCAATAAAAATCATCCCAATGCCAAGGGAATCCAATTCTCGTTTCATGTTTATGCCATCTTGGATATCGCGGGCGAAGCGGGAGATGGATTTGAACAGAACATAATCGAACTTCCTTCCCCTCGCATCTCTCATAAGACGTTGAATTTCAGCGCGTCCCTTGATATTGGTTCCACTAACTCCCTCGTCTTTATAAATATCATAGATAGTCCACTCTTTTTCCTCAACAAATCGGTTAAAGAATGAAATCTGATGACTGACACTGTCTTTTTGACTATCCAGTTCGGTGCTAACACGAGCGTATATTGCACAGCGCATAGCTGATTACCTCCTAAGTAGGGTATCTAAATTCGCTATACGATGTGCCCTCACCAAAGTTTAGAGCTAAACTCTCCTTCTTCTCTGTCGTATAGGTTTACTGAAGGAGAATGAAACCAAATGAACACACAATCAGAGTATGTCGGCAATCAATCTTTGCAAGAAGCTTTTGAAGCTGTTTTAACGGCTCTACTTCGCTCTGAAGTAATTCAAGTAGACATTGATAAATGCAACGCTTCACCTCCCAACTTGGAGGATAGTGTCACAAAGAATGATTGACTGGTCAAGTTTTTATTTGGTCATTCATTTTAATTATTTTCCGTTCCTTTATCCCCCCCTATAGCTAGGAGTTTCCTTTATTTCTAGCTATGGAATGCGGGGATAGTGATTTCTTTACGACATTCCCCTGAATCGATGTTGCGGGGATAAAGTCTGTAACACTAAAGAAAACTTATTCAATATTGAAAAGATAGGATAGGATACTATGATCGACACTGTAAAGATGACAGGTGACTATCAAATAGTATATGAGCTATTAGATAGAGCACCTTGGACAAATAACTATGTCTATGAGAATAGAACTGATAATGGCATGATTGGAGAGATATATGAATACAAGAAGAAGGGTGAAACGGTCAGACTTAAGTACAATCAAAATACGGAGAAAATGACCGTAGAAGTATCTATTCCTAAGTTTCTATTTGGTCATAATGTACGCATGGTCAGTGACATGGATATTAGTCGCTTCTTCCAACGCTTGAATGATTACCTTAGGAATAAATTCTACGCTTACCCTAAGCACGAGTCGTATTATTGGAAGATTCAACGAATGGACGTGTGCTGGAACTTTCAAGTAGGCGAGGCGGTTAGGGATTACATACAGGCGTTCTCTCATATCCATATTCCCAGATATTCTACTTGCGTATATGGCGACGGGGAAACGGTCGTATGGCAGAACAGAAGTAAACGTATGAGTTTCTATGATAAGCAACAAGAAATTAAAGCTCATAAAGGGTCACCTGAAGTCATTGAGCAGTCGCTTGGAATACTTCGGTTCGAAGCAAATATTACTGATAAGAACTTAGTGAGGTATTCGCAGAACCGATGGGCGGGGGAACTCATTAAGGAGTCTGTCGCTAAAGATATGATATTCAAGCACTTGCATCGATTGGGAATAGATAATCACTTAACTGTATCCAATCGTAGAGAAGTTGCGACTCGACTAATTAGTGAATATGGAGAGAGTAAAGCGTGGCAGCTTCTGGGGTTTATAGAATACAAAATGTTATTCGGTGATCAAAGTATAAATCAACCGTCTAAAACTACCTATGATAGGCGTATTAATAAATTGGTAAGACTAGGTATAGCTTCTATATATTCAGATAAGGAATTGCCCCCATTAAATCTCAATGAAATAATATGAGCCGCTTGCCATTCAATAATGGAAGTGGCTTCTTTTATTGTTGAGTGTCCCAGAAAGCTGAATTTCCTTAGTCTTGCTTTCTCTCTATGGGATCAGAATTGGTGCATGGTGCGCACACAAAATAGAAAAACGAGTGTGCACCATGATGCAACAAAACACGGATTTTCAGGGCTTTCTTAAATGTAAGGAAACATTTGGTAGCAGCAACAAGGTGTTTTAACTTACAATATAAGTATGGTGAATCTGTAGGGGTGATAGAGTGAAGCTTTTTAATTTTTCGGAGCCGATTGAATTCGAGGATTTAATTCCTGGTACACATAATAGATGGGGGAATGATGCCCTTCTATTTAGGATAAATAAAGGGACAGGGAAATTGTCCACTAAGTACGGGACGGATAAAAGTGGCGAGACATACGGATTTTTGTTACTAGATAATAAACCATTGATAAACAGCTACGGAGAAGAACTGTACTGTCCGACATGCGCTAAGATTTTAAGTATTGGGCTAGGTAGAGAGAAAGTTGATCCGAGCATTGTTGATACAATTAAATACTCACAAGAACTAAAAAATGATTTAGCTTATACTTTTGAAAATGTTAAACCTATGCTTTCCATTTTAGAAGATGGATATTACTTGCTTACACGTATAGAGATGATTCCAACTGATGGTGATGGTAATTTTTTTTGGAATTTACCCGAATCTAAGAAACTTTATAAAGCAACTGCGGACGTATATTATAAATTTCATGTTAGCTCGGGCACTCCAAAGTTCATACTTCCTTCTCAGAGTGTTAATTGTTTGAATGAGGAAAGGGTTAATTATTACTTAGATCAGATAAAGTACGGTAAAACCATGACAGGACTTGCTTATTATTATGAGGGGTTCATGAGCACATTATTAGATGGACACCATAGAGCAACCGCAGCTTATATAGAAAATAAAAGTATCGATTGTTTAACAATAATAAAAGTTACAGGATTCGGATTCAATCAAGACAAAAAGCCAGATAAAATTTATGCTGGCGGTGAAATATATGATCTTAATTTATTTAGTAAACCCGAGAGAATTCATAAATATCTTAAAAAGTTATTTGATTCGAGAAAATCGAAACTTGAGGTTCAAGAGGTTGAGGAAATCCTTAATGATTGTCAGAACGTTTGGGCACATAGGGCAACTCCCAAAGGTAATGATTTTGGTAAGAGGATTTACCCTGATTATTTGTCAATTGCATTTTCTGATATGGCGGGAGATGTTTCAGATGAACGAATCATTGAAATTATGGCTGGGCGGGATGATGATGCTGAGTTTGAGTTAGAGATGATATTTAAGAAGCTGCAATTGCAAGATCCCAACAAAGCTTTCGAACTGTCAAAGAGAATTATCAATGATGCGAATTGGAAGGTGCTAATTGAGGAAGCTTTTCGTTATTTAGCATCAATAGACAGTACGGAAGTTGAAGATATATTTATTAAATATTTAATAGATACTGATTACGATTCAAAGGATATATGCAGAAAGATAGCAGACGAATACTTAAATAATAGATAATCATTATAACGATTGTGATGTGATAGGTATGGATAAGCAATTCAGCAAACTCTCTGATCATACATTCAAAAAAGGAGTATTATATACACCATTTAATAGCAGTCTAGGAGATCAACTTTCTCTATCTCCATGGGCTATTGAGTGGTTACCTGAATATTTATGGTTAGCATTGATTCTAGAGCAGTATGGCAGGGAAGATGGACTAAATATAGTTGGCAGGATTTCAGGGGAATTATCGAAGATAGATAAGGAATTGTGCATTCCTATGCTATCGAAAATTTTTGAGCTAGAACCCAAAAAACAGCGGATTTTTTATGAAGTAATATGTAAATGGGCTACTAGGGATGTATTATCCCCTCTAACAATAATATACCGTACAGACAAACATGCTCTCTTTTATGAGTATTTTTCAGACTTCGAAACATCAATAGATGATAAAACCATTACCCTTCAAAATGTAATTGATAAAAATCTATTCCATCAAACAAATGAAGCTACAGATATAAGGTTTCTAATTTTATGGTTTAACGTTTTCGCTGAGCGAATTCATTTTGCTAGAGGGATGGAAATAACAAAGGCATTAGTTGAGTATCCTAAACTATCTCATGACCATCTAGAAATGAGATTGTATCGCCCGTTAATTAGATCATCYGAAATGGCTTTAAGGTTTAGAGAAGGTAACGGAGATTTTCCAAAACAATTTTGGCATAGTCTTGGGTTATTAACAAAGTGTAGATCTTTTATTATTGATTATGGTGAACAGGTAGGTGGAAGTGTGTCTTTTTTAGAGGATGCCGTTAATACGATCGACTACTTAATGTCTAATAACAAAGAGTCACTACTCACGGATGAAAAATTTTCTGTCTGCTTGGGTATCGCAACTTATGCACTGAAGATTTATAAAGAAGTGCTCGAAAGTCGAATTGGAGATGGAATCTTAGGTAGAAATGCCTTAAGGACTATTACAGAAGTGTATGTGACTTTGAAATACATGTCATTAAAAGAACAAGACCAACCAGATATATGGAAGGCTTTTAAGGAATACGGAATAGGTAAGTATAAATATGTAATTCTCAAAGCTAGAGAAGTTGAACCAGACCTCGAAAAACACCACTTTGCCCTTCCTGTACTAGAAGCATTGCTTAACGAAGATAAAGGTGAAGAATTCACTAATATGGACACAAGGCTATTTGATAATCAAAATGTAAGAAAGAAATTTGAAGCCATTGGTGAAAATGATCTTTACGATCTTTATTATGAATATGATACTAACTTCACTCATGGACTGTGGGGGRCTATTAGAGAAAGTGCAATGATTTTCTGTAATAATCCTTCTCACAAGTATCATACTGTTCCCGATATTACTTTTGAGCAGAAACTTAGAAGCGTGGAACATGACTGTGAGTATGTTCTGAAGAAACTATTTAATCAGTTATCTTCATTTTATGAATTTCCAGACTTCTTTAAAGATAAGTATGGTGGTCTAGATGATTGAATTGAAGCCGATCATTAAGATTCAAAAGGAATATTTAGACCTGATAAGTAAATATGTCGATTGCATAATGGATGAAGAAATCACAAACAATGAACTGGCATATTTCTTTGAGGAAGTATCACTTTTTTGGCGTAGAAAACATGAGATAATTGACTTTTTTCTAAAGAAGATAAGTACGGATGATAAATGTAGTTTTCTTGCTGGAGCAATGTATATTGATCTGAAAAATGATGGGCACTATGAATTCGCACCTTGTGGGAAATATCGTATTTTTACAGATCCTGTCTCGAAAATGAGAACTTTCTTTTTAACCGAAAGCAGCGCGATTAAACAAAAGAGAGTAAGGGAGTACTTAGTCAAGGTTGTAAATGATTGCATAAATGTCCTGTCAGAGTACTCGAACTATTTCATAGTTCTACCTTTGGATGATATCTTTTCGGAAGATCAAGAAGATCGAATGGCCTTTTTGAAGAAAAGCTCTTATTCGTTTATCTCAAGCCTTTTTGTTAACCCCTGTGCGACAGAGGAAGAATTTTTAGATAAATATCATTCCCTTAAGGAGATAGAACAAGATATCAGAGCAGATTTACTTGATAATTTAATCCTCAATGATAAGAGTGATGTCTCTATTTCTCTGCAAGAACGAATTGAAAAGAATTTAAATGATACTCTGTCTCTTGATGTTTTAAGACAAAGGATGGGGGATGCAGAGATTTTTTTAATGGCAATAGGGCAGTTTTTCATGCAAATCATGGATATTATTCTAATAGCGTATTCATACAAATTAATACCCTTCATTAGATCAGATGTAGTATTTAATTATTTATTAATTACGTATCCTATGATATCTGAAGAAAAAGTAGCTGTTACACTCTTAGAACAGACTGCCATAGCTTATATGTTTCAAAAGATGTACGGGAATTATGATTTTTCCTCCATCACATTCTCTGATTTTTATACCCATGTGTCCGAGAATCGTATTATTGATTCTGTGATTGAAAAGTCGCGGAGTAATGGGGAAAGCGTTTTTGATTTACAAGTCAGTGAAATTGCTTCGCTAATAAAAGAAGAATGTTCATTATTTTTACCAGCATAATTAAGAAAACAAAAAAGCCACTATTAGTGGCTTGGTGAAGGGCACATCATATTCATTTGTTCACACTGTCTACTCAACACATATTGAGTGTGTGGCTGTGTTGGTTTGGAACGGAACTGAAGATAAGTAACATTAACAGCCCTTCTAGCGAAGGGTTGTTATATCGTTTATACTGATAAAACCAATTTACTTCTTAGGAGTTGTCTAGCGAATCATGATAAAGAAAGAAGTCGCGCATATACGCAAGCAATTTAAGCTGGATCACGATATGATGAATATTAACGACATTCTCAACGTGTATATTATGAAGGATAGCAACGAGGTCTATCATTGGGAGAGCCAGGCGTTTGCTCTGGTGGATAGAGAGAAGCAGGAGTTGTATATGGGGAATTTCAAAAAACTGCTGACCGGAGAATTGGATCAGAAGTTGTTCGAGTTGAAGTTTCAGGAGGAAGCAGAGGATCCGACGCGAGTGATACTTCATCAAGGTTTGGCGACAGGCAATCCTGAAGAATGGAAGGACCTGATGCTGCTGTTGGTGGATAAAATGTTGGTGGATGCCAAGTATGAACAGGATACAGTAGTCACGTTCGTTCGTGGACAGTATTTCCGGCCGACCAAGGGCAGAAATGAAGAAGCTGAAGAGAGCGGGAAGGACGAACTGTTCGCGCATCCGTTCATTCTATGCAGCGTGAATTCCACGGAGAAGCAAAAGAAGACTCTCTTGTTCGATTATGTGGAGAGGGAATTTAAGTACAATGTCATTGTAGATCCGATTATCAAGTTAAGTTCGCCGGAGCACGGGTTCTTTTACCCTAGCGTGACGGATAACTATTCCGATGTGAACCGCATTCTGTATTGTACGGCAAAATCGAATTATCCAGATCCGCACTTCATCGGACAGGTCTTAAATGCCGAAAGATCCATGACGGCAATGGAAGAGAGGGCTATTTTCGAAGACATCGTGAAGGAAGTGGTGGGCGAACAACTCGACGTAGCCACTCTCGCACAGGTGTACGAGGAGATCCACCAAGTAATCGAAACCAACGAAGATAAAGAAGAACCCCCGAAGTTGGATTATAAAGATGTGGAACGTGTGCTGACAATAAGCGGCATAGATAACGTGACGACGGATAAAGTGGAACGCGCGTTTCAAACGATCGTCGACGATAGGAACTATGAAATGAAGGCAAGCAGCGTTATGCCGAAATTCACTTCAAAATCGATTAAGATCGATACAAAGGTAGCCTCGATTTCGGTCAGCCCGCAGGATTTAAAGTATGTGAGACAGGTGAATTATCAAGGGAAACGATGCATCCTGATTGAGATCGACGAAGATGCCGTAATCGAAGGATTTACGCTCAGTACAGAGACGTTATAGACTCAGTTGACAGCGTTGGTTGATGCGGTTGCAGTCTTTGAATAGGTCGGCGCATAATGTGTTCTTGGGGGAAAGAAAATATTTTAAGGGGACGAGCTGGAATGTGTTGACGTTTGGTTTACATCAGGTTGTGTCCACAACGTCAAAAAATTCGACAATACTGGGGAGGATCTCGAGGACTTGATCTCGATCGGGACGATCGGATTGATTAAGGCGATCGAGAGCTTCCAAACCGGGAAAGGGACGAAGCTCGCTACATTTGCTGCTCGTTGTATCGAGAATGAAATACTTATGCACCTTCGGTCTTTAAAGAAGACTAGGAAAGACGTTTCTTTGCATGATCCAATTGGAACGGATAAGGAAGGCAATGAAATTACGTTGATCGATATCCTCGGTACTGAAGCGGATGATATCGTCGATAAGGTGCAGTTGAAAATTGAAAAGTCGAAGATATATAAGAATTTGGATATACTTGATGACCTTGAGAAGGAAGTTGTCATCGGGCGCTTCGGGCTGGAGCATGGCGGGGATGAGCGGACGCAGCGGGATTGCGAAGGAGCTTGGGATTAGTCGGAGCTATGTGTCGCGGATAGAGAAGAGAGCACTCATGAAGCTTTATCATGAGTTTTATAAGGCGAAGCGGTGATAATGATCTGAGCTCTAATATTAAATTTGATCTTATCGTATGTAGTAGTGAGACCAGATGTTATTTCAATAAATGCAACCAAATGGCAGAAATGTCGTTTGGTTTTTTACTGTTTACACACTCATGTGGAGTGCTTAATATTGATGATTCTGAAACAATAATTGAGATGTGACGGTGCGGCTCAAAGGTATTGATTGTAATGATATGATCGTGTACGCTTAGGTACTGGTATTAAGCGAACGGGCAGTTTAGCGGAACAAGACGGTTAGATTGTTCTCAAACATAATATTAAATCCATGGTATGATGTGTGGGAAATGGGTCAAGGTTAGGTGAGCAGATTTTCTGTTTTTGCGAAGGAGGAGATAAAGGGATATGGAAAGTTCGAATCAATGGGATGCAGAATGGGAAGTATCAGAAGAATTGGCTTATAAATTAATAAGCAGTCAGTTTCCGCAGTTAGCTACAAAAAGTGTAAAAAAACTAGGGCATGGCTGGGATAACACTGTTTTTCTTGTCGGGTCCGAATATGCATTTCGCTTTCCAAGAAGAGAAGTTGCAATTAATTCTTTAAGGATGGAAGGAAAGATACTGCCTAAGCTTAAAGATTATTTTTCCATTGCATATTCGATACCACTATTTTTTGGGGAAGGGGATTATAATTATCCTGCACCCTTCCTAGGCTACCCCTATTTATCCGGAGAGTTTCCAATTGGATTAACTGACAAGCAACGAGCGCTATCAGCAACAACGCTCGCGCAATTTTTAAAAAGCTTACATGCATTCCCTGTGCAAATTGCCCAAGAAAATGGAGCTCAATATGACCATAGAAATCTGACTGATATTGCGATGCGTAAGAAGAAGATACATAAATTCATTTCCGATCTTGCCCTTCATTTCAGTGAAGAAGAGTATCATGCAATATCAAATTATTTGGAACAGCTCAGAACTGAAAGAGTGAATCAAAAGTATGTATTCCTTCATGGTGACCTTCATTTTAAAAATATACTGGTAGATGAGAATGGAAGAGTTTCAGGGATTATCGACTGGGGAGATATCAATATAGGACATCCTGCTTGTGATTTGAATGTTGTGTATAGCTTTTTACCTCCGGATGCGCGTTCTGACTTTTTCAAAGAATATGGGGATGTAGATGAAGAAACGAAGATCTTATCTCGATTAATTGCCATATATATTCCCATTTTGATAATGATGCAGGCAATTGATGATAAAGATGAAAGGTTGGTTGATGAAGCAAAAGCAAACATAAAACGTGCTCTTTCAGATTAAGAAATGTCATTCCGCTAACGTGGAACGAAAGTTGAAGAAATCGCCTTATCATAGGTGATCTTTTTCTTTATGTATCTAAAAAAAACTTACGATAATAGTGCCTTGATTCATCGCAATATTACGTACTCCAGTCATGTGGAGTGCTGTGTGTTGTTGGTAAGAATTTAGCAGCTAAGAGCCACATTTTCCTGCAAGTTGAAGCCCGGCAGTATACTGCCTGGGCTTTGTTTGTATCTATGGATATACATGTACTGTATAAACTATTATTATGTGGTTTATTGCTTTAATGGTACCTTCTTGAGACAATAATTAGTGTATAAATTTGAATGTTGTCGAAATAGAGCGTTATTGAAGGATATAATTATAAATTATTGAATATAGTCTTCAAGTATAAATTTCCAAGAGTTAGAGAGTTGAAATACAGGAGAACGAGATGGTTCAAGTGTCAGAAAGGAAGTGATTCTATGTTTTATATTATTTTAATCGTCATACTGGCTGCTTTAATCATTCAATCCGTTTACCTTGTGTATTACAAAAACCAAATTAAGGATATCGGCAACCAATTATCTTTTATATCAGACCATCATTCATTCAAAATGATACAAACACAAATTAAGCCAAAAGAAATTCATCGGTTAATCGATTTATGTAATGCAATGCTTCGTGATCAACGAAAGTTGAAGCAAGATTTTATCGAACAAAAGGAAGAAATCCACGCGACCATTATGAGCTTGTCCCACGATATACGAACCCCGCTGACTTCACTTGACGGCTATCTGCAATTGGCGGAACGATCCGAGTATCTTAAAGAAAAAACAGAGTATGTTAGTCTGGCACAGACTAGAATGAAACAGATTATTACACTTGTTGACGAGCTGTTCCTATATACGAAACTGAAAAACCCAGATTACATCTTGGAGCTTGAGCCAGTTGATGTGATAAAAGTGTTAAATAAACGTCTGTTTACCTTTATCGACGATTTTTTGCGAAGTGGCTATGAACCAAACATCTGCATGGTGGAAGCACCGCTATTTATAGTAGGAAATGAAAGTGCGTTGGAAAGAGTATTTGAGAATGTGATCAAAAATTACTTTATGCATAGTGAAGGTGCTCTAAGCATTCGTTATGAGGAGAAGCAGGACGAGGTTTTGTTTCATTTTTCCAATGTACTGAAGCGAAATCATCTGCTGAGCCTCGACAACATATTTACTCGCTTTTACAAAGCAGATCCGTCGCGTACGAACCAATCTTCAGGACTGGGACTTTTTATCGTGAAATCACTGATGGAGAAAATGAATGGTTATGTGCAAGCTGACCTGAACGATGAGCAGTTTTGCATCAGCTTAGCTTTTAAGAAAATCGTAAAGGAGAGTTGACGTGTACAATGACACGCACCACCTCAAAATTCTAATTGTCGAGGACGACGTGCATATCAACAATATTATTTATGATGTGCTTCGAAAAGAGAAGTTTCAATGCACGCAAGCGTATTCTGGCAGTGAGGGAATCATGAACGTCACTCATCGCGAGTATCAGCTTATTATTTTGGACCTCATGCTTCCTGGCTTCTCGGGGGAAGATTTTATGCATCGGCTAAGAATAGAATTAAGCTCTGACACACCAGTTATAGTTCTATCAGCCAAGGACAAATTGGATAATAAATTAAATCTGTTTAAGTTGGGAGCCGCTGATTATGTCACGAAACCGTTTGAGGTGGAGGAATTGCTTGCCCGAGTTAATGTACATGTCAAACGAACCTCCCGAACGGATTCTGCCACTCGCTATCGTCATAAAAATCTACTTTTAGATACCGGAACGATGAACGCTAGCGTCAATCAAGCAGATTTGAAACTTACAAGACAGGAATACAAGATCCTTGAGCTGCTGCTTAAGAATCCTACCCGAGTGTTTACAAAGCAGGATCTGTATGAGCTTGCATGGGAAGATATATACATAGGTGAGGACAAAACCATTACCGTTCACATTAGCAATATTCGCAATAAAATCAAAAGGGTTGACGATGAGGCTTATATTGACACCATTTGGGGCATTGGTTTCAGGCTGGCACCATAGGGAGTGCCTTAAACCGGCCCTAATCTTCTTTGAACTTTCTTAATCTTTTATTGACGATATGTTAGCTTCTTTTTGTTATTTTATTGACAAGGAGGTGCGAATATGGCTGAAGCAATTATTGAAGTAAGTCAATTAACCAAACAATTTAAAGGGAAAACAGCAGTGCGTAAGGTAGAGTTTAAAATAGGTAAAGGTGAAATCTTCGGTTTGATAGGCCAAAATGGAGCGGGAAAATCCACCTTGCTAAAGATGATTGCTGGATTGATATCCCCGACTTCAGGAGAAATTAAATTATTTGATCGTCCAGTGAAGGATAATCACCCTTATTTTGAACGAATAGGCGTACTCATTGAAAATCCAGGGTTATATCCCCATCATACTGCCTATGAAAATTTGGAATTAATCGCAATCTCTTATGGATTGACTAATCGGAAAGAGCATATTAACAAGCTGCTGAAGCTTGTCGGATTGGAAGGTTCGAACAAGACCAAGGTGAAAAATTATTCAATGGGCATGAAGCAAAGGCTTGGAATTGCAGCTGCATTAATTGGAAGCCCAGATGTCTTGATTTTGGATGAACCGATCAACGGTTTGGACCCGCAAGGAATTTCTGAGATTAGAAATATGATTTTGGAATTGAATAAAACGGGAATGACCATCATTATTTCAAGTCATATTTTGGAAGAGTTATCGAAAGTAGCGACGCAATATGCAATCGTACATCAAGGAGAAATCATCGAACACCATTCAAGGGAGCAACTGCTGCTTCAATGCGAAGATCGTATTGAAATAGAAGTGGATAAAGCAAGCTCGGCTGTTCCCATCTTAGAACAAAAATTGCATATTAATCATTACAAAGTCATAAATGAGCGTATGGTGTATGTATATGATGCTCATCTTGAGAACCAACATATCATCAAGACCTTAGTTGAAAGCGGCATAACTGTTCATTCGATTATCAAGCATAAACAAAGCCTAGAACAATATTTTTTGGCACGGATAGAAAGTGAGGGTGGGAGCCGTGATTAATATTCTCAAAATGGACTTTCACCGTTTTAAATCAAATAAAATGATTTATATATTACTGTTAATTTTTTTTGCTTTTCAAATATTCGGTATATTTATGTTGGGAAAATACGAGCAGCCCGGAGAAAGTGGGGATATGCTGATCAGCTCGATGAACGAAAGTCAGTTCATCCAAGTCATGATGTCTCAAATCCCATTGTGGCCGCTGATTTATATTGCTGTATTTGTTGTTTACTTCTATATGAGTGAACATAACTCTGGGTTTTATAAAAATTACATTTCCATGAAGCGTGCGCGGATGTACACTGTTATTTCAAAAATATTAATTGCAGGCCTATTCACTTTGCTTACATTTATTGTCATGATCGTTGCGGATATGATCGGAAGATCAATTTTCTTTGATCATGCAATGATTGGAGATGGGGGTTATTTTGCGAAATTGTTGATCGGCCAATTTTTACTTCATTGGGCATTTTCAATTGTAATCTTATGCATCTCCATCATTAGCAAAAGCTTGATTACTAGTATTGTAGTTGGATTTGTTCTATCGTTGAATGTTTTTGGAATGATTGTAACTGTCTTGGAATCCATCATTGATGGCGTTCATTTGTCCTCTTTCTTAATAGTTAATACGATCTTAAGCGCAAGAGATTTTGATAATATAAATGATCTTGTTCATGTAGCTAGCGTGTCGATTGTTTTCATAGTTATATTTTCATTTATAGCCATCAGATATAAGATCAAAGAGGATCTGAAATAGTATTTAGGGCTGTGCAATTAGCAATGATGGGAGGACGAACTGGTTGGTTACACTCCCCAACAAAAAAGTGAATACTTGAAGTTAGGTGTGCTGTTGGTCAGGGAGTAGTGTTTTGGAGCCATGTTTACCTGCTTTAATAAATAGATACTTTGCCCGAAGCTTCTAAAGTTCGGGCTATATTTGTTATACCCAAAGTTTTTTATGATATGGAATTTTCAATAGCTTTGTGTTATTCATTGTTTTCAAATGCCACAGTAAGACGTGGTAAAGGTATACCTAACTTTTTTGCTTCTCTCACAACTTCAACTACCGCAAAGCCTGCTTTACTATTGTTGTATTCGATGAAAAGTCGTGGTAAGCTGCCCTTCGCAAAAATAATCTTGTTAAAAAGCGTACCGAGAAGTGCTGGTGGAATCTTCGTTAACAGTAAAGAAATCTTATCAATCTTTGCACCTCTTGCTTTAAGCACAGGGCTAATTTCCCTCATATTCTTACCAACATTTGCGAATGAGTCACTATGATTCATGAGTGCTGGAAAACTTCCCAGTTTTAACACCTCGGTCTCTATAGCCGCATTCATGGCAAAGTGATTCCATAGCCAGTTTTGCATATCCTTTATCCAAGTAATTTTAAAATGGGCACTTTCAAATAGTTCTTTGACCTTATTGTTAATATGTTCAGTGCYTATCCGTGGTTTTTCCAGAAATAGCATTTTCAAAAAGCCACCCCTAAGCCTATTGTCCGCGATGCCGCCGCCGCCTCCTGGGAAGCCAAAGACAACATTGTTCATAGACAATGGTGAGATCGATGATTTCAAATCTTGCCACACGTTATTAAATATTAGGACAGGGGTGTTTCCAGCAGCTGTCGATAGTAATTGTGCTGCTTTTGGAAGTTGTTCCGTGTTGACACTCACAATAATGAGATCATAATTTGGGCTCATCTCCTCATGCAGCTTGACGTTCCAGCTTTCTTTTATTAGCTGTTTCCCTCTTCGTGCGTCCCACATTTCAAGCTCTATGTTGCTTCCGAAGGTTTCTTTTCTCCCTTTTCTAACGTAAAACTCAACTGTATGCCCTGCCTTTTCAAAAGCCCAGGCATATTGGGTCGATATTACACCTCTACCGAAGAATAAAATTCTCATATTGCCTCCTAAAAATATATATTAATCCTTGTTATTGATCAAACAACGTGTTGTATAATGTTATTGTATAGACTCACTATACGCTCATCAACCATCAGATTTTTAATATTTGTCGTATAATCGATTGAACAGACAAATGGAGGAAAATAATGAAAAAGCAACCTGAAATTACGGACAAAACAAGGCAAACATTTATAAATGTATTCTGTGATTTATATAGCAAAAAACCAATTGAAAAAATATCCATTCAAGAGATTGCTAACCAATCAGGATATAATCGCAGTACATTTTATCAATACTTTACGGATATCTATGAGTTGTTGGACTGCGTTGAAGAGCGTGTCTTGAAATCCATTAACGAGGAAATGGCAGGCAGAGAGTTTTCTACACATACTTTCCAAGATGCACTTCAATGCTTGGAAAATGCAGAGGAAATTTCAGTTCTTAAAGCCCTCTTGGGAGACTATGGTTCTGTTCATTTTATTGAACGCCTGAAAAGAGAAATTCCCTTTGAGAGATTGATTGTGGACTTTCCAACAAATGATGTCTTAGCACCATACATAATTGAGTTTTACATATCAACATTAATATCTACGTTTCGCCTTTGGATACGAAACGGCAAAGATCTATCGTCGGAAGAATTGGTCAAGTTGGTAGATAGCCTATTTGCAAATGGGATAACACCGTATCATATCTTTGGCACGGTCAATCCGCGGCGCCTTGATTCGAATAAAAAGTAAGGGGACGAGGAGAAAGAGAATGAGGGACTTTAATACCGGCTCATCTTGCCATTTGGCGGGTACCATTGGCGCATTCTTGATATACAGTTTTATGATCTATAGTGGTTTTTTCAGGGTTAGATGCTGATAAAGGATCCCCATCTTATCAATTTATTGATGATATTCATATAAATTACGCTCGAACCTCAGCGATCGCTATCGGGTTAATGAGAAACAAGTTATTTACGTGCCTGAGCAGAAACGGGAGACAAAAAGCTGTTAAGGGCATGTCCTCTGACAGCTTTTTACTCGAACTTTGACGGTGCAACGTTATAGTATTTTTTAAAAGATTTCGAAAAGGTAAACGGATCAGGATAACCCAGAAGGTTAGCAATTTGTTGAATCGTATATTTCTTTTCGTTCAAATATTCTCTCGCCCTGTTCATTTTAATCTGGTAAATATATTGTCCCGGAGTAATGCCCAAGGCTTTCTTGAAATAAGTAATAAAATATTTTTCTGATATGCCTACAAACGCTGCAAGCTCTTTTATTTTAATAGATTTGTGAAGGTGGTTATTAACGTATTTGAACACTGGCTGCAACACGTCCAAATTGCTCTGTACTTTTCTTGACGTTCTCCCATTCAGAAATGTGCCGGTATATTGGCCAAGCCCGTGGAGTTCAATAATTTTGGCAATAACGGCCGTCAGACAAGCCTTTAAATATAAACGGTTCCCAGGTATGCTTCGTAATAGATTCGATTGCGTAAAGGCTTTGCCGAACAAAATGGCTTCTTCCCGGATCAGCTCTTGCGGTATGACCCCCGAGAGCTGAAAATCGTTTAGAATTCGTTGTTGTTTGCCGATTTCAAAATCGAAATGAATGTAAATAAACCGGCATCCCTTATCACTAGCTGCTGCCATATAGGGAACCCCTGGGTAAAAAAAGACCACATCTCCCGGGTTTGCTGTATGTTCAAAACCATTGATAGTAATGGTAACGATTCCCGATTGAATGAACCAAAGATCATAGTCGGTGTGTGCCTTGTGTTCAATCCATTTCGTGTCGTGGGTAAGCTCAAAGAAGGATTTCATTCGAAGCGAGATCAATTCCGACAATTCATTGAGAATCCCCATATCCGTCATATTCTTATCCATTGGCATCCCTCTACATTCCTCAACCAGAAGACATTGCTCATATTATTTTAGTATATCACTGGATTTGTTAATCACAAATATTCGTACTATTTGACATGAAAGTGAAACTATCTCATATTCTACTTTTAAACCATTCTCCTATAATTAGGTTATAACCAGTTAGGAGGACTTGATCATGATGGATTCGAATGTTTCACAACCGAAGGTAGTTATCATTGGGGCTGGGAGTCTTTTCTTTGGGCGGCAGTCAATCTGGCAAATGGTTCACTCTAAATATTTGAATAACGGAACACTTTCTTTAGTAGATACTGATGAAGAAAAACTATCCAAGATGGTAAGGCTCGCTGAAATGGTTGCAAAGGAAAACAATGTATCTCTTAAAGTGGAAGGCTCGACGAATAGGAGACAGGTATTGAAGGGAGCGGATTTCGTCGTTCTCAGCTTTGCTGAGGATACCGTCAAATACCGTGGCATCGATTGCCAGGTTTCTTTAAAATATGGAATTCGGATGTGCTCTGGGGATACCATCGGTCCAGGCGGAATCTTCAGGGCAATGAGAGAGCTGCCAGTCATTATGGAATGCGCTAAAGACATTGAGGAACTTTGTCCGGATGCGTGGGTAATCAATTACATCAATCCATCTACCGTCCATGGGATCGCGTTAAGCCGATATGCGCCGAAACTTAAATCCTTTGCGCTTTGCGACTCCCATCACATGCCGAACAAGAAAGCTTACTACGCGATTCGAGCGGGTATCATTCAGGATCAAAGTGAATTCAATGAGGAGATCGATCGGAGATTTGATTTCCGCGTTGCCGGTGTCAATCATTTCACCTGGCTGCTTAAGGCGGAGTATGACGGAAAGAATGTTATGGCTCCGATTGCCGAGGCATTAAGGAGGTCGGCAGGAACGGAAAACAACGGTGGGGATAGAGGAGCAAAGGCACTTTATAACGATGCAATCACTTATGAACTTTATAACATTTTCGGGTATATTCCAACATGTACGGCCCATACCAAAGAATATGTCCGGTATTGGCAGGGGCTTGGCAAGAAGGAAGACGTCATCCCGCCTTTATCGATTTGGGAAACGGAAGACCGGTATAAACGGCATGAGGAAATGTGGCGGCAAGTGGATGACTTCATCTCAGGGAAAAATCCTATCGCCGATTATATGAAATCTTTCGGACCCGATCACGCTACGGATATTATCGAAAACATGGTGGGGAATTTGAACAAGCGGTTCTTTATTAATACGCTCAATAACGGTGCTGTGACCAACATGAATAACGACTCGTTCCTTGAGTTGTTAAGCGAAGTAAGCATGGACGGAATCAAACCGCTTCATATGGGTGAAATGCCGAGGGGAATCCGGGGCATGCAGGAGCTGGTGCTGGATACGCACGAACTGACTGCGGAGGCTGTTGTGGAACGGAGCTTCACGAAATTGAGAAGAGCGATGATGATCGATCCGCTTGTGAATTCCATACATGATGCGGATTTAATTATTAAAGAGTTGTTGGAACAGGAAAGGGAGATCATCCCCGAATATTGGTACGAGTAAACAAGTACGGCAAACATACAATCTGAATGCCTAAACAATATTTTCAAAACAATAGACTTGAAATAGCTCATGCTGAAATTGCATGAGCTATTTTTATTAGGTTTAACTCAGTTGGGAGTACGAGATGGTTGGTTACACTTCCCTAAAAGTAAGACAAAGTAAGGCGAAGAAATAACACGGGGGATTAGCTCGGTTGGGAGAACACCATTACCAGTTTAACACCCATAAAAGTTAACAACTAAATATGGGGCTATAGTTTAGGGGGGAAATAGGTCGCTGGCAGCGATCAGTCGGCGGTTCGATTCCGCCTAGCTCCACCATACCTTATCATCAGAACGGCAGAGATGCCGTTTTTTTTTATTTTATTTTGTGCTTGGATATTTCAAATCCCTAACTGAGAACATTTGAACAGTTTAGGTATGTATGCTGAAATTCAGCAATTATTTTACATAATTACTAAAATGAAATCAAATGCTTGATTCTTTGTAACGTCACACATGCTGAGTGGACGTGGTACTAGAGGTGTAGCTAACATGCTGATCAGTAACTCTGCCGCAGTTTATCGCTAATACTGAGGCTCTTAGGGAGCTTGGGGTTGGCGATGGTGAAGAGGATCCATTAGAAGCATACACGGAAATTCAAAGCGCGATAGACAATGACCTAAAAATACATGGGCATACGCTCGTCTGGGAAAGCCAAACGATTCCGTGGCTGAACAACGCTAAGATCTCCGACTCCGACCTGACTCCGTCCAACCCAGGACTGACCGCGGCTGGGGCGTATACGAACATGAAAGACTATATTAACGCGGTTCTCACGCATTTTAGCAAGTTCAACAAGAGCAGCATGCAGAACATCATCTCGTGGGACGTCGTCAACGAAGTGATGTTGAAAAAAGCATTCGATAAGGCTACCGAAAACAACCGCACGAGCGAGAACGCGTACGATCCGAGTGCCTCCTCACTCGCACCGAATCGGCAGTTATCCTGCAACGGATTTGGAGTAAATAAAGGTTTCATTAACTAATAATGAGGATGGCGATGAGGTTGTTTCTGCGCCATCCTCATTTTGTTGTGGTCTGTTACAGCCTTCATATTTTCCAAAATGAAATAGCAATAACTACTGAATTATGTTCATTTATGAGATATATCCTTTTATTTGTATTTAGCTTGTGGTTCATAAGTTCGGATCTAATATCTTCTTTAATTTTTATAGTAGAATCTCTACTTCGTTAGGTGCCGCCCTATTAAAACGCTCATTATAATTGAAGATACGGGAAGGAGAAGTCATTCAACATCAAGATTGAAAGCGCTTTAGGTAACATCAAAATCCATTATAGGGGGAAGGACATCAAATGAGTAGACGCTTCAAACAGCTATTGCTGTCACTGTTAGCCGCTGCACTGTTAGTGCCGCAATTTTGGTATGCTCCAAATGCGAATGCAGCGAGCGCAACGATACCTGTCATCCTGTACCATGTAATCACCGATAATCCATCCGGAGATTATCAATACAGCACAGCCAACTTCAAAAAACAAATGAAGTATCTGAACGATAACGGCTATACCACCGTATCCGCGGAACAGTACGTCGACATTATCGTGAACGGGGCAACCGCTCCTTCGAAACCGATCCTGCTGACGTTCGATGACGCGACACCGGACTTTATTACAAACGCGCTTCCAGTATTGACGCAGTACAATATCGGTTCTTGGGGAATGACGCTGAGCCAATTGAACACGCTGAAAAACAACCCGAACATCAGTCTTCAAAACCATACAAAGACGCATGATCAAGCTGTATGGACGACTAGCATCACCAAAGCGACCGCGGCCGCGGAAATCCAATCCGCTAATACGTTCTTGAAAGGAATTACCGGCAAAGATCCGATCCTTCTTGCCTATCCTTACGGCAACTACAACGCGGACGTAAAAGCAGCCGCGACGGAGAACGGAATTAATGTCGGTTTCAAAGCCTGGAGCGGCGATGACGACGCCTTGGCGATGGGACGTATTCTCATTAAGAAAGACGATACTTTAAATACCTTCGCAGCCGCGATCGGCGGACCTACGCCTCCGTCACCGGAAGCGATCGGGAACGTCGTCGTTTCGAACGACTTCGAGAACGGCACGCAAGGATGGTTCAAGCGTGGTACCGAGACTGTAACGGCTTCGAACAATGCCGCTCAGAGCGGAACCGGCAGTATCTTGGTGCAAGGAAGAACGGACAACTGGAACGGCCCGGGCTTTAACCTCGCCGCCACCGGCATACTGAACAAGGAATCAGTTTACGAGCTTTCCGCATGGGTTAAACTCAAAGAGGGATCGACCGGCTCCGAGACAATCCAATTCGGCGCTCAACAGACTGGGGCATCCAACGAGTACCTGAATCCAGGCTCCGCGGCAACGGTAACAGCAGACGCATGGGTACAAGTCAAAGGCGAGTATACATACGACATGAACGCCAATGCCCTGCAAGTCTACTTACAGAGCAGCAGCAGTAAAACCGCTAGTTTCTACGTCGACGATTTCCAAGTGAAAGTCGTCAAACCGGCCGTTCTTGTCGAGAAATTCGAAAACGGCAAAAATGGGTGGACCGGCAACGGCGCTACGGCGACCGTAACGAATGCCGTACACCACTCCGGCTCGAACGCGCTTCTCGTGACGGAACGTGCCCAAAATTACCACGGCCCGAGCCTAGTGTTGACGGATACGCTTGAAAAAGGCGCGGATTACGAAATTTCCGCCTACGCCAAGCTGGATACCGGAGCGGCTTCGACGCAGCTAAAGGCATCGATTGAGCAATCCGGATTAACCGGCAACGACCAGTTTAAGCAAGTAATCGAGTTGACGACGGTCACCGACGGCGCTTGGGTGAAACTGAGCGGTACTTATACATATAACAGCGCCGCTACGGGAATTAAACTCTACTTCGAATCCGAAGACGCCGGTAAAAATACTAGCTTCGCGATCGACGACATCGTCATTCGCCAGACAAGCGCAGCTTCTCCTCCAGGATTCCTCGTCCTGTCCCAAAGCTTTGAGGATGGTCAGCTCGGCGGTTGGACGGATCTGGGATGGAACGGCACCGGTACTGCGGTAGTATCGTCCGACTACGCATCCGAGGGAACGAAATCCCTTCTGTATAAGGTCCGTTCGGACAGAAAGAGCGCCGTATCGCTTAATTTGACCAGCAAGTTGGTATCCGGTCATAAATACGATATCTCGTTCAAACTCCGGTCCGCTCAAGGAACCGATAACTACCACTTAGGCGCAAAAGTCAAATCCGGCGGTACGGATAGCTACCCATGGATTATCCAAAACCAGGTCGTTACGAACTCCGTCTGGAAGACATTCGAGGTGAAAGGCTACGAAGTACCAGCCAACACGACCGAATTCCTAGTGTGGATCGAAGCGAACAACTACGACTCAGACGAAACCGCCACGGCGAAAGCCGACTTCTATATGGACGAATTCGTAATCAAAGACGTTACGCCTGGCGCCGAGCCTGCTAGAACACCTGCAGTGCCATTCAATACCGTAACGTTCGAGGATCAATCGAATGGCGGCTTTGTCGGCCGCGCGGGAACGGAAACGTTGACCGTTACGAATGAAGCCAACCATACCGACAACGGTTCTTATGCGATGAAAGTAGCAGACCGCACCGACTCTTGGCACGGTCCGACGATTCGCGTCGAGCAGAACGTAGACAAAGGCAGCGAGTACAAAGTAACGGCATGGGTCAAGCTGATCTCGCCGACCAGCTCGCAGCTTCAGTTGTCCACGCAAGTCGGCAACGGCAGCACCGCCAGCTACAATACCATACAAGCAAAAACCGTGAGTGCTGCAGACGGATGGGTGAAGCTTGAAGGCACCTATCGTTACTCCAGCGTAGGCGACGAATTTTTGACCATTTACGTCGAGAGCTCCAGCAACAAGACTGCTTCTTTCTACATCGACGATATCAGCTTTGTGAACACGGGCTCAATCCCTATCTCCGTACAAAAAGACTTGACGCCAATCAAGACAAAGTATCAAGACGATTTCTTGATCGGCAACGCGGTATCCGCGGCGGATTTCGATGGCACTCGCCTGGAGCTTCTCAAATTGCATCATAATGTCGTAACGGCGGAAAACGCCATGAAACCGGATGCGACACAGGCGGTGAAAGGTACTTTCACTTATGCGGATTCGCTAGTCGATAAAGCGATCGCCGCAGGGATGAAAGTACACGGCCATGTGCTCGTATGGCATCAGCAGACGCCTGCGTGGATGACTACTTCGAACGGTTCACCTTTGAGCCGCGACGAGGCACTCGCCAATATGAGAACGCACATCCAAACGGTTATGACGCACTACGCTGACAAATACGGCAACAATTTGATTTCTTGGGACGTCGTCAACGAAGCGATGAACGACAATCCTTCTAATCCGACGGATTGGGTTGCTGCCCTGCGCACCTCTCCTTGGAAAACGGCGATCGGTAACGATTACGTGGAGCAAGCGTTCTTAGCGGCAAGAGAAGTGCTGGACGCAAACCCGTCTTGGGATATCAAGCTCTATTACAACGATTACAACGATGATAACCAGAACAAAGCTACGGCCATTTACAATATGGTGAAAGAGATCAACGACAAGTACGCACTTACGCATCCGGGCAAGAAGCTGATCGACGGCGTCGGCATGCAGGCGCATTATAACGTCAACACGAAGCCGGACAACGTTAAAGCGTCGTTGGAGCGGTTTATTTCCTTGGGCGTTGAGATCAGCATTACCGAGCTGGACATAACGGCCGGCAACGGCGGCACGATCACCGAAAAGGAAGCAATCGCGCAAGGCTACTTGTACGCGCAGCTATTCCAAATTTACAAAGAGCACGCCGCGAATATCGCCAGAGTCACCTTCTGGGGTCTGAACGACGCGACGAGCTGGAGAAAAGAACAACCGCCGTTGCTCTTCGATAACAACCTGCAAGCGAAACAAGCCTATTACGGCGTTATCGATCCGAGCAAGTTCATAGCGGAGCACCCGCCGGCTTCGGCAACCGCTAGTCAAACTTCCGCTAAATACGGTACGCCGGTCATAGACGGAACCATTGACGCGATCTGGAGCGATGCGCCTGAAGTCTCGATCAACAAGTTCCAGATGGCATGGCAAGGTGCACGCGGTGTAGCCAGAGCGCTCTGGGATGATCACAACCTGTATTTGCAAATCCAAGTTACTGATAATGCGGAACTGGACAGTACTAGCCCGAACGCGCATGAACAAGATTCCGTCGAAGTGTTCGTAGACGAGAATAATGGTAAGACAGCTTCCTATCAATCGGATGATGGACAATACAGAGTAAACTATATGAACCAGGCAACTTTTAATCCGTCAAGCAAAGCAGCCGGTTTCGAGTCAGCCACCTCTCTTTCCGGAACGAACTACACGGTAGAAATGAAAATACCGTTAACATCGATCACGCCGGAAAACAACATGAAGCTAGGCTTTGACGTGCAAATCAACGACGGTAAAAACGGTGCTCGTCAGAGCGTTGCCGCATGGAACGATTTGACCGGCCAAGGTTATCAAGACACGTCCGTTTTTGGAGTGCTTACGCTTTTCGGTAAGAATTCTCCTGCAACGACACCGGCGGCGCCTGCGAACGTAACGGCTTCTGCCGTGAACGCTAGCTCGATCAAGTTGAATTGGAACACCACTTCAGACACGAGCGTAACGTTCTCCGTCTATCGTGGAACGTCCGAATCCGGTTCTTTCACGGTAATCGCTTCCGGCGTACCGGTTTCCGAATTCACGGATACGGGTCTGGAGGCTTCAACGAAGTACTACTACTACGTGAAGGCAGTTAAAGGGGAATTGGTGTCGGATGCATCCACAGTTGTGACTGCAACGACGATTCCTCTGGTTGTAACGCCTCCTGAGGAGGTTTTGGCGGCACCTACGGGATTGACGGCTGATGCTCAAAGCCAATCCTCAATCAGGCTGAATTGGAACACCACTTCAGACACGAGTGTAACGTTCTCCGTCTATCGCGGAACGTCCGAATCCGGTTCTTTCACGGTAATCGCTTCCGGCGTACCGGTTTCCGAATTTACGGATACGGGTCTGGAGGCTTCAACGAAGTACTACTACTACGTGAAGGCAGTTAAAGTGGAATTGGTGTCGGATGCATCACCAGTTGTGACTGCAACAACGAGAGCCGCTTCGCCTCAGACCGGTACAGACACGCCTCCTCCGGTGACTGAACAACCGGTTGAAAACGGCCAGATCACACCAAAAGTTACCGTGAATAACGGTAAGGCATCGTCCAACATCTCTGCCGGCAATCTGCAGAAAGCGTTCGATCAAGTTGTAACTAACGCTGCAGGCAAGAAAAAAGTTACGATCGACATTCCTGCAACAGCAGGCGCAAATTCATACGACGTGCAATTGCCGCTTCAAAGCCTGAAAGATTCCGGATCGACAGTACTTGCGATCAAGACGGTGAACGGCACGGTCGAGCTTCCTGGCAACATGCTGGCAGGCACGAACGTCGGCAGCTCCGAGTTCGTATCGGTTCGCTTGGGCAAGGTCTCGACAGAAGGACTCAGCAATGACGTCCGCCAGCAAATCGGTAACCATCCGGTCATTAGCCTCGAAGTTTTGGCAGGCGACTCCGTTGTCGCTTGGAACAACCCGAACGCGCCTGTAACGGTATCCGTACCTTACACGCCGACGGCTGAAGAGCTAAGCAACCCGGATCACATCATCATCTGGTACATCGAAGGCAGCGGCAAAGCGACACCTGTGCCGAATGCCCGCTACGATGCAGCAAGCGGTACGGTCAAATTCTCGACGACTCACTTCAGTATCTATGCGGTTGCGTTCGTCGTGAAATCGTTCGGAGATCTTCAGTCCGTACCATGGGCGAAGAAAGCGATCGAAGCGATGGCATCTCGCGGCATCATTAACGGCACGAGTGAGAACGCGTACGATCCGAATGCTTCCATCAAGAGAGCGGACTTCCTGTCGCTGCTCGTTCGCGCATTGGAGCTTAAAGGTAACAATGCTTCCGTAACGATGTTCTCCGACGTGGATTCCTCCGCATACTACTACGATGCGGTCAAGATCGCTGCGCAGCTCGGCATCATTCAAGGCACGGGCAGCAATCTGTTCGATCCAAACAGCAAGATCTCGCGTCAAGACATGATGGTCATCGCGGCGCGCGCGGCGAAAGCCGCAGGCAAAGCGTTGCCGACAGGTGGCACTTTGGATGCGTTCAGCGACGAGGCATCGGTAGCTTCTTACGCGAAAGACAGCGTTGTAGCACTGGTCAATGCCGGTATCGTGCAAGGATCAAACGGCATATTGGCGCCGAACAGCTCTCTCACTCGCGCCGAAGCGGCAGTTATCCTGCAACGAATTTGGAGTAAATAAGAGTTTCAGATAGCCTAAAGAGGCTGCTCTGCAGATTGAATCTTGATATGCTCCCCATACGGTAGACAGGTGAAATAATATATAACCTGTTTGCTGTGAGGGGAGCATTTTTCATGCCCGAAAATAAAATTAGTGCCTCAGAGAAATTAGCCATCGTGCAAGAGATTGAGAGCGGTCGAATTGGATTGAAGTACGCTGTTAGTAGATTTAAACTGAGTAAAAACACGCTCGTAAAAGGGAGACAACTTTATCGGTTATCTGGTGTTATAAGTTAGGTCGTTCTATTGTTAGTTCGATTATCGAGAAGCATAAAGGAACACTCTCTAGAAAGTATAGATAAGGGGAATGATACTATGAGGCTTGATTGCATCTTATTGTTTTTTTATTGACTTGATGGTCTATACATTTCAGATCAGTGATTCTTTTTCTTGTATTAAAATCAAATAACACTGGATAAAATATGTGCAAATCATGTTGTGAGTCCTGTCTATTCCGGTAGACATGCATGTTGAAATGCGAAAAACTCGTTAAAACCAACTAGCACTATATAAATAATCAAGTCGTTAGAAGCCTTACACCCTACGACCTTAAGGGACTTCTTAATACATAGTAAGACTTAGCGGACACTTGTTCTAATCCCCTCGCATTCACCATAGTACACCAGTCCGCATCAGGGCTGGTGTGTTTTTATGTGGCCCTATTCTATGATAGGTGTCGGCTTTATAATTATAATTTCCACTATAAAGCTGTAAAAGTACGGTAGTCAGACGTTCATAAGATGGGGGTACATCGTATTAGGTAATGTTCACACTGAGCACTCGGCACATGTGGGGCGCTGTATGTCACTCGTAAGAAAGTAGTAGTTAAGAGCCGCATTTACCTGTATATTGAAGTTTGAATGTATTTGAATCTACCACTATGATCTGCATCGGTGAGTCTACTTCGTTACCCGGTATATTCTTCTTGCTTAAAACATGGGTTTGCATGTTAATTAACCGTCCGGGGGTGGACGGTTTTTTCTTACGTTCAAAAAAGGACCTCATCGTAATGTTTGTGTTCAACGCCTCGTAGATATTTGCAGGGTACATTTACCTATAATGATGATATGATTTAGATAATCGACTTACTTATTGCGCTCTTGGAGATTGGGGTTGGGTTCATAATGAGGGGTATTCTCCGATTCGGTTCTCGTTCTATCTTGCTTTATATAATTGCTGCCCTTGTTATTGGTTCGGTTGTAAGCTATGCCGTCGTCCCTGCACCGGACTCCCCTAAGTTCCAAAGTGAAAAAGGCATTCTGGATATAACGCAGGCCCATGTCAGTGAGAATCCGGTAAAGTTAAAAGGGGACTGGGCGTTCTATTGGCAAGAGCTGCTGTCGCCTGAGGACATACAGAATCGCTTAGCAAGGGACGGAAATCATGATCGCTGGATCAGCATCCCGGGGTCATGGTTAGGCTATCAATTAGATGGTCAGCAGCTGAACGGTACAGGCTTTGCAACCTTTCGGGTGGTCATAAAGCTTAGCGAGCAGGATAGGAATGAGCGGCTTGCTCTGCGGATGCCTACCATTTTTCATGCGTATAAATTATGGGTTAATGGCGAGCTGTTGGCAGAGGTTGGTGTAGTTGGTCAGGACAAGAGCAGCGTGACACCGCATCTGGCAACGAAGCTGGTGTTCTTTCAGCCCAAGAATGACAAGGTAGAGCTGGTTATGCAAGTAGCCAACTTCCATCATAAGCGAGGCGGCATCACCAAGTATATAGAGCTCGGCGGCAGTGATGTGTTAACGGTTAGGACAAATCTGAGAATCGCCGCAGAAATGTTCACCACCGCAGGCCTGCTTGTGATTGGCGTATATCATCTGCTGTTATTCGGACTGCGACGCAAAGACAGGGCTCCATTGTATTTTGGTCTGTTCACCACGTTGTCCGGTATCCGATCCTTGCTGGTCGGCGAGCTCTTACTCACACAATTGTGGCCATCTTTTCCATGGGGATTGCAGTTCAAGATCGAATACCTGATTCTTTGCAGCATTGGTTATATCATGACGATGTACTTTGATAGCATTTTTCCGAATTATGTGTCGCGTTGGTTTCATCTTGTCACGCGGATCGTTACCGGCGCATTCTGTATCGTTGTTGTGGTGACCCCTGCACTTCTATATACCAAAATGTTACTGATGATCGGTGTGATGGTTTTTCTGCATATGGTTTATCTGATGGTTGGGCTAGTCAAAGCGGCTATGCGGCGTATGGAGGGAGCGCTAATCTTCCTGCTCGTGTCGGTGGTTGGTTTAGTTACTGTCGTCAACGATTTTTTATATTACAACGAATGGTCGCTGATCGGAAATACATCTCCGCTTGGTTTGTTGGTGTTTACGATCGCACAGATGATTCTGCTTTCTTCGAGATTTACGAGGGCGGCATCGAACGAGGAGAGGATTGCACGTGAACTGCAGGATGCTAACAACAAGCTGACCGAAATGAATTTGAATTTGGAACGAACCGTGCAGGAACGCACACAGGCCCTATCCGCTGCTCATGATGATCTCCGCACGTCGTATGACCGGTTGCTTCACTCCGAGGAAGGGAGGAAGAAGCTCCTTGCCTATATAACGCACGATCTGCGTATGCCGTTGTCCAGTATGCTTGGTTATGTAGAAGCTGTGCAGGACAGGGTCAAGCCGGAACGTAATGAACAGTACTTGAAGTATATCCGGGATAACACGATAAGGGTTAACCGCATGATCGAGGAGTTGTCCTTCTTGTCGCATTTGGAGACGGGACAAGTCTCGTACCGAATGGAGCAGGTTCATGTGGTTGACTTCTTGCGCCGGTTCTATGAACAATATGAGCTAGTTGTGCGTGACGCAGGGTTGGATTTCACGCTGGATTTCAGAGATGTGGAAGATCAACGCCCTGACATGCCTGTTGTCGAAATGGATGTGCAAAGATTAGAGCAGGCATTGTTTAATATAGTGTCGAACGCGATGAAGTTTACTTCTAGCAGTGGGTCGGTGCGTATTGCATTAGCTGTTGAAGAAGAGGATCATATCCGCCGTGCAATCATTAGCGTGCAAGATTCAGGCACAGGTATTCCCCCAGAGCAGCTCGAGCAAATCTTCGATCGTAATTACAGGTATGATCGACCGGGCCTGGAGAAGGGTATAGAGGGCAGCGGGCTCGGGCTGGCGATTTGCAGGGAAATCGTCCAAGCGCATGGAGGGACGATTCGAGCGGAGAGCGACGGCAAGACGGGGGCAATATTCTATGTATCGCTTCCTTGTATTCTTGTATTGTAGAAGAAAGAAGGTGACAGCATGATGGACATGCACAAAATTATGATCGTCGATGATGATCCCAATATATGCGAGATTGTTCAGGTGTATTGCGAGCGTGAGGGCTTCATATGCTCCTACAGCTACAGCGGGGCAGAAGCCATGAAACTGCTTACGTCGTTCGAGCCGGATTTGATTGTACTGGATGTATTGTTGGCTAATGAAAACGGCATTGATTGGTGTAGGAACGCACGTTTCTACACGAATGCGCCGATCGTGTTTCTGAGCAGCCGTGAGGAGGACGAGGTCAAAATCAGCGCATTATCCTATGGCGGCGACGATTATGTGACCAAGCCGTTTAGTCCAGGAGTACTCATGGCCAAGATCAAGGCTCACCTTCGCAGAGTGTCGACGGGCAGAAGGGAACAACTGCTAGAGTTTCCGGGTTTGACGCTGGATTACTACGCACAGTCCGCCATCATGGGTAGTGAAACCATTTTTTTAACGAAAAAAGAGTTCAGTCTATTGTCCTATTTGGCACAAAACGTTAACCGTGTCGTCACTGTCGATATGTTGTTTCAGCTCATCTGGGGAATGGAGAGTCTGGAGGATACGAGAACCGTCGCTGTACACATTAGTAATTTACGTAAAAAAATCGAAGCTGACCCTGTCAATCCTGAGAGAATCATTACGATTCGGGGGGCCGGATATATGCTGGTTGCCAGAAGTGCGTTACAAGCGAGAACATAGTAGCGTTAAGGTTGGTAGTGTGACCACGACTGCCGCTAACACACTGCAGCTAGAAGGGATAGAACCAAGCTGCCTTAATTGTAGTGAGCTGAACCGTATCATAAATAGAGCGAAATCCGTGGCAGACGTTCTGGAGAGGATCCCAGACTTCATGCAAAACAACCTCCAATTCCACCTATGATAAAGTGGAGATGGAGGTTGTTTTTACACGTAAAATTAGTAATAAGTGGAAACCGAAAAGTTATAAATGGGCCTTTGGGAAAACCCCTTCGGAATTTCAGGGAATTAACGGAGCAATTGCAGTACGCCTTGCGGCTGTTGGTTCGCTTGAGCCAACATAGATTGTGCTGCTTGAGTAAGAATGTTGTTCTTAGTGAACTCCATCATTTCCTTCGCCATGTCTACATCACGGATACGCGACTCAGCGGCAGTAAGGTTTTCAGAAGCAGCTCCAAGGTTGTTAATGGTGTGATCCAAACGATTTTGGTATGCACCTAATTTGGAACGTTCGGCGGATACAGCATTAATGGAATTATCTAGTACTGCAATTGCTCCAGAAGCCTTAGTAGCATCCGAAACATCAAGGGAGTACTCAACATTAACGTTATTAGTGCCATTATTGGTTTGTTTCGTAGTTGTCCAAGCAGCACCCGTAATCACATTTCCATTTTTATCTTTAATTACTGCAGATGTATCAGAAGAAGTTAACCCGAGAGCACTTGCACGCATGTCTGTAACATTCATGGACAAGGACTGACCTTGGTTTGCTCCGACTTGCATCGACAAGGATTTGTCCTCAACACCACCTTCAACTGTAAAAGCGGCTTGACCATTCGTTTTTGCGCCAATATTTACTTTGAGGCCATTTCCAAAATCGATCGTGGAGTTGGCTGCAATATCAGATTTCTTAGTTGTATCACCAGTTGTTGTGTTTGTCAGCGTAGCGGTTTTTGTTGTTGCAGCAGTAACGCTAAATCCATGTGTAGTAGGGCCAGTAAGTGTACCGATAGTAAGATCTACGCCATTACCCAGGTTATAAGTGCCGCCATCCTCAAACGTTAAAGTTTGCGTGCCAACCACAACGCCGCCATTGGCATCGTGGACTGTTGCAGTATAAGCATTTGCGGTACCAATGGTAAGGTCAAAAGTGTTAGAAGCGCTATACGTTGTACTATCAGCACGTGTATCAATGCTTACTCCGTTTGCGAAGGTAACTGTGCTGCCGGCAGTAAAGGTTACGTCAGGTCCGCTGTCAAATGATGCTGCAAGCTCATTAGTGACAGTAAAGCTATCAGTTCCATTGATAATTGTGTTACCAACGCCGTGGGCAATCGTGAAATCTCCAATTGTTACACTACCTGCAGCAGCACCTGCAGCAATAGATGTAGTACCTACAGTGCTGCCGCCTTGACTTAATGTAACCGTGCTGCTTACATCAAATGTTTGGTGATTTCCGGCTGCGTTAGCTCCAGTTAATGTGGTGTTAACCCCAGTAGCGGTTTTAAAGCTCACACCGAAGTCATTAGATGTTCCCAATGCCTTGAATTGATAATTTTGTACGTTGTTATCAAGAATAACTTTGTCTGTTAAAGCTGTAGTGCCGTCGGTATCCATTAATTGAACACTAAAAATACCGTTGCCTTCATCTGCATAAGCAAGTTGATATCCTACTCCATTGCTCAGTGCCGAAGAATTATCTAAACTCAAAGTAAGGGCACCAGCCGCACCTGCGGCAACAGTACCATTGTTTACCGCACCTAAAACGCCTACAGTTTTTATATCAAAGCTTCCAGACACTGAATTGTTACCTGTAACCGTAATACCATCGGCCGTAAGGCCTGTATTGGCACCGGTGAATGCGCCGGTTGCAACAGAATCTGTTCTTGTAATTGTTACTTCATGTGCACCGTTAGCCAAAGTAGAAGTAGGAGCAATCGAAACGCCTGTTACAGAGCCGGCCGGAGTATCAAGCGATGCATTTTTCGTTTGCGTTTGGCCAATACGAATTTCATAATCGCCGCTGTTAAGACTTGAGTTTGCCCCAACGCTAACGTTTTTAATTGCATTATCAGCAGTATGGGTTGCGGATTTCGTTACAGTGTCTGTAACATCTACTGTATAATTTCCTGCTTTCAGAGAACTGTTCTTATCTAAATCCGGATTCGAAATAGTCGTCGTTCCCGCATTGAAAGGATTAGTTGTTTTATCAATCGTTACAACACCGGATTTTTCCGAAATGTCCCCATTTAACAGTTTTTTCGTGTTGAACTCGGTCGTATTACCAATACGGTTAATTTCAGCTGATAATTGGTTGATTTCCTTCTGAATTTCGCCACGGTCATCAGCAGTGTTCGTATCGTTGGCAGCTTGCGTTGCGAGTTCTTTCATACGTTGAAGGATGCTATGTGTTTCGGTCAAAGCGCCTTCTGCCGTCTGAATCAGGGATATCGAATCTTGCGCGTTGCGCTGTGCTTGATCCAATCCGCGGATTTGTGCTCGCATTTTTTCGGAAATCGCAAGACCTGCAGCGTCGTCGCCCGCACGGTTGATACGAAGACCGGAAGACAATTTCTCTAAAGATTTTCCTGTTGCTCCTGTGTTACCTGCTAATTGCCGATGCGTGTTCTGTGCTGCAATGTTGTGGTTAATTCTCATTTCTCATTACCTCCATGTGGTGTGTTTTAGGTGCCTATCCGTTGGCATCCTTTGAAGCGCATACCCTGTACTCACAAGTCGTTGGTGGATTGCGCGCTAATCCAAAACAAGGATTTGTAAGTCAAACTGTTATCTTCCTTGATTTCACCACTCGTCCTTAAGTGGCAGGAGCTTCGACCTTTTTTGCCGTTTCTAAGGCTATATTGTTTTCTTCCCATAACTCTCCACGAACAATAGAAATATGCTTTGGTGCTTCAATCGCCAAACGTAAATGGCCTTCATCGCTCTTAATGACCTTTACCATAATGTTGTTGTCGATTAGCACATATTCTCCGGGTCTTCTCCCTAACACGAGCATTAGCTCATCCCCTTATCCCGCTCAGTAAATTGACATAAAAAAATGAGCAAACAAACCACTGCCCTTCTTCCTCCTGAAGAATGACGGCGACTCATTTGCTCATCCTAAGTCTCGTAATTATTTAATAAGTATTCAATTGTAAAAAACTACATTTAAACAGCAAAAAGACGAATAAATAGGCATCTGTTTCAAATGTTCCTCCTTGAAACTACATGCGTATTTACTCGTCCATGAGTAATCGAATATGAGATTAATTTATATATCGACAATGTATTTGAAATGTTTAGTCTTTTTGAAAAAAAAATTTGAAAGTTATTATCCTAAATTACGAAAGCCTATGGTTTCAGTCGTTTGAGAAAAATGGGCTTGGGCATCTCATAGGCTTTGCCCAGACGAAGCAAGTCCTTGTTTAAATATCTAAGGAAAGCTGCAAGTAAATAGAAGGGTCACTAGTGTTGCATAAATCTTCAGAATCATTTAGTCAGAAAATTCCGAAAGTAATTCTCCGCGAACGATAGAGATATCTTTTGGCGCTTCAATAGCCAAGCGTAAATGCCCCTCTTCACTTTTAATTACCTTTATGATAATTTTTTCGTTGATTACTATGTATTGTCCGGGTTTTCTTCCAAGAACCAGCATCAGACTCACTCCTTTACAGTGAAGGACCATTATATGATTTGAACTTATTTTACGAGAATTATCATTCATGCAATTGAGGTTTCCAAATTGCCTCCTGCAGCATTAACTTTCTACCATCCCCATAACCCTTAATGAGAGTCTGACTTTGTATTCTCACTTGCTGTATAGGCAGCAGGGAGGGGTAAGCTCAGTAGCAACGCTACAAACAAGCTGACCATTCGCCTTTTCATAGAGCTTTTCCTCCATGTATATTATCATGATAGATTAGCCCATTAATGAAACTCAAAGAAAACTTTAAGTTCGTGCTAGAGATAAAGCATACCAAAGAAAAAGATTACAAAGATAATTGGCTGTAAGAACGTAGAACAGATTAGGGTTTAAACAACATCCGATTCAATCAAAGTGTCTTAGAATATGGCTAACATTATACCTGAGATTTCTACTACGAGTGCTGCATCCCGTAGGTAGGCAACTTGTGAAGCAGAGCTCTTCAAAGCTGGTTCCAATGATGTTGATGATGTCTAGACAATCGTTGTTACATCATTATCAAAAGAAGTGCAATCATGACTCAATGGCTACCTGTCCTGTTTTTAATCGGTTCCTTTGTGTAAATGATGATTCCCGTAATATTGTCACGAGTCTTTGGTCTAGGTGTATATAAGAAAGGTATACAAGCACAACAGGCTGACTTTACTTTAGATGACGGCCCTGATCCACGCTATACACCTGAACTACTAGATTTGCTGAAGCAATATGATGTGTTGGCAACGTTCTTTGTACTTGGTAGTAAAGCTGAACAGTATCCACATTTGATACGAAGAATTCATGATGAGGGGCATCAAGTTGGAATTCACAACTACATTCATAAATGTAACTTACTTATATTTCAGTGGAAATTAAAGCGTCAGCATATCAATCGCATGGCAGATATTATTGAGGGGATTATCGGGGAGTATCAGGTTTCGCGTCGTTGCGGCTAGCGACAATAGATAGTTTCCTTCTTTATAACCGGGCCCGCAGATACCTGCGGGCTGTTTTGCTATGGTACAGAGCTCAGGTGAACAACTGGGCCGCGTCCTGCTGGTTCCCGTAGGTCATGAAGTCTGTAGGTGACATCGAGGTGTATTTTTTGAATACTCGGAAAAAGTAAGAGGTGTCATAGTAGCCTAAATAGTTTGAGATATTGGAGATGGACATGTCGGAGTTCAACAACAGGTTACATGCTTCAATCACGCGCAATTGATGGATGTATTTGATCGGCGATTGTCCGATAACTTCTCGGAATACGGCGATCGTATAGTTCGGTGAACGCTGAATTAATCGTGCCAGATCCTTGATTTCAATCTGTTCGCGGTAGTGGTCTAGCAAATAGTGTTTTATCATATCGGCATATTTCGTTTTGATCGGTATAACCTCGGGCTTCTCTAGTTCTCTTGCGATGATGCCAATCAGCTCTTGCAGGATGCCGTGACAAATGAAGGTTCTAAAGTTCTCCCCCTGGCGCATTTCCTCATATAAACGTTCAAATCTTCTATGCAAGTACTGGAGCCTCCACAGCTTGAAATGTACAAATTTCTTATCGTGAAGAAAAGGAATGAATGGCATAGCATCAACTTCATAGTTGAAGATGATCGTAAACTTTTGGTGTGGTCCGGAAGGGTGATTTTCACCGGCGCGACGCGAGCCATCTGGAATAAACATAAAGTCTCCCCGTTCACCGGTATAATCTTCGTTTTCAATCCTGTAAGTAACTTTGCCCTCCATGACAAGAACAAGCACATTGTAATTGATAACCTCGGAATGCGTACGCCAATTCGGGATGAAATCGTCAAAATGTACAGCTCTAATTGTCAGCATAAGCATCACCCATTTAATGAAAATAGTTGCCTTTATTATAGCATTGATAATTATCATAGTGTAAACGAAAACGTGTTGAAATCTTCAAGTTAGTGTTGAAATGTACATCTTCCGGAGATTATGTACATCGACAAAGAAAAGGGCTGACTCTTATACTGAAGATAATGCTTAAAGAAGGCGTTATCATTCTAGGGAAAGGGATAACGACATGAAAGCAAGGAAGTCACCGGGCGAATGAGAGCACGGCAAGCGGTACCGTTGCGGGAGATTAGGGCGAATTCTCAAAGCAGGTGATGCCAAGGGCTAATTACTTGCAGGGAGCTGCAGCAGTTGCAGGGACGAACAACTAGTAATCGAAGTAAAGGAGATTGAACGATGCGAGTATTGCTGCTTGATCTTGATTCCACCAGACCTGACCATCTTGGTTGTTACGGATACCATAGGAATACCTCCCCCCATATTGACAGGATCGCCGCCGAAGGAGTCCGTTTCGATAATTATTACACGTCCGATGCGCCGTGCTTCCCCTCTAGAACGGCGCTTATGACAGGAAGATTCGGCATTCATAACGGGGTTGTCGGTCACGGAGGGACAGCTGCGGATGTGCGCCATGAAGGCGAATCCCGCGATTTCCGCAGCAGGCTGGCCAGTGAAAGCTTCCCTTCGCTGTTCCGCAGCGCGGGGATGAAAACCTCACTTGTCAGCCCGTTCGGAGAAAGGCACACCGCCTGGACGTTCTATGCCGGCTTCAATGAAATTTACAATACGGGCAAGGGCGGCATGGAGTCGGCCGAGGAGGTGACGCCGGTCGTGCTCGAGTGGCTTGAGCGCAATGCCGAGCAGGATGATTGGATGCTTTACGTAAATTATTGGGACCCGCATACGCCATATCGTGCGCCGGAGGAATTCGGGAACCCGTTCAAGGACGATCCGCTCCCGGAGTGGATTACCGATGATATATTTGCAGCGCACCGTGAAAAGGTGGGACCGCACAGCGCGCACGAGATCAACATGTATAACAACCGTGTCTCGCCCCAATATCCCCGTCATCCCGGGGAGCTTGTGGATCGCAATGATCTCCGCCGTATGATTGACGGGTACGATTGCGGTGTGCGCCATATGGACGATAACATCGGTATGATTCTGAACGCGATGGTGAAGAAAGGCATTCTGGACGATACCGTAATTATTATAACGGCTGATCACGGAGAGAATATGGGCGAGCTTGGCATCTACGGCGAACATGGTACGGCAGACCAAGCGACATGCCGGATCCCGATGATCATCCGCTGGCCGGGCTGCATAGCCGGTCATGTGGATAAAGGCCTTCACTATCATCTGGATTTGCCGCCGACGATGGCGGAGCTGTTGGGACTTCAGCAGGCGCCGAGCTGGGACGGCCGCAGTTATGCCGACTCGATACTGACGGGCGAAGATACGGGACGCGACAGCCTCATTATTTCGCAATGTGCACATGTGTGCCAGCGCAGCGTAAGGTTCGACGAATGGCTCTACATCCGCACCTACCACGATGGCTATCATTTGTTCGACAAAGAGATGTTGTTTCATATCAAGGATGACATTCATGAGCTGCACAACTTGGCTCCCGCCCGCCCTGACATATGCAGAGAGGCTGCATACCGCCTGCTCGACTGGCATGATCAGATGATGATGTCGATGGAGCACGATGTTGACCCGCTCTGGACCGTCATACGAGAAGGCGGGCCCTATCATGCCAAGGGCAATCTCAGCGAATATGCCGAAAGACTTATCGAGTCGGGCAGAGGACGTTACGTGGAGGAATTGAGAAAGAGACATCCACAAGAGAAGTAGCAGTGAAAATGTTGAAAAAATTAATGTTTGAAGAAACGCCAGCAGTCCTTTTAAATCAATTTTCATGAGAGAGTTGTTCACTTCAGTGAAAAAATGATTTAAAGGATTTCTGGTGGCTTTCATGTGTGTGGAGGGAGGCGAAGGAGTGGAACAAATGAAATCCTGCTGTGCGGCAAGCAGGCTGCAAGCGAACATTGAGCACAGTGTTATAGCGGTCCCAGCACCGTCACAAACTGCCGTTCCGGAGCCGGATCACATCGACTTGGATTGGGCTATCATACCAGGCGGTTCCTTCGAAATGGGAACAATTTCTAGCGAAGGGTTTCCAAGCGATGGGGAAGGTCCAGTTCGGAGGGTGGAACTCGATGCCTTCAAAATCTCAGCTTGCCCCGTGACGAACGCGCAGTTTCGGGCATTCGTGGATGCAACCGGATATCGAACTGAAGCAGAAAGCTATGGATGGTCATATGTTTTCCATTTGCTGGTTTCAGATGAAACGAACATCAGGGTTAAAAATGTACCTCGGCAAGTCCCCTGGTGGCTTGTCGTTGATGGAGCAAATTGGAACAACCCGGAAGGGCCGGATTCGAGCATTGAGGGTCGTATGGATCATCCGGTCGTTCATGTCTCTTGGAATGATGCCGCGGCGTTCTGCTCCTGGTCTGGGACAAGACTGCCGACGGAAGCGGAATGGGAATATGCGGCACGAGGCGGTTTACAGGGCAGGACCTATCCTTGGGGGGACCTGCTCAAGYCGGACGGTAGGCATATGTGCAATATATGGCAGGGAAAGTTCCCAATTAAAAATAATGCAAGCGATGGTTATATCGGTACTGCTCCTGCTAAGTCGTTTGATCCGAACGGTTACGGACTGTATAATATGGCAGGAAATGTATGGGAATGGTGTGCGGATTGGTTCAGTCCTGCCTATCACCGTCAAACGTCTTCAGTGAATCCACGATACACACATGATACAGGCAAAAGGTCGATGAGAGGCGGCTCGTATCTGTGCCACCGCTCCTACTGCAACCGCTACAGGGTAGCGGCGAGAAGCGGCAATACACAAGACAGCTCAACGGGCAACATTGGCTTCCGCGTGGCCGCGGACCTAGTCCCTAAAGTAACTTAACGGCTATCGATACGGAATAAATGGAGTAGCTTAATACCCTCACGGTAACGGTGAATATTACGCCATGTGATCATGGTGTTTAGAATCACGATTAACGTGAGGATTTTTTGTCGTCGCTCTAGTGCTGAAGCGTTCGGCGCACAGGCGAGCCTGCTGCGAATTTTCTCCAATAAATTAAATGATCAACTGGAAAATATCATACCTGATTACCAGAGGTTGGAGCTGGAGAATGAGAAGGATATCGATCTAATTCAGGGTTATTTTTTCAACTATTGGAGCAATGGTCAAGGCATCATAATCGAGATGAAAGAAAGAGCCGCTTGCTACTTATTTGAATATTTTCCGAAACGAAAAAGCGAAGCTACTGCTGCTGTATTCGGATCTGAAGGTGTATGAGGTCGCGGACATGTCGGCTGTACCTACTGCCTTGTTTTGACAATTGTTTGAATGGAGAAATCATGTTATCCGTTAGTCAATTCCCTATGGGGGCAGAAGATGAACGATATGTTCATTTCTGTCCTTTTTTGTTTTAAAAATAATGAGAGAGTGAGGAGTTAGAAAAATGTAATCGACGAAGTTTAGGCACCTATACTTGCGAATGCGATGGGTCAGCATGGCAACTTAAAAAATTTTCATTTGTTAAAATAGGGTGGCAAGTGCGCCGCTTGTGTACAAAACGCACAACTGTAACCTCGTTAAGGTGAGACGAAGCCGTTCACCCAGAAAAAAATGTAGCTAGCACCTTGTACATCGCATTCAGTTAGAGAGGACGTAGGGATACGTCTTCTTTTCAAACGCAGAGAGATGCCGAACTTATAGTCAGCCATTAGTCCCTTTACTTATGACAAATTGGTGGTCAACGTGGAAACAAAGGCAAGATGAATTAGGAGCGGTCGGTTTTGCTTAAAGATGAATAGCTTCCTCCTATGTGTTTTTTAATTTTAGCTCTCGCAAGTGGAGTCGTTCATTAATATACAGGAATAGCAAATGTTATCCATTATTAAACTCCAATTTATTTCTAGCGCTGATATTAGTGATGAGTTGAACTTATCCACATTTCACTTCAAATACATAACGCTGCAATCCCATTGGCAACGATGAGGTCAAAGGTTCGAACCCGGCGGAATCCATAATAATTAAAGCCTTTAAACACAGCATATCGGGTGTTTAAAGCTTTTGTATGGAGAGTAGGTTTAGAATCCTAGTTCGAGGTCGCATTTGCTCTTCTTTTATGATGTGGTTGCGTTTTGTTATAGGTTGCATAGGGTGGACGCGCCACTATAGGAATGTAATAATTGACTTTAGGCGAATAGATATTTAGAATTTTAAAGGGAAAAATGTTTACATTTAGTGAAGTTAAAGAAACGAGAATAGGAAATGAGGTTTAAAATGAAGAAAGAGAATAAACAGACAGCAGTATTGGTCGCGGTGCTGCGAGGACTCATCGTTGTCATCGGTGCTTTTATTACGGCCTATGGCCTTGAGGCAGTATTAATTCCGAACAACGTATCGGACGGCGGCGTGACGGGTCTTAGCATCGTAGGGTCGAATCTATTCGGGTTGCCTTTGGGACTTCTCATTGCGATTTTGAATATACCGTTCGTATATTTAGGGTATAAACAGATTGGAAAAAGCTTCGCGATATATTCCGTGATCGGTATTGCTTCGCTGGCCGTGGGTACCGTCGTTATGCACCATATTACTCCGATCGTAGAAGGCGATACGCTCCTCGTCACCGTTGTCGGAGGCATCATTATCGGTTTAGGGATGGGTCTTGCTCTTCGGAACGGCGGCGCGCTGGATGGCATTGATATGTTGGCGGTATTGCTTTCCCGTAAGCTTCCTTTCGGTACAAGCGATCTTATCTTATTCCTGAACGTATTCGTATTTATCGTCGTCTCGACCGTATTTGGCTTGCAGGGTGCTATATTATCGGGGATTGCTTATTTTATAGCTTCCAAGGTGATACATATCGTCGAAGAAGGCCTCAGCGGAGCTAAAACGTTTAAGATCATTACCAAGCATCCTGAAAGCATGATTGACACTATTCGCGATCGCTTGGGTCGCGGCGCTACGTATAGTGTGGTGCAAGGCGGCTATTCAAATGAGCATTTTAAAGAAATCACATGCGTCATTAACCGTCTGGAAGAGCGAAAAATGAAAGAAATTATTCGTGAGATTGACGAAAATGCTTTCATCATGGTGTATGAGGTTGCTGAAGTAAAAGGTGGCAGCTTTAAGAAAAAGGACATCCACTAACAAATTTCAATTTCTAACCCCTTTTGAAGTGACATCAAATAAGTTAGACAGGTTATTTTATTAGGCGACATTCTGGGAATGAGTTTCGGTACTGTACCGGGTTCATTCCTTTTTATTTTGCCTTCACTAGCTCATCTCGAACTCTTCGATAGCCTTAGCGCCCTTTTTTTAACTATCGTCCATAAAAAAAATTTTTAAGTGTGAAAAATAATAGGCTCTTCGATTGTATTACTAATGTAAGGGCGATATCAGAAACAATGAATAAAAGGCTTGAATCTTAACTAAAAACGCTACGAGGTGAAAGAAATGAAAACAAAATTCAAAATGATTACTATGTCCACTATTACCGCATTATCATTAACCTTTGTAGGTCATAGCTATGCAGCTACTAACCCTTTCTCGGATCTAACGAATATCGCGGTAAAGGATAAAATTGTTGCCTTACAAGAACAAGGCTTAGTCCATGGTATYTCAGACGACTTATTTGCCCCGAATGAAACCATCACAGCGGCACAAGGTATTCAGCTTATTGTTAATGCTGCGAATTTGAATCTAGATTTAGTAAGATTCCTTGTAGAACCTAAAGCTACGGATTATTTCAAAAACGCAGACAATGATGCTTGGTATGCGAATGCCTTAATTACGGCAAGCGTTAATGGAGTCGTACTGCCAGCCGATCTGAATCTTAACAAGAAATGGACGCGTGAAGAGTTCACTCACCAGCTTATTAGCACGATTGAAACGCATGGCAATCTTCCAAAGATTAAGCTTGTTCCTGCCCAGATTAACGATAGCACGGATATAACCATTGATTATGACGGATCCATCCAGCGCGCGCTTGCTTATAACGTAGTGAAATTAGATGAACAAGGGAACTTCCATCCTAAAGCTGAAATCTCTCGCGCTGAGGCAGCGGAACAAATCTACAATGTACTCGACTACATTAAGGCACATCCTGCTCCATCGCCACAACCAGATCAAGATTTAGAAACAAACTCAAAAAGATCGCCTTGGTCAACAAGTCCACAAATACCAGGAACAAAATAAGATCTACAAAATTGGTTTCTCAAAATGATAAAGCGATCTCCCTAATCATGGGGGATCGCTTATTTTTGACTTTAATGAGTATTAACTTTATTTTAAGTGAGTGTTCCTCTTTGGAGCTCGCTTCATGGAAAGATTCTCCTTCAATATCGATTTTAGGCAGACTCTGACCATTTCTTGTTCCGTTTCTTGTGTGAACTGTTATATGGATTCTGACCCGAGAGTTTGGTTCGCGGGAGGGTACGAAGCGGGGGCGAATTTCGTCCCCAAACATCGGATGCCATTCGATTAGAACCTATGGTTTTATAAGGCGAAGAGATAATTGATGAAAAAGGCTGATGAAAATCATCGGTCTTTTTATTATCTAAATGACGGAGTACAGGGAAATGTCATTAATTGTTGAATTTAGGATAAAGAATATACGATTAACATAATGCCCAATACAGTAAGGTATGAAGTATTGTTAAACTGGTGGGGAATTGATCAAGAAGATGCTGATTTTGGTACAGTGAACGAATTGGCATTACAATTTCTTGAAGCAGATAGGCTTGAGTTGTATAACAAAATAAGTGAAAAGATAACTGGCCTTGAGGGATGAAACCTTCAAGGTTTTCTTTTTATCCAGACTAGTGTCGAGTAAAGCAGGCGGGAAAAACGACCCAATGGCTTGTGCTTGTCGGACTCACGCTGATGGCTTTCGCCCTATTAAGGCTTGCATTCAATGAATACAATATAAAACTCAAAATAAGAAACATTCCAGACTTAGCAGCTTGGTTGCTGCTACCTGGAATGTTTCTTTTACAAAATTATAAGTTTGAAATCGCTCGTGAAAGTACTTTGTATTTCTCATAGCGATCCTGATAGAGGGACGTATTAGATTCACTTGGGTAAAATATCCGCAGCGGTTTGACAAGTATGTTTACGGCTTCCTCATAAGTTTGGTAAACCCCTGAAGCTTTTCCAGCGAGAATGATGTTACCCATCGTTCCAGCTTCACTAACGTTTAATCTCTCTACAGGACAATTCATAATGTCAGCTTTAATCTGTAGCCACAGGTCGGATTTAGCCCCACCGCCTACCGCGCGCAGCGACTCAATAGGAATTCCCGCTTCCGCAAGGCATTCGAGGTTGTAGCGCAATTCATACGTAACACCTTCCATTAAGGCTCGGTACAGATGGGTGGAATCTGTATCAAATGATAATCCATAAATCGTACCCTTGGCTTCGGGATTCATGTATGGCGTACCCGATCCGGCAAAATGAGGAATCACGAGCAAATCGGTAGGTGATGTTGCAGATGTTGAATTCAAATAGTCGTAAACGTTAATGCCTAATTTGCGGGCTTCTGCTTCGGCGATTTGACCGAACTTGTCTCGGTACCACCGAATAAGGGAACCGCCAGTAAAATTGAAGGCATATGTCAAATATAAACCTTCAATGACATGCGGTGCGCAATTGAATTGATACTGGAGCATCTTCGTATTCAGAATTGGTGAAGAATAGGCAGGCGTAATACATTCCACGGTTCCGATACCGTCCACCGCATGATTGTTATGTAAAATACCTGCACCGAGAGCTGCACAGGCTTGATCATGGCCGCCGGCTACAACTAACGTTTCTGAACGGAAGCCTAGCGATTGTCTTATTTCATTGCGAATGGGGCCAATGATTTGACCAGACTGAATGAGGTCAGGAAATTTGTCTGCTTCAATTCCGGCGGCATCAAACATATCAGAGTCCCATTCTTTTTTGGACACATTAAAGGCCATGGTGCGAGAGGCCAAGGTGTAGTCTGTAACCGAAATACCCGTGAGTAAAAAAGCGATGAAATCGCCAAACGGCATGAATTTCCATACTTTTTGGTAAATCTCAGGCTGGTATTGTTTGATCCACATGACCTTCGGAAGGGAGAACATCGGATGCAGAGGGACTCCGGTAAGCTCCATCGTCCGTTCCTTACCGATTTTTTGTTCAATGATTGCAGCTTGCTCTATACCTCTTGAATCCGTATACAAAATGGCATTGCTTAATACATTTCCATGATGGTCGACGGGAACAACCGTCTCACCCAAGGAAGAAATGCTGAGGGCGTGAACAATGACGCCGGGAACAGCTAAGAGCACATCCGCGATAACCCGTCTGACGGACTCCCAGACTCGTTCTGGATTTAGCTCAAAAGCTCCTGGTTTAGGCTGTTCCAAAGGGTATTCCATATACGCGGCTGATAGAAGAGTTCCGCCCTCATCAAAGAGCGAAGCCTTACATCCAGTCGTTCCGATGTCGAGTCCCATTAGTGACAATTTATAATCCCTCCAATCATAAGTGTATGTTTATTATAAACAATTTTTGTTTGTTTGTATAATAGAAATTTTGAAATAATCTTTTAAACGAAATAGCTGAAAACTTTGATATATAGCGATATTAATGGGATTCTGCTATTTGAAATGCTATATTCGAAAAAAACGAATTTTAATATTTAAATTTCGTGGTTGCTTATTACATAGGAATTAATTATAATATGTTTGAAACGAACATTAAATAATATAGACTGATAGAAAGGTGGAAGGTAATTTGTCTAAAGTCTCCATGGGTGAAATGCTGCGGGATGCTTCTCATAGGGGCTATGCGGTCCCATGCTTTAACGCAATAAATTTAGATATGGTTCGCGGAATCATTGAGGCCGCTGAGGATGAACAGTCGCCAGTCATCCTATGCCATGCTGAAATTCATTTTAAGTATACACCGCTCGAGCAGATTGCACCCATTATGGTAGAAGCGATGAACCGTGCCAAGGTACCGGTCAGCATCCTTCTCGATCACGGAAAGAGCTTCTCCGCGGTAACGAATGCGATGCATTTAGGCTTTAACGCAATCATGTTTGATGGTTCGGAGTATGAGTATGAAGAAAATGTTCGCAGAACCGCAGAGGTCGTGAAGATTGCTAAAACGCTTGGCGTTTCGGTGGAAGGAGAGCTCGGCTACGTAACTCGGCCAAAAAGCGGCGGGGCGGAAGGTGAAGATGATGATTCCATCATTGACGATACTTCGCTTTATACCGATCCCGAGCAGGCAAGGGAGTTTGTTGAGCGAACCGGTATTGATGCGCTTGCCGCTGCATTCGGTACTGTGCATGGCGTTTATTTGAAAAAACCAGTATTGGATTTAATGCGCTTGGAGCGAATTCGGAATACGGCCGGTGTTCCGATTGTGATGCACGGTGGGTCTGGATTGTCGGAGGAAGACTTCCATAAGTCGATCGATCACGGTGCGTCTAAAATCAATTATTACACAGGGATGGCGCTTAAGGTTGTTGACCGGGCTAAAGAACGTTTTATCGAGTCCGAAGAGAAGACGTTCTATCACGAATTCATGATGAATGTCATTCAGGACTTTAAAGAAGATGCGCAGCATATTATGCGCACGTTCCGCAGCAGCAACAAAGCGTAATCATCAATAAAACAAGTATATGGGGTGTGTCAAATATGTCCGTTACCGCTCGTTTAAATCGTTTATTTAGTGAACAAGGCAAGTGCTTTGATGTCGCGATCGATCATGGCTTTTTCAATGAATATTCATTCTTGGCCGGCATTGAGAATATGAAAGCAGCAATCGAAACCATTGTACGTGCCAATCCCGATGCGATACAGCTTAGCGTTGGTCAAGCAGAGCATCTTCAAGCTATTCCAGGCAAAGAAAAGCCTTCACTCGTGCTGCGTACAGATGTTGCTAACGTATACGGCACGAAGCTTCCTTCACACTTATTCAGTGAACTCATTCATAATCCGGTTGAACAAGCAGTTCGCCTGGACGCAGCATGTGTCGTTGTAAATCTGCTGCTTCTGCCGGGACAACCGGAGCTTCATCGTCAATGCGTGCAAAATATATCAAAGCTGAAAACGGAATGTGAGCGTTATGGCATGCCACTTATGGTTGAACCGCTCGTTATGCTTCCGAATGAGCAAAAAGGCGGCTATATGGTCGACGGTGACATTACGAAGATCGTTCCGCTTGTTCGTCAAGGTACGGAGCTTGGCGCGGATATTATCAAAGCCGATCCATGCGATAACGTAGAGGATTATCATAAGGTTGTAGAAGCGGCATCAGGCAAGCCGGTATTGCCGCGTGGCGGCGGACGGGCTTCTGACGAAGAAATATTGTCGAGAACTTACGCACTTATGCAGCAGGGAGCTTCAGGAATTGTATATGGACGCAATGTCATCCAACATAATAATCCAGAGGCGATGACTCGCGCATTTATGGCTGTAGTTCACCAAGGCGCGACGCCTGAGCAAGCATTAGCTATTTTGAAAGGAGCGTAATCGACATGGCGAAAAAAGTCATTCGCTTCGGCGTTATCGGCTGTGGGTTAATGGGAAAAGAATTTGCAAGCGCCTCAGCGCGTTGGTGCCACTTGAGCAATGTGGATTATATTCCTGAGATTACACATGTATGCGATGCGCATCTGCCTGCGACAGAATGGTTCGAGAATAACGTGCCTAGCGTGAAGAAAACCACCTCCGATTACCACGAGCTCATTGCGGATCCGGAAGTGGATGCTGTCTACTGCGCAGTGCCGCATAATCTGCATGAGCAATTATATATAGATATCATTAAAGCTGGAAAACATTTGCTTGGTGAGAAGCCATTTGGCATCGATGCAGAAGCCAATCAGTCAATTATGAAAGCAATCGCGGAGAATCCGGACGTGATCGTTCGCTGCTCCTCTGAATTTCCATTCTTCCCGGGAGCCCAACGGATTGTCGAATGGGTTAATCAAGAAAAATTCGGACAAATTATCGAGGTTGAAGCCGGCTTCTGGCATAGCAGTGACCTCGATCCGAACAAAACGATCAATTGGAAGCGTCGTATCGGAACTAATGGTGAATACGGCTGCATGGGTGATTTGGGCATGCACGTCGCACATCTGCCGTTTCGCTTCGGTTGGAAGCCAGCTAACGTAAGGTCACTGCTTAGTAAAATCGTGCAGGAACGTCCGGATGGTAAAGGCGGCATGGCCGCTTGTGAAACATGGGATAATGCGATATTGGCATGTGACGTCAAAACAGATAAGTATAATTTCCCGATGGTGCTTTCCATGAAACGGATTGCTCCAGGTCATGCCAATACTTGGTTTATCCGCATTAACGGCACAAAAGGCTCTGCAGAGTTCACGACCAAGAACCCGAAGCAAGTCGCATTCCTTCCATACGAGCCAGGGGGCGAGCAGGCATGGCATATTTCAGATGTTCCATATAAATCAACCTATGGAACGATTACTGGAGGTATTTTCGAATTCGGCTTCTCGGACTCGATTTTACAGATGTGGGCAGCTTTCTGCGATGAGATCGCAAATGGAAAAGACAACCAATCTTCCTTCCAATGTGCGAAACCGGAAGAAGCGGCCATGAGCCATCGACTATTCACAGCGGCTTTGGAGTCAGAGAAAACAGATAATACGGTTTTGCTGAACTGGGAATAGGACTGCTTAAGGGGGAGGAAAACGTGGAGCTTTACGGAAGGAAATGGAAACGTCGCGAGCTGGAAGCGAGAGTTGGCCGCATTGAGCAAATTGGCGGTGTTGAACGTTATACAAGAAGTGAAGGGCCTGAAGCGGGAGTAGACACGTTCCGAGTGCGAACCGGAGGGGGGTTATGTTACTGGGTAACGCCAAGCAAGGGAATGGACATCTCACTTGCTGAAATGCATGGCATACCAGTTAGTTGGTCCTCGAGCAATGGAGAGCCTCACCCTTCTTATTACGATCAGCGAGAAGCGGAGTGGCTGCGAACAGCATCCGGTGGATTGCTTATGACCTGCGGATTATCACAGGTTGGATCGCCGGGTAAAGACATCGACGGTGCTTACGGTCTTCATGGCCGAATTCATCATACGCCAGCACGTCAAATTTCATCTTGGTCAGAATGGGCGGGCGATGATTATGTGCTGCGAGTCCGTGGAGTCATAGAGGAGACCTCGATTTTTGGAGAGCATCTACGCCTGACTAGAACAATAACTAGCCATTTAGGTGAAAATCGGATAACGATCCTAGATTCCGTTCAGAACGTTGGATTCCGTCCTGCGCCTCATATGATGCTATATCATTTCAACTTCGGATTCCCGCTGCTTGCCGAGGACACGACAGTGGAACTTCCGAAAGGAAGAACATCAACTCGCGACAGCGATATGGATATGAGAAGGATGGGATTATGGCAATCGCCTGATCCTGCCTTTAGAGAACAAGTGTATTATCATAAACCTGATCAAAGCAAGGATGCGGTCTATGCACGTATTCATAGTCCCTCATTCCCGATTCGTCCTGCAAACACCAATTCACATGGTTTATCGGTAGAATTGGAATGGGATCCTGTCACGCTTCCGAAATTCGTTCAGTGGCGAATGCCAGGGTCAGGTGAGCATGTACTCGGACTGGAGCCTTCTAATTGCTGGACGAGAGGAAGGACGGACGAAAGGGAGAGAGGATCGCTCCGTATATTAGAGCCGAGTAAAACCGTCGATTATCGATTGGAATTGCGATTTATTTAAACACATTATAAGGAGGATAAAGGTATGCTGCAGACTAAGCCTTATGTATTTTGGTTCGTAACCGGAAGTCAGGGACTGTATGGTGAAGATGTTTTGTCAAAAGTGGAGGACAACGCGAAGGAAATGGTCGCTGGGCTTGATCAAGACGATGCTCTTTCTTATAAAATCATATTTAAAGCAGTCGTAACAACGCCGGAAGCTATCCGTCGTGTCTGTCTGGAAGCGAATTCAGACGATCATTGTGCGGGAATCATTACTTGGATGCATACGTTTTCGCCAGCAAAAATGTGGATCTCAGGCCTTACCCAACTGCGTAAGCCGTTGCTTCACTTTCATACGCAGTTTAATGTAGATATTCCATGGGACAGCATTGACATGGATTTCATGAATTTGAATCAAGCGGCACATGGCGACCGAGAATTCGGATTTATTGGAGCCCGTCTTGGCATAGCCCGTAAAATTATTGCAGGTCACTGGAAAGACGTGAAAGTACGGAGCAGAATCGGTTCTTGGATGAGAACGGCTGCCGGCTTTACGGAAAGCCAAACGATGAAGATCGCTCGTTTCGGTGATAACATGCGTTATGTCGCCGTCACGGAAGGTGATAAAGTAGAAGGACAAATAAGGTTCGGTTGGTCGGTTAACGGTTATCCTGCAGGTGATCTGGCGGAACGTGTGCAGGATGTCACGGATGGACAAGTCAAGGAATTGATGGATGAGTACACAGAGCTTTATGACTTCACAGAGAACGGCCAACGTGAAGGCACCGAGCGTGATGCGATTCGGGAACAAGCACGTATCGAGATAGCATTAAAAGCGTTTCTTCAAGAAAGCGGTTACAGTGCATTTGTAACAAGCTTTCAGGATTTACACGGCTTGAAACAGCTGCCCGGGCTAGCTGCGCAGCGACTTATGGCTGCCGGATACGGCTTCGGAGCAGAGGGTGATTGGAAAACTGCCGCTCTTGTTCGCATTATGAAAATAATGGCTGAAAACAAAGGCACGTCCTTTATGGAAGATTATACATATCACATGCAGGAAGGCAATCAGCTTGTGCTCGGCGCTCATATGCTAGAGATATGTCCGACAGTTTCCGTCAGCAAGCCAAAGATTGAGGTTCATCCGCTGTTCGTCGGCGGTAAAGCCGATCCGGCTCGTCTCACTTTTAATGGGAATAGTGGTAAAGCAATCAATGCTACCGTAGTTGATCTTGGAGACAGATTTCGTCTGATAGTGAACGAAGTAACTGCTGTGAAAAATGAGAAGGAAATGCCGAACCTGCCGGTAGCGCGTGTTCTGTGGAAACCTGAGCCGTCGTTATCAGATGCTGCGGAAGCGTGGATTTTGGCTGGCGGCGCGCACCACTTTGGTTTCTCCTTTCATGTTACAAGCGAGCAGATGGCTGACTGGGCTAAGATGGCCGGTATCGAATGCATCATTATCAATCAGACCTCTACGATGACGAGCTTGGAGAACGAGATTCGTTGGAATGATCTATATTACCGTTTGAACCATAAATACTAGATGTTTTTATGACGAGAAACCAACGCTCCTGTCTGTTGTGTGCTATTAAGAGCCGTTTGTGTTTCTCGTCCATTTTCATTCCGGGGGGACTTGCGATGTTGAGTATTGAAGTTAAAAGTGAGTTAAAAATGATTGTAGGCGATTCCTATTTTAAAGACGATCCCCAGTCGCTGATTACCCATTCCTATGACGGTACGCCGATGCAGCAAGCACTGCCTGATGGCGTCATTTATCCGGAAACGACCGATCAGATTTCAGCAATTATGAAGGTTCTCCATCGTCATCGTATTCCCTTGATCACCCGCGGCTCGGGAACCAACTTATGCGGAGGAACTGTTCCTGTTACTGGTGGCGTTGTAATGGTTATGCACAGAATGAATCGGATATTGGAGATTGATCTTGAAAATTTGACGGCAGTTGTACAACCCGGCGTGAACACGAAGCAGTTTATCACTGAGGTTGAAAATCTAGGGCTTTTTTACCCGCCTGATCCGAGCAGTATGTCCATTTCCACAATCGGTGGAAATATTGCAGAATGCTCTGGCGGTCTCCGTGGTCTCAAATACGGAACGACCAAAGATTATGTTATCGGACTCGAAGCAGTTTTAGCCAATGGTGATATATTGCGAACGGGCGGAAAGCTGATGAAGGATGTGGCTGGTTACGATCTTACGAAGCTTCTTGTCGGCTCAGAGGGAACGCTTGCCGTTATTACGGAGGCTACACTTAAGCTTATTCCACCTCCAAAAACAAAAAAAACGATGCTGGCGATGTACAGAGATATCAATGGAGCTGCGAGAACGGTATCCAAAATCATCGAAAACCGGATAATTCCTGCGACGCTGGAGTTTATGGACAGTCCAACCATTCAGGTAGTCGATGATTATGCGATGCTCGGATTGCCAAGGGATATGGAAGCGATTTTGCTTATCGAGCAGGATGGCGAAGCTGAGACTGTTGAGCGAGACATAGCTATGATTGAAGAAATATGCCGAAGTGAGCAGGCTGATCGTATTGATGTTGCAGAAACCGCAGAGGAAGCACTGAAATTAATGACAGCGCGCCGCAGTGCGTTCACGGCGTTAGCGAGACTGAGGCCTACGACGATACTTGAGGATGCAACTGTCCCACGTTCAAAGATTGCTGACATGGTTTTGGAAATAAACCGTATTGCTAAGAAACATAATGTTCAGATTTGCACCTTCGGGCACGCAGGCGATGGTAATCTACATCCTACGGCAACTACGGATGCTCGAGATCATGAAGAGGTGAATCGCGTGGAGGCCGCGTTCGAGGAAATCTTCGAAGCAGCTATCCGTTTGGGAGGTACAATTACGGGGGAGCATGGAGTTGGTATCGTGAAGGCTCCATTCTTAGAATGGAAAGTAGGTACGGCAGGCATTGAAGTGATGAAAGCGATCAAGTCGGCGTTTGATCCACTGAACATTCTTAATCCAGGAAAAATGTTCGCGAAGGAAACAAGGAAAAGGGTGGTAATCGGACATGCATGAGAAAAGCATAGACAAGCCGAGAAGTCCGATGGCTTCTAAGCTCGCAGCCAAACTGGATTATGAGCAGCTAACTAATTGCATGCGCTGCGGATTTTGTCTCCCTGCTTGTCCGACCTTCAGGGAAACCGGTATTGAGGCAGAGTCACCAAGAGGACGAATCGCCTTAATGAAAGCGGTTGTTGACGGCATAATGGAGCCTGACCAGCAATTTGAGGAGCAAATGGATCATTGTCTTGGCTGCCGAGCGTGCGAACCTGCTTGTCCCGCCGACGTGAAATACGGGCAGCTTATCGAACAAACGCGGGATGCAATTGAAGAACATACCGATCGGCATCGTTGGTGGGTAAAAGGGATTCGCCGCACCGTATTAAAAGAGATGTTCCCTCATCAAAAACGGATGCGACTGCTGGGTGGAGCTCTTAAGGCCTACCAGAAAACAGGGCTTCGCAAAGTCGCACACGCCAGCGGGATGATGAAGCTGTTTCCATCGCATTTGCGGGAGATGGAGAACATATTACCTGACACATCATATAAAGGAGTGGCCGAGAAAATCGGGGTCAGGCACTTGGCTAAAGGGGAAAGAATCGCTACTGTTGCATTATTTCGAGGCTGCCTCATGGATATGATGTTTACGCAAACCAACATCCATACCGTTAAATTGTTAACGGAATCGGGATTTGACGTGCTCATACCCGTGACTCAAAATTGCTGCGGCGCCTTGCACGCCCACAGTGGGGAGTCCGAAGAAGCCAAATCTCTGGCACGGGTGAATATCAGAGCCTTTAAGGATGCGAACGTCGATTTTATCGTAACCAATGCGGGAGGCTGCGGAGCAATACTGGTCGAATACGATCATTTACTCCATGATGATCCGAATTGGAAAGCAGATGCCGAATGGTTTGCCGAGCGGGTCATTGACATTTCCGATCTTCTGGTTCGGATAGGCCGCAAGCTGCAGTTCTCAGAACGAGGTACAAGTAAAGCGGAGAAATCACTCCGTATAACATATCAAGATTCTTGTCATCTCCGTAATGTCATGCGTGCATCGGATGCACCAAGAAAGCTTATGGGAGAGATTGATGGCGTAAATTATGTTGAAATGAAAGAAGCGGATCGCTGCTGCGGCTCTGCAGGTATTTATAATGTGACTCAACCGGAAATGGCAGGACAAATACTGGAGCATAAGATGGTGCACGCGAATAATACACAGGCGGAATACATTGTGACCAGCAATCCTGGCTGCTTGCTGCAAATGAAGCATGGGATTGAGAAGCACGGCTCTCCTGAACGAGTGAAAGCTGTCCATATCGTGGATTTTCTATTTGATCGATTGAACATCGATTAGTAATGAAGTAGTTTCAAGTAGTAAAATGTTTAAAATAGACGAAAACATTATGAAATGAAACATATTTTGTTGATTTCCAAGAATTCATTCCATACAATAAAGGTACAACCTTTCGGAAATGTAATCGTTTATTGCTTTTGCTTAAAAACCATCTGCTGGAGATATGAGGGAGTGCCATGAAGGACGACTTGAATGACAGACAAAAACAAATAATTCAACAGTTACAGACCAAAGGTGAGGTCAAAATATCGGAATTGAAGGAACATTTCGACGTAACGGATATGACTGTGCGAAGAGATTTGGAGAAAATGGAACGCAGCGGCCTGCTTAAAAGAACGTTCGGTGGCGCCATTCTTGCATCGAAAGATGTTGCCTTGGGAGAGCGTTCTATTGTACGAGGAGTAGAGAAAGAACGAATCGGGCGTCTTGCAGCCAGCTTAGTGCAGGCTGGTGAATCGATATTTATTGATGGAGGTTCTACGACGCTTCAGATTGCACGGCATCTTCCGGAAGATGCCAATATTACCGTTGTTACGAATGCTATTAATGTAGCTGCCGAGTTGTCAGAAAAAAGGATTCCGACCATAGTTCTTGGTGGCATATTAATGGATACGACCAAGTCAATGGTTGGGCCTGTCACACTGGAGACGATTTCTCGTATGGCATTTGACAAGGTGTTCTTAGGAGCAACGGGACTTCATCCTCAGCACGGATTCAGCAACTCCAATATGCATGAAGCAGAAATCAAGCGTGTTGCCATTCAAAAAGCAAAAGAGTCGTATATTGTAATTGATCACTCTAAGTTCGGTACGAGCATGCTGGTTTCTTTCGCGGATTTGAAAGTCGTCACAGCAATAATTACGGACGAAAGACCGAATCAAGAAATGGTTTCCATTTGTCAAACCGCCGAGACAACCATCTTCTTAGCATAGATATCATTAGTTGAATTTGTCTCTACGCTTATGTTTTATGTATCACTTAATTGTTATTGAAATGAAATCGATAAGGATGAATGAACCAATCGTTGTGACATCACAATGGTTGGTTCATTTTTATTACCGAATATTATACAGAATCTACGTTGTCTACCAACCATACTAGTTATGCTTGATCAGATTCATCAAATATTGAAGCCAAAATACCACCAAAACACATAGCAGTTTCAAAGATAAGTACATGTTAATAGAGATGGACGAAGTGATAGGATAATGATGTTAAGAAGGGATCCTATCACGGGGGGGTATTTAATTGAAAACAATGATTTGGAATCGAGTTTTCCTAGTTGTGATGATTGTGATGTTGTTGACGATGAGTTGGCCGACGGGAACGAATATTTCATATGCTCAAGCAGGTGAAAGCTCGATTTTCTTTGACAATTTTGAAGATGAAGAAGCTGCAGCCTGGACCCACGAAAGTGGAACCTGGGCTACCGTTAATAGTACGGGAGTAACTTTATTTTCTGATGAATTCGAGAATGAAAGTGCTGCAGGGTGGACTAATAATGGGGGCGAGTGGTCTAGCGTACAAGGCGAAACGTCCAAAGCCTATCAACAGAGTTCCAGCAACGGGGGAGCAGAGCTAATTGCAGGGAGCAATGCTTGGACAGATTACTCCTTTGAAGCGGATGTGAAGCTGATCAGCGGCGCTGGAGCGATGCTGGATTTTCGGCATCAGGATAACCAGAATTTTTACTATTTGTATATGAGTGAATCGTACATCAGGCTGATGAAACAAAACGGCAGCGCTCAAGATTGGTTAAAGGCATATGATGGTCCTTCACTTGATGTCTCGAGGTTTGTGCATCTGAAAATCGATGTGATAGGGAATCAAATCCGTGTATATAAAGACGGTGAATTGGTCATAGAGACTACGGACGATAACGGTTATATTCCATCCGGTAAGGTAGCGCTTGCCACATGGGCCTCATCGGCGCAATTCGATCATGTTGCCGTGACAGATCTGTCTGCTAATCAAGTTTATTCGCAAACGGAGAGTAGCGGCGGTATTTCCTATACAGGCAATAGCACTTGGGCTAATTATTCCGTACAAGCTCAAGTTATGCCGACAGCGATAAGCGAGGATGGAACGGTAGGCTTAAGCCTGAGACATAAGGATAGTCATAACAGATACGATCTACAATATATCGAAGCTGGGAAAATCCAGATTGTCAAAGTTTTGGACGGAGAAGTGACGGCGCTTTCAGAAGCGGCTTTCAGCATGGAAAAGGGCAAGTCCTATACATTCAAAGGTGTAGCAGGGGGGAAATACATCGATTTTTATATTAACGGCGTTAAACTACTGTCTACAGTAGACACATCTTTTGCAACCGGAAAGATTGCTTTGACGATGTCGAGGGCAACTGCGGACTTTGATAATATCGAGGTGCAAAAGGTATTAGCACCTGTTAATTCGGATGGTCATACAGCTTATTATGTTAGTTCCAGCACTGGCGATGATGCGAACGATGGTTTAAGCGCTGAACGCGCATGGAAAACTCTGAATAAAATCAATATTTCGACTTTCAGTGCAGGGGATTCCATCCTCTTGAAATCGGGCGACGCATGGAATGAACCGCTTGTTTTGAAGGGGTCGGGCTCGAAGGAATATCCGATTACTGTTTCTTCTTATGGTTCAGGCGCTAAGCCTGTCATTTCGTGGAATGCTCCATACGGTGGAAGTGTAGTCACTGGACATAATTTAAGCCACTGGACGATTAAGGGATTAGCCGTTAACATCCTAACCTCTTCAACGTTATCATGGAGCAATATTACAGCAGGAATTAACGTTATATATGATAATGCCGAGCGGTACGAAAATCTTCGAATTGAAGAGAATGAGGTATACAGCGCTAATTACAACAGTAATAGCAATGGAATTATGATTACGGCGTTGATTCCGGGAACAGACATCAAAGAGGTTGCGACGGATGTGTCGATAATTAACAATGAGGTCCATAATGTGGGGTGGTATGGAATAACCACTGCTGGATGGGATACCGCGAAAAACGAGGATTTGCGCTCCCAGATGCTTTTTGGAAGATTTAAAATCAGCGGAAACTACGTGCATCATACTGCCAGCCAAGGAATCGTTCTGCAAGATGCTCATCATTCCGTTATAGAAAGAAATGTTGTTCATGATGGAGGTCTCGGTGTGGACACTTGGGGGCCAGGTGGCTTGTGGATCATTGCCTCCCGGGATTCTGTAATTAAATTTAACGAAGTTTATAACATGAAGGACGCGGAATCGGGGTATGACGGATCAGGGGTCAACGTGGATTGGTACTGTGACAATATTACCGTTCAGTATAATTACGCGCACGATAACAAAGGCAATGGAATAACGACAATGAGTAATTACGGAACAAAAATATGGAATAACAAAGTCAGAGGCAATCAAGGGCTACAATCGAACGGGAATGGTCAAATTGCACTCGGGAATTTCACGGGTAGACCCGATCTCTCATCAGGAGAGCATGATCTTGATGTTGCAAATAATATGATCATCGTAGACATAGAGAATACGGCCGCGATCAATAGCGCTTCTAATCCCCATGGAACGTGGACAGGAAATAAGATTTATAATAATCACGTTGCGATTGCCAGAGGAATAACGAACTTCAATATTTTCGATATTGCTTCAAATACGAACTTTGATGTTATTGATCATAACGATGTCACTAATGAAGCACTAGCCTTTAGCTCGATTTATCATGGAACAACCTATACGAGTCTTGGATCATGGCAACAAGGTACAGGGTTTGACGGCAATACACAAGTGCTGCCGATTGATGAATCGATTCCTTCGACGGTAAATCAAGTTACCGCGACGCTTAACGATTATCCTGAGTTATCCTGGTCGGAGGCAGAAGATCAAGGGAACGGGATCCTGCACTATAACATCTATAGAAGTGAAGACGCGGCTTTTTCGCCAGCTTATTCCAATATGGTGGGAGAATCCACTACGACAAATTTTATTGACAGGGAAGAAGCACRGCCAAACACGACGTATTATTACAAGGTAGAAGCGGAAGATCGGAGCGGAAATGTAGGGGCTGCTTCAGAGGCTGTCCATCTAACTACCGGACCGACTGTCCCGGAAACCGAGCAACCGAAAATGGTTGATTTTGCAACCTTTCGAGATGGTTATCAATTAAATGTTACCGATTTACAGACTATGCCTTATATCGCGGGAATACGACCCATTCAAAAAGTAGAGCTGTACGTGGATGATAGATTGATTCAGGAAATGACGGTATCACCTTATGCATATACCGTAAAGGGCTTAAGCAATGGAGAGCATACTTTGCAATACAAGGTTTACGATATGACCGGGACTGTTACCGAGTCGAGACGGATTAAAGTAAACAAACAAGTTACCGCCCTGCGCAGCTTATTCACACAATCTAGGCCGACAATTGACGGCTCAATCAAAGAATGGGGTACGCCCGAGTTTGTCATGGATCAGAAAGCCCAGGTGAAAAGTATTGAAAGCACTTTCTCTGATCAATGGTCTCCGCAAAGGTTAAATGCAATAGGGCATACCCGGTGGGATAATGACAATTTGTATATCGCAATTAAGGTTATGGAAGACGTACATCGTTTGCCTATCTCGAATGCGGCCGATTTGTGGAAAGGCTCCAGCATTCAGATCGCCATAGATCCCGATAGAGGAACTATTCCGGGAAGCAAAGGATACACTGAATTCGCATTTGGGTTAACAGATGAAAGCCAGACTGTCGGATATCGTTACAATGCTATTGCCGGCAAAACTGCAGGTGAGTTTACCGCAGGCGAAATGGAGATCACCAGAGACGAAGCGACGAAGTCTACTAGTTACGAATTGAGTATTCCTTGGGGCGAAATCATTCCGGGAGGAATTTCAGTTAAAGACGGTTCCGCCTTAGGGATCTCTGTACTTGCCAATTATAGCGACGGAAGCTTCATCAACCCGGGTAATGGAGATGCCCGAAATGGATGGATTGAATACAATAGTGGGATAGGTGCTGGAAAAGCCCCAATTCAATATGGATATTTGATTCTTAGCAAACAGATATTTGAAACTCCAACGATTAGCGCGATAGCCGGAAATGGAGAGGCGCAATTAAGTTGGAGTGCGGTAGCCGGAGCAACAGGTTATAACATTAAGTACGGTACAGCTAGCGGTTTGCATTCTAGCAAGATTGATGCAGGAAGCGTCACCCATCTTACTGTATCTGGGCTGACAAAGGATACGACCTATTACTTTGTTGCGGAAGCCTACGATGCATATGGCGAAAGCGGTCTTTCTAACGAAGTATCAATCGTCGCTTTAGGCGAGAGTGGTATCGGAAGTCCTGAAAGCCAAGTCGGCAACGCTGACTCAAAGGTAGAGATTAAGGACGGGGCGGCTCAAGTGAAGTTGGATGAAGGTCAATCGAAAGCTGTCGTCCTCTTATCGGAAGTCGGGAATTACCCGCTTCAAGTGCATCTTGGCAAAGTGGCGATTACCATAAGTCAAAAGACGCTGGATGATCTCAGAAAACAATCAGGCATTATCGCTGGTACTTTAATTGAAGTGACCATGAGCCCTATTAACAATTCTGCTATATTAAACGTGCCGATCAGCGGCAGCAAAGCGACGATGAAAATCGCAGGTGAAGTTTATGATTTCGAAGTCAAACTCAAGACTGCCGATAATCGTGAAATCCCAACCGATATAGTCTCAGGCGGCATTACGCTATCTCTGCCTTATGATCCCGGTCAAGTCGATGAGAAGCTTCTCGGTATTTACTATTACGATAAGGCGAAGATGCAATGGGAATATGTCGGCGGTGAAATCGATGAGGCCATGAATCAAGTTAAGGTAACGCTGCAGCATCTTAGCGTGTATTCGGTTATGGAGTATAACAAGACTTTCAGCGACGTGAAGGAAGGTCACTGGGCGAAGCGGGTGCTTCAAATATTGGCAGCAAAGCATATTGTCAATGGTGTGGATGAGTGGAGATTTAACCCTGAAGGAAAAACAACCAGAGCAGAATTCGTAACTTTACTGGCGAATGCTTTAAACCTGGAAGATGATGGTGTGAGCAATTCGTTCATCGACGTCAAAGAAGAAGCATGGTATGCGGATAGTATAGCGGCAGCAATTAAAGCTGGAATCACTTCAGGGATAAGCGCAAATCAGTTTGCCCCAGACCAATTCATCAGCCGAGCGGAAATGGTCACGATGATCGTGCGTTCGGCCGGCATTCAACCGAAGCCTGTGGCGACAGTCGGCTATACGGATGCGCAAGATATTCCGAGATGGGCTCTACCCTACATTGCCGCTGCCGAAGAAGCGAACTTGGTGCGTGGAAGAGGAAGCAACTTGTTTGCGCCTCAGAGCAATGCGACGCGGGCGGAAGCTGCCCAACTCGTTTACAATCTATTGAATAAATAAAGGGAGCGATGGCACATGTTGCTACAGGAAGGACAGAAAATGATATTTATTGGCGACAGCATTACGGATTGCGGCAGAAAGGATGATCCTGAAAATATAGGAGGCGGATATGTACGCATCGTTCGGGATTACTTATCGATCGTACGACCGGAGATCTCTTTGCAGGTAGAGAACCGTGGGATAAGCGGTGAGACGATATTGGATCTAAAGGCACGTTGGAATGAAGATGTAATCGAGTTAAAGCCGGACTGGCTATCCGTATCTATTGGCATAAATGATGAATGGAAAAATGTCAGCTGCGATGATTTCAGAGATACCTACCGGGAATTATTGGCTGAAACGAAAAGCAAAACGGGGTCATCGTTGATATTAATGGAAACGACAATCCTATCCGAAGATTCGAACGACGGGAAGAATGAACGACTTCTTCCCTATAATCAGATAATTAGAGAAGTCGCGGCGGAATTCGAAGCCATTCTCGTGCCTCAGTTTCAGTCATTTACAGCATATTTAAGGGAGCAGCGCGGGAAAACACTAACCGTGGATCAAGTTCACATGAACTCGACAGGGAATTTGCTAATGGCCCTCAATTGGTTGAAGGCTTGCGGGTTCGCACAATAAAAAACACATAAAAGCACACCCGAATCCACAATAAAACACATAGACAAACTGATTATATTGTGACATTATTGAGTCGTTAACCCTTGTCCGAACTACTGAGAAATTGTTGCTATCATCATATGTCTCGGAGGATCTCATGTTTAAAGAACTGGTGTCCTATACAACAAAGTATAGATTAAGCTTTCGGATGATCCTCACAAATATTTGTATTGCCGTTTTGCCCATTCTCCTTCTAGGGACAGTGGGCTATTTTTCTTATATTAATATTCTAAAAAAGAACGCACTCGATAATATTAATATTTTCGTGACGCAAACTAACAATCGGTTTGACGAATATTTTTACCGAATGGATCAGCTTTCAAAGTCGATTTTCTTTAACCGGAATGTTCAGTCCATCATGCTCGAGAATAAATCATGGCAGGAATCCGATATTTTGCTGAGAAATTTAAACTCGTACTTGTCATTGGAACCTGCCTTAAAATCCATCGGTATGATTAGTTCAGAAGATTTCCGCTTAGTATCCACAGGAGAACTGCTTATGCATCCTATGGTGACGTATTTGAAAGAGATGGAAAATAAGAACAGAATAAGCAATAAGCTGCAGATTTCTCCTCCATTTTCAAAAGACCAGGGCATACTGGCTTTCAGGAAGGTTAAATCCGTTCTTCCAAACCGATACCTGCAGGAAATTTACATAGGCGTTTTGTTATTGGATACGGAGTGGATACAGCAAATATTACGTTCAGCGGATTTGGCGGATAAAGCAGAGCTCTATATTATGAACGAGAGCGGCGATCTCATTGGCTCTTCGACTAATAATCCCGATTTTGAACAAATATATGCCCAGACTAGAACGAATCAGGATCACAAAGTCATCGATTTTCAAATGAACGGCATCAATTACTTGTACCAGTCTCTCCCGATCAAAAGCTTGGGTTGGAAGTTCGTTGCATTAATTAATGAGGATAAGCTGGTGGGAAAGGCATCAATCATTCAGTATATCGTGATTTCGGCTATAGCGATCATGGTTCTAATCGTCATCTGGGTCGCGATCTCCTTTAATATTCGTTTAACCCATCCCATTACTAAGATGGCTGATATTTTCGATAGCGCAGCGAGCGGTGACCTGGATGCCAGGTTGAGATTCGGCTATAAGAATGAAATTACTATTATTCAGGACCACTATAACAATATGATGAATGAAATCAAGAAGCTTACGGACAATCTGCTGCAATCACAGCAGCAGCTCTATGAAACAGAAATGGAGAAACGAATGTTTCAGTTAAATGGGCTCCAAAGCCAAATTAATTCTCATTTTTTGTATAACGTGCTTCACTCTATAAGAGGCATGGCCTTGTCCAACGCAAAGAGGGAGGTAGCTGTCGCAATTGACAATCTCGTCTCTTATTTCCGCTACATTACACGTACGGATGAATTTGTTCTTCTGCACAAAGAGCTGGAGCACCTGGAGCGATACATAGATATTCAAAAAATAAGATTTGGAGAACGGCTGCAGTTTAAAGTAATCATAGATCAGGGTCTCGGAGCCCGTTCGATCGTGAAGCTCATTCTTCAGCCGCTTGTGGAAAACGCCTTATTTCATGGTCTCGAAGGAAAGACAGGGCGATGGATCATTCACATCCATGCGACTATCAAAGAGGAGAATCAATTGCTAATCAAGGTGATGGATAACGGAGTCGGAATGAGTGAGGAACGCTTGATGCACATGCGGCAAGAGTTTGAAAGCATGAATAAGAACTCATCCGAAACCGCAGGGCTGGGACAAGGAATCGGGCTCGTCAATATTCATAAAAGAATTCAAATCTATTATGGCAAGCCCTATGGACTATCCATCAAGAGTTGGAAAAATAGGGGGACGGTTGTGACGGTCAGCGTACCGCTTAAAGCGAAAGGGTGAGTAAACGATGTACAAGTTGATCCTCGTTGATGATGAGCCGTGGATATTGAAGGATATGGAACAAATTGTGGATTGGGAAGCACTCGGCTTTCAAATTGTAGCGAAATTAAACGACGTACATATGGCTGAAAGCCTATTGAAGCGGCAATCGATCGATATCGTGATCAGCGATATTCGTATGCCAGGGAAAAGTGGCTTGGATTTATTGTCTTTCGTGAACCATGTTTCTCCCCATACGCTGGTGGTGTTCATGAGCGCATACAGTGAATTCAGCTACGCGAAACAAGCGCTGGAGCTGGGCTGCTTTGCCTATCTGCTTAAACCTGTCAACGAACAGGAATTGCGGGATACGTTAAATAATTGCAGCAATCGGTTAGCTAAACGTGATCGGGATCAGCGCGTACTTCAAACCTACCACAACTCCATGCTGTTTTTGGAAATGATCGAGAAGGGATTAACCGTACAACAAGTATCCAAGTTGTTAAAAGGTTTGGGAGTTGAAATGGGAACCGGAGCAGGAGCAGGATATGCCTTTGCTATCGTTAAAAGCAAAACAGCCATATCGGAGCAATCCTTGCTGAGTTCGGATCGATTGCTGCAAGAGCATGGTGTTGCTTTATTCCGTGCCATGGCGAGTCCACTCAAATGGACGTATTTATTAAGCCGTTCTGACATGGATTCGAATACGTTTAAGTCATTATATAAACACATACTAACCATGGCCGCAGAGTTTCAATGGGATGTAGGAATAAGTCTGTCGAACGACTCCGACAGTCAAATCGCAAAATATTACAACCAAGCGAATATGATGGCTGAAACCTCGAGCTTGAACCGCAGGATAGGCGTTTACCGCTATAGGCCGAGAGTAAACGCGGCATTGCCGTCTATCATGGAGCGGATAGGCAAAGCAACAAAGCTTGAGCATCTGGAAGCGGCGTTATTCGATTTACATAGAGGAATCGCCAAAGATCAAATTCATTTAAGTGGGCTAGTTGAAATCTATAATTTTTTTGTCGTGGTGATCAAGAACTYCTCTTCGTCGACCCAATCATTTGCTGAGGACTCTATTACCGTTCAAGATCTGGTCCTCCACTATGGCAATCCCCATGATTTGCTTGTACAAATGAGAATGTTAATTGACGAGCATAAGAAGAAACCGTCGGAGTTAACAACATTTCCAATCGTTGAGGAGATTATCAAGGACATCGAACGACGATATGCGCACAAACTATCTCTCAAAGAGTTTGCCCAGCAGTACTTTATTAGCCCAAACTATTTGAGTCATCTGTTTAAACAGGAGAAGGGTCAAAGCTTTATCCATTTCCTCATTCAGAAAAGGCTTGATGCGGCTATTACGCTATTGAAAGAGGATATATCACTATATGATGTCGGAAAGTTAGTTGGATATGAAGATTATGCCCATTTCAGCAAGCTATTCAAGAAACATCTAGGTCAATCGCCGCTAGAGTACAAACAGCGCATTGACAATAAAAACATCGTCCACAAGAAACCACAACCAAATCTCTTTGATTAATACATAGAAATGCCTTCGAGCCCGTGTCACAATGAGAACCATCAATCAAGAATAGAGGGTGAATGAAAAGTGACAAGGGCCTATGGTATGGAGATGGATACGATGGAAGTGCTGAGTTGGATTAGAATTTATGAAAATGGAATTTATTTAGAGATACAGATTGCCGAATGCGGAGATGTCCGTCTGGTTCATTTGTCTCCCTTCCCAGCGAATGAAGATGTACGAGGAACAGAGGAGGTACGAGGAACGCGCCGAATCGTCGAACTGCAAGTGACGGGTGAAGATCGGAACGATCATCATGCGTCTAAATACACAGGGACAATGCCGGGAGGTAGGCTGAAGTACGATTGCCACAGAGATTTCTATAACGAAAGTGGAAGAAAACTTGAAGTGGTTATGGAAGATAGGGGTATGTGGGTGACGGTTCACTATCAATTTTATAACGATATCCCTGTCATCCGAGCTTGGACGGAGGTCGTCAATCAGAGTTTGAATTCCATTCCGATGGAATACGTCTCCTCGTTTACAGTGACAGGTATCTCGGGCGGAAGCCGCGGGTCATGGGAAACCAAAAGTCGACTTCATATTGCACATAATGCTTGGCACGGAGAGCTGCAGTGGAGAAGTTATAGGCTATCCGAGCTAGGTTTAACGAAAGTAAACGATTTTTCGATCAAAAGACTTTCGTACAACAATTCGGGAACCTGGTCTTCCGCCGATCTTCATCCGATGGGTGGATATGAAAATATTGAGGCGGGAATGGCCATGTGCTGGCAAATCGAGCATAACGGTTCTTGGCATTGGGAGATTAGCGATAAGGCGAATGATCAGCTCTATTTGCAATTAAGCGGCCCTACAGAAAATGAAAGCCATTGGTGGAAAAATGTCGCGCCAGGTGAAGCATTTATGTCCGTTCCTGCGGCAATTGCGATTGTCAAAGGAGGGTTCGAACAGGGAATTGTGGAATTGACGCGTTATCGGCGAGAAATCCGTCGTTGGAATGAAGACAATGAGCGGCTTCCCGTTATTTTCAATGATTACATGAATTGTTTATTCGCTGATCCAACGACCGAGAAGATTTTACCCTTAGTCGATGCGGCTRCTTCGGCGGGTTGCGAATATTATTGCATCGATGCTGGCTGGTATGCGGATGGCGAATGGTGGAGCGATGTAGGGCTTTGGCAACCGTCACAAAGGCGTTTCCCAGGCGGATTGCAGGAGGTGCTCGACTACATCCGAGCGAAAGGTTTAATCCCGGGACTTTGGCTGGAACTTGAAGTCATGGGCATTCATTGCCCCTTAGCGCAGCAAGTGTCGGATGAATGGTTTTTCATGCGACATGGCAAACGGGTCATTGATCACGGCAGGTATCAATTGGATTATCGACATCCCGAAGTCATTCAATATGCAGATGAAGTAATCGATCGCCTAGTGACGGAGTACAAGGTCGGTTACATCAAAATGGACTATAACATTAATGCAGGCATTGGAACTGAGGTTAACGCCGATAGCTTCGGCGATGGCTTGCTTCAGCATAATCGTGCCTACCTGCGCTGGCTTGATAGCGTATTTGCTCGTTATCCGGATTTGGTAATCGAGAATTGTGGAAGCGGCGGTTTGCGTATGGATTATGCTTTGCTCGCCAGGCACAGCGTGCAGTCCATTAGCGATCAGATGGATTACCGCAAGTTTGCGGCGATATCTGCTGCTGCTCCTACGGCGCTCACACCAGAGCAATCCGCTGCTTGGTCATATCCGCTGAAGGATGGAGATCGGGAAGAGGTCATCTTTAACATGGTGAACGGCATGTTAATGCGAGTTCATCAGAGCGGGCACTTGTCAGACATTGCATCGGATCGCTTTGAACTGATTCGCGAAGGAATTTCCTATTACAAGAGTATCCGAGCATCCATTCCGAAGGCTCTTCCATTTTGGCCGATTGGCTTGCCTAAGCATGGCGATCATTGGCTTAGCCTTGGATTAAGATGCGGTGATAAGGCTTATGTGGCTGTTTGGAGATTGGAAGGCGGAACGAAAGAGGCGAGATTTCCTATTCCGGATTGTGACGGCAAGAAAGTAACGGTTCGATGTGGGTTTCCTCAGTATGAGAACCGTAGTTGGAGCTGGAGTCAGCTTGAGAATGCGTTAGTTGTTACACTTCCAACGGAATTTACGGCACGCCTGTATGAGTTGCACATTGAGGAGGAGTAGCCAATGGCCAAAAAGTGTGTCTTTGTTGCATGGATATTCGTTATAGCAATGATTGTCTTCGTTCATAATGACAGGGCTTACGCAGCGGGTACGACCTATTATGTAAGCAGTTCGACGGGCAATGATCAAAATAACGGGACGAGCGCAGGCACTCCTTGGCAAACTTTGGCTAAAATTTCTAATCTTACGTTTAATCCTGGCGATAAACTATTATTAAAATCAGGTGACACTTGGAATGAAAGCGTTACCTTAAACGGTTCGGGAACGAGTCTGCTTCCGATCCAAATTACCGCCTATGGCAGCGGGAGCAAACCCATTATTCGATCTTCGGCCCCGGCTGTGGTGAGCATGACGAATGAGAGTGGTTGGATCATTTCGGGATTGGACATAGAGTGTACAACGACGAATGCGCTAACTAGCTCGACTACAACGAACAGAGCGATCGTTATTACTTATAATGCTGAAGGAGCCTGGTCCAATATCACGATAGATGGAAACCTTGTTCGCGGTCCTGGAATAAACAGCAATTCGGAAGGCATTCTGATTTCGGCGGTTTATCCGACAAACAAGCATAGCGAAGTCGCACGAAATATCGTTATTAGCCATAATGAAATCTATATGCTCGGTTGGAGAGCAATCGGAGTTGCCGGTTGGGATAGCACCTTATCAGATAATCATAAAAGCTCCGCGTTATTCCGCAATGTTAAGGTTCACAATAATGTGGCATCTCAGCTTGGAAACCAAGGGATCGTCATCGGGAATTCGAATCATAGCACGATAAAATGGAACCTCGTACATGATGCTGGTCAATATGCCGGAACAGGGGTCACCTGGGGACCGGGGGGAATTTGGCCAGTCGCAAGCTCATATGTTGATGTCATGTTTAACGAGGTCTACAATATGTCCGACAGCAACACGGGGCATGATGCATCCGGATTAAACATTGATTGGTCTAATGAATATATCAACGTACAATATAATTACGCTCACGATAATAAAGGCAACGGCGTAACGACGATGGCGAACATTAATTCGAGAATCACTGACAATAAAGTGAAGGGCAACCGCGGAGAAACCTCTATCGGATCGGGCCAAATCGCATTAAGCGACTTTACAGCGGATACGGGGAGATATTCAGGCTTGAAAAATCTCGTTGTCGCAAATAATTTAATCGTAGTGGATCAAGCGAATACGAGTGCGTTAAGCAGCAAAGATGCGTCACCCGGGGACCCTTGGTCGGGAGATTCGTTCCAGAATAATCGGATCATTATGGCGAACGGAACTTCGGGAACTTCAGCTTATAAAATTGGGTTAAGTGCACCGGTTGATCTTATCAATGACAATCGATTCTATCAGGTAAGCGGGACGGCATTACAAGCTGAAAGGTTTGGGGTCAGCTACAACACGATGGCGGCATGGAGAAGCGCATCCGGATTCGATCTAGGCAGTACCATCTCCGCATTGGATAGTGTGGCGCCAGGTAATCCGTCCGGGGGATTGGCAGCTTGGAATAGCGGAAGCTTAGGCATATCGTTATCTTGGACGGCAGCTTCCGATACGGGTTCAGGACTTAATCACTACAATATTTACCGTTCAACGACCCCAAACTTTACGCCTGCCTACAGTAATATGGTTGGAGAATCAACGACAGCAAACTTTACCGACCGGCAAGAGCTTCAAAGCGGCACGGCCTATTATTATTTGATTGAAGCCGAAGATAACAATGGAAATATTAGTTCAGGCACAACGTCGGCAGGCGCGACCAGCGGAACCATTCCGGCATTCACAAGAAAGTATGAAGCGATTAAGGACGTCGGGGCGATCTCGCAGGGACCGGTTTGGTACTATCACAAATGGAATGGCACGACTTATACGCCATTGGCAAATTACTACTCTCCTTGGAGAATGTGGCGGGACGGCTCAACTTTCTTAAGCGTAGGGGAAAATGTGCAATCTCCAGATGGCAGCGATTCTGTAAGAACATGGTTAGCGCCGGAGGACGGCGAAATTACGCTCTCGTCAAACGAAACCATTCACATGTTGAACACGGGGGCGGGAGCGGATGGCGTAAACGTGAAGATTTTGAAAAACAACGCGCAAATTTGGCCGGCGAGCGGCTGGCAGCAGGTCATCTACGGAACGACAGTATCGTCCCCCTCAATAACGCTCGATGTGATTAAGGGCGATGCGATACGTTTTGTTGTGAATCAGAATTCGAACAATTTTTACGATACTGTTTATTGGAATCCTATCGTAACCTATAATTCCATTTATTTATTATCCGAAAATTTCGAGAGCTCCACAGGAAGATGGACCGTGCAATCGGGCAGTTGGTCGGTCGTGACAGATAGCGCCAGTAAGAAATACAGGCAGACGGACTATTCAGGGAGCCTTGCAACGGCAGGGATCGACTCGTGGAGCAACTACACGTTAGCTAGCGATATTCAAATAAGCAATACCGCGGGAAGCGGCGGTTTCGCGAATCTGGTATTTCGTGTAACGAATGCAAACAATAAATATTTTGTCTATATCGGTAATATGCATGGGATCGCGATCAAGAAAACGATAGCGGGAACCCAGACGGAGCTGGCATCGAAAGCTTATACGATCAATGTCGGGACGACTTATCGCGTGTCAGTTGAAGTTATTGGAAATCAAATGAACTTGTATGTGGATGGCATTCTTCAACTAAGTGCAACAGATCCTGCTTTTACGTTCAGCAAGGGGAGGATTGGGTTAGAAACGTATAATGCGACTGTGCTATACGATAACGTTATACTCACTGAGCTATAGGAACGTAGGACGCCTCGATCACCGATCGGGGCATTTTTTTTGAATAAGCATCCATGCAACATCGTAACAAACTACATCCAATGTTCTATTCTCAGCACATATTAAGGGAAGGCCGTCTATGGCACAATCAATATAGCAAGAGAGTTAACAGGGTGGATAGAGAGAGGAGGCAGGTGAGTGGAGCGCGTAAAGAATGATGATACAGCCGTGAGCATGTCTGAAATCTCAATCAGTGTTCCGGAATGGAGTGAATATAAGAGAGTTAGCGTCGCTGATTTCGGTGCTAGATCCGAGGAAGGGTATTGTAACGGTAGTGCCTTTCAGAATGCCATTGATTATTGCAAACGGGAACATTCGTCCGAGCTTGTCGTCCCTTCGGGAATATATCGATTTTATAATGGCAATCATCCTATATTCGAAGGGATGCACGATTTTCAGTTCGATGGTGGCGGCTCTGAATTCATCTTTTCTACGGTGGAAGTCTTCTTTACCATAAGGAATTGCGTACGGACGATATTCAAAAATTTCACTGTCGATTGGGACTGGGAAAGCGGGCAATTGGCAAGCATCGGACTAGTAAGGGAAGTAGCCTCAGACAGCACTTATTTCGATCTTCACTTTCCGGAGTATTCGCAAGCGCCGAGCGATCTGAACATACGGACATTAAACGCGATGAACCCGCTGACGTTATCTGCAGGCTGCGAGTTAGGTCGTGAATTCCACAAAACCCATTTCCGGAATATTAGTCGCCAGGATCTCAATACGTTCCGAATTGCACTGTCCAACCCCGAAGAATTTCGCTTTCTGAATCCAGGGCAAGCTTACATCGTACGTCATTACATTTATGACGCGAACGCTTTCGAACTTAAAAGCAATCAGCATTTGCAAATCGAGCATGTAACGATCTATTCTGCGCCAGGACATGCTTTCGTGGCGTCGGGAGATCAACACCATTGGGCGCTGCGACAATGCAGAATTGTGAAACGGCCAGGAACGACGCGTTGCATTTCCGTCACGGCAGATGGCTGCCATATCAGTAATTCGCTAGGTTACTTTATGATTGAAAACTGCGATTTCAGCTACAACGGCGACGATTGCCTGAACATTCACGATAATTCAGTTCAGGGTTTTAAGCGAATCGATGATCGGACCTTACGTTTAATTCGTGTGCTAGCATGGCGTAATCCCTTTGCAGTAGGGGACGAAGTTGAGTTTCGAAATGAAGATTTGTCGCCTGCCGAGATCACGGAGCGTATCGCAGACGTGGAATGGAACAAGGAGTATAACACCTGCACGCTTACCTTTGAAAAACCGATCCCAGCCGAGGTTTCAGAACGCGCGATACTTTTTAATCGAAGATATGATTCCAGCAACTATATCGTTCGCAATAATTTCTTTCACCATAACCGCGCAAGAGGGATATTGCTACATTCCAGCAACGGCTTGGTGGAGAACAATCATTTCTTTATGAATCAAGGGTCAGCGATTCAAATTGAGTGCGGTTCCGAGTCTCGCTGGTCGGAAGGATTTGGAGTAAGCAATCTGCGTATCCGCAATAATTTGATTGACAGCTGCGATGTGAATCACTGGAACATGGCCGTTATCTACATGGGTGTATATCTTGCCATGGGTAGAACGCAATATGCGGTCTTTGACCGAGTGTGGATCGAGAATAATACAATTATCAATTGTCCGCAGCAAGCGGTTTATGCTTCATCCTGCAGAAGGGTATATATCCGCAATAATGCCATTCTAAATTCCAATGCTATGAGGCTCAAATCGCATGCCGATGGAGATGAGAATGCATTGCTCCACCCGGAATATTATCAGGGAAGTTTAATGGCAAGCCATTGTAAAGAGGTTTGGATCGAGAACAACAGAAGATTGTCCACGGTTGAAACAACAGAGGATCATATTTATATTGATGATGCGACTAGCACAAATGTGAATTTGCTTAATAACATCGGATTCAATAGAGACGACAGCCGGTTCAGGCTGCAGAAGAAGACGGGTGAGCTATAATATGGCGACAATTGGGGCGATAGCCGTAGCGGGTAAGGATGTACGCAGAAGAATAGTCAAATATAAAATGCTGTATCTCATGCTGCTTCCTGCCGTTGCGTTTTTAATTATATTTAGTTACATCCCCATGTATGGTGCATCGATCGCATTTAAAGAATTTTGGATTACGAAAGGAATTTTAGGCAGTCCATGGGTAGGATTTAAGCACTTCGAACAAATTTTCGCGACCGATAAGTTTTGGCAGGTTTTTACCAACACGATTGAAATCAATTTAATGCGTCTCCTATTTGGATTTCCTGCTCCGATTATTCTGGCTATTCTTTTAAATGAAGTAAGGCACAGAATCTTCAAGCGATCGATTCAAACGATTATTTATTTGCCCCACTTCATCTCGTGGGTAACGATCTCGGGTATATTGTTCGCACTGCTGTCTAACGAGGGTTTGGTCAATAGCATTATTGTTCTGTTCGGCGGAGATCCTGTTAATTTCTTGACAAGCAACAGCATGTTCCGGCCACTATTGGTCATTTCAGGAATTTGGAAGGAAGTCGGATGGGGAACGATTATTTTTCTGGCGGCATTGTCCGGTGTCAATCCGGATCTGTATGAGGCATCCGTGATCGATGGTGCTAACCGCTGGAAACAGATTGTTCACATTACATTGCCAAGCTTGCTGCCGATCATATCGATTTTGTTAATATTGAATTTTGGCAGCATGATGAGCGGTGGTTTCGACCAAGTGTTTAATATGTACAACCCGATGGTCTATGAAAGCGGCGATGTTATCGATACCTACGTTTACCGGATCGGGCTGACGCAAGGACAGTATAGCATGGCAACCGCAATCGGGTTATTCTTAAACGTAATCAATTTTGTTCTTCTTATCGCGGTAAACAGCGCGGCTAAAAAAATGAACGGACATGGCATTTACTGAGGTGATTGAATAATGGTGCGATCTACGAGTGTTTCTGGGAAAATATTTGACATACTGAACATCATTTTTTTAGTTTTCATGGCTTGTATTATGCTTTACCCGTTCTGGCATGTACTTGTTGGATCCGTACTGCCGTATGAAGAAGCAGTCAAAACGAGATTTAATATCATTCCGCGAAGTATTTCTTTTGAAGCCTATGAATACGTTTTCTCGAAAAATACGATTCTTATGTCGGTTGTGGTTTCCGTATTCGTTACGGTTATTGGTACGCTATACCAGCTTTTGATTACATCTATTGCGGCATATCCGTTGACGAAACAAGATCTTCCGGGTAGAACCGCTATCTTTCTCTTTATCATATTCACGATGTTTTTTGGCGGGGGGCTAATTCCTTATTACTTGCTAATCAAGAGCCTTGGGATGGTAAATAGTTTGGCCGTTATGATCATTCCGGCAGCGTTAAGCACGTATAACTTGATTGTGCTCAAAACATTTTTTCAAAATATCCCAATTGATCTGGAGGAATCAGCAAAAATCGATGGGGCTGGTTATATGAGAGTGTTCTTCCAGATCATCATCCCCTTATCGTTTCCTGCTCTGGCAACTATCGCATTATTTATCGCGGTTGGTCAATGGAACAACTGGTACGTTCCGATGTTGTTTCTTAACGATAAGGAACTATGGCCGTTAGCGATGGTGTTAAGGGATGTTCTGATTAATAACAATATGGAATTGACCCGAAGCGGCAGCTTCGTAAGCAAGGATTTCATGCTGGGTGACACCATTAAGAATGCGATTGTAATGGTTTCTGTCATTCCCATCATCATTGTATATCCTTTCATTCAGAAGCACTTTGTTAAAGGGGTGATGATTGGATCAATCAAGAGTTGAAAGTCAGTCAGATTACTAGAATGAATTAATTATTCATTAAAGGGGAGTAGTGAACAACATGTTGAATAGAAAGAAAGGTCTCATTTTATTGCTTGCAGTTGTGTTGTTATTTGTTGGGATTATTGCAGGATGTGGAAGCAATAATGAGAAAAACGAAGCGGGTGAGTCTTCTTCAACTGCAAGCCCAAGTTCTAAACCAGTCGTTGAAAATACAAAGCCTGTTGAATTATCCGTATTTAGTTGGATGTTCGAGGGAGCTGACTCGCAGGATTCTCAAATCTATAAGTACTTGCAGGAAAAGCTCAACATCCGCTTGAAGCCGATTACAGCTTCGTGGAATGACTGGGAAGAGAAGCTGAACGTGATGATTGCCTCTGGGGAGATGCCCGATGTATTTGTCTCCTACGGCGTTGACCGTCCGGTTCAATATCGTCAGTGGATTAAAGAGAGCATGCTTCTTCCGCTTTCAGATTACTCAGAGCAGTATCCGAATATTAAAGCGTCGCTGGCCAACTTTGAACATTTAGCTAAAACGACCGACAACAAACATTATGCGCTCCCTATATTCAATGAATCCGGAAGCGGCAAGATGGCGGTGAGCGGTCACAATATTCTAATTCGTAAGGATTGGCTGGATAAGCTAAATCTAGAAGTACCAAAGACGATCGATGAGTTCTATACGGTTGCTAAGGCATTTGCCGAGGGTGATCCAGACGGCAATAACAAGAAGGATACGTACGGTTATTCCTCCAGCGCTGGAGGGATTTGGTGGCAATATCCATTGTTCAACGCTTTCGACACGAGCACTGATAGGTGGGAGAAGAAAGATGGGCAATGGGCGCCGGAGGTGCTTTCCGATGAAACGAGAGACGGGCTTTCTTTTCTAAACCAGCTTTACAAGGAAAAAATTCTTGATCCTGAGTTTATGTTGAATACAGATGATCAGAAAATCGAGAAATTCATAACGGGCAAAGTCGGAATCATGATTCATAACGCAAATGCGACCTTCTATAATGATTTTTATGATAAGTTCAAGCAGGCATATCCCAATGCCGATCCGAAGTCGATTTTCACATGGGTAGGTACCTTGGTAGGGAAAACAGGCGCTCAGCGAATGGATGGCTTCAATAACTTCTGGGCGGAAACGTCTATTAATGCGAACATCTCGGATGAGAAAAAGAAAAAAGCGTTGGATTTGCTAGACTACCTACTCTCAAGTGAAGGGCAGCAGCTAATGATGAACGGTATTGAAGGGGTCCACTACAGCAAAGACGGAGATAAAATCACACCCCTCATGACGGATGAAGAAAAGGGCAAAGATAAAGCCTTTTCATTAAAAGCATTGGTTTCTTGGAATTCGGACTTCCTAGCCGACAGTACGCCTAATAAAGAGGACATTGTAGCAATGGCAAAATCGACAGGCGACTTCGCCGTTCCGAATCCGTTAGCTTATTTAAACATTAATCCAGAGGAACTCGATCCGAGTATTCCAAGCCAGCTGAATGATTTGGTAAATGAAAAATTCGTAAAAATAATTGTGGAATCCAAAGACGTTCCTGCGGATTTCGCTTCCTTCAAGGAAGAGTGGTTGTCTAAAGGCGGTACGAAAGTGATTGAAGCAACGAATAAGCAAGCGCAAGCGGAAGGTCGCTAAATCCGCGAGAAAGCTCGTTTAGTGTAGGAAGAGACCTTGCTGGAGCCGAATTTATCAGCAAGGTCTCTTTAATTGGGCGTAAATTACATATTTGCAACGCTAAGAGTGGAGGTTGTTGGAATGATAAAGTATGAGGATTTTCAGCCGGGCGAATTGTGGCTGGATACGAATGGAAAGCCTATTCAGGCACATGGCGGCAGTATATTATTCGATAACGGTAAGTATTACTGGTATGGAGAGAATAAAGACGGTCCGAACAGTTTAGGTCGGATCGGTATTCAGCGCGTAGACATCATTGGCATATCCTGCTACTCTTCAAGTGATTTATACAACTGGACATTCGAAGGCATCGTGTTGCCTGCGGTTTCCGATGATCCGAATCACGACCTTCATCCGTCTAAAGTAGCGGAACGTCCGAAGGTTCTGAAGAACGATCGGACTGGTCAATACGTCATGTGGCTTCATATTGATAGTGAGGACTATACGCTGGCTAAAACCGGCGTGGCCGTAAGTGAAAATCCAGCGGGACCATTTGAATACGTGGGAAGCAAGCGTCCTAACGACGTGGATAGCCGTGATATGACATTATTTAAAGACGACGATGGAACGGCGTATTTAATTCATTCGTCTGACTGGAACAAAACCCTGATCATTTCGAGGTTAACGGATGATTATACAGATTTGAATGGCGAGTTTACGAAAGCGTTCATCGACCAGTCCCGGGAAGCGCCGGCGGTGTTTAAACATGCGGGGAAGTATTACTTGTTATCCTCGGGTTGTACGGGGTGGTATCCCAATGCGGCTCTCGTTGCCGAGTCGGATCGAATGATGGGACGGTGGGAGCTAAGGGATAATCCGTTAAGTGGACCAAATGCCCGGAAGACGTTTTATGCGCAGAGCACGTATGTGTTTCCTGTTCAGGGATTGGAGAACAGCTTTATTTTTATGGCTGACCGATGGCGGCCGGAAGAGCTAGCGGATTCAAGATATGTATGGCTTCCTATCACTTTTATGGAAGATGGGATAGAAATCAAGTGGGCGGATCGCTGGGATTTGAATACGTTTCGAAAATAAATATATGAATGAAGGCCGTTCCTYAGGTAGGAGCGGCCTTATGTTATTGAGCTTAATTAATCGTTCACAATCTCTCCACCATTAAAGTGAATCTGCTTTTTATTCTAATGATCCATGATAAGCATACTTAAATAGGCTTTATTTAAGAGGGATGGGCCTGTCAATTTCCTGAAGGCTCTCGGAAGCATGTCGTTCCCTCGTGTTGGAATAATGAATTAGGCACTTATGAGTAGATTGGCGCGGCGTGGTACCGTACTTATTTTGATAATGTGCAAGAAACGAATATTCGTCTGGTCTTCGAAGGTATTCTTCACCATGCGGATGTGTACGTGGATGGTCAGCATATAGGGTATCATTTTGGTGGGTTTACGCAATTTGCACTACTTCTGCCCCAGCTTGCTCAAGGGAAGCATGAGCTCGTTATTCGAGTGGATAATACGGTGGACTGGCAAACGCTGCCGACATACATTGCGGACTGGCATTCTTACGGGGGGATTATCCGCTCTGTCGAGCTGCAGGAGCTGCCTGATGTGTACATAAACTCGATGAAAATTGATTATCAATTGAAGGATGACTCAGCGGATATTCAACTGCAAATTGAGCTCCATTCACTTAGCAAGGGAGATTGTCAGGTTGAAGAGAGTGCCTTCACGGAGGGGCTTTCACTTTCTGCCTCTCATGTGCAGGTTGCTGCCGGTCAGGCTGTGAGTTTGACGCTTCAGGGGAGCCTTGAGAAGATTCGTAGATGGGATGTAGGTGAGCCTGCGCTTTATACATTTACCGTTCAAGCGGGGGAAGATGATCTCATAGACCGGACAGGGTTCCGCACGGTTGAGGTGCGGGGAAGCGATATTCTGTTAAATGGCAAAAAGCTATACCTCCAAGGCGTGAACCGGCATGAGGAGCATCCCGAGTGGGGATTTGCCTTCCCGCCGAAGCTGATGCTGAAGGATCTCGATATTTTGGCCGACATTTGCTGCAATATCGTGCGCGGATTCGCATTATCCGCAGAGCCAGTTCTGGATCGATTTGCTGGATGAGCACGGGATGCTGCTCTGGAGCGAGATGCCGATGTGGGGCTGTTTTATGAGTAGAGAAACACTGGCAAGTCCTATCTTCATAGAGCGTGGCGTCAAGATGCTGGATGAAATGATCTCCCGAGATTATCATCATCCGTCCATTATTTTCTGGGGAGCCCACAACGAAGTTGATACGCGGACAGAAGAAGCGCTCGAGCTAACGAAAACTTTCGTAGGCAAAATTCGCAGTATGGATAGCAGCAGACTCGTTACCTACGCGACTATGCATCCAGAGCAGGATTTTGTGCTGTCCTATTTCGACGTTATCGGTATTAATAAATACTACGGCTGGTATGAAGGCAGGGTGGATGGATTCAGCAGCATGCTGGAGAACTACTACATTCATGCGGAGAAGCAAGGCGCAGGCGGCAAGCCTGTCATCATGAGCGAGTTCGGCGCAGCGAGTATATTCGGTGATGCGGGCTGGGAGCCGCGCTTGTTTAGCGAAGACTATCAGGCGGATGTCGTGACGCGTGCGTTGAAGATATTCCTCGACGACCCTAGCATCGCCGGTACTCTCATCTGGCACTTCGCCGACATTGGCGTCGATGTCCGAAGCAACCGGCCTTACTTCCGCGATCGCGCGCGAAGCTTTAATAACAAAGGATTGCTAAGCGAATATCGCAAGCCGAAATTGGCTTATCGCTTGGTGAAGGAGATTTATCGGTCGGAGTGGTAAGATTGAGGGAGCAATAGAGTAAAGGTGTAAGGGAGTAAAAGAGTAGGGACTCATCCTAGTGGATGGGTCTCTTTTTTTGTATTTCGTGGCTTAACTCTCCGCCTTTTGCTTGGCGCCATATGAACAGATCACGCATCTGATATATAGAAGTTTAATAGAAACAAGGTGATCGGAATTGCTGGATTAAAAGCTGCTCGTCAACCCGACTTAGTGTTGATCACTTGTGCAAGAAACCCTCTTGTTCCCGGCTCTGCACGCCGAATTGCCTCAGTCCGTGTGATCGGCAGCGCTGTGCCCTGCAAAGCTACTTTGGTACCAAATGGATTGCTTATCACAGCATTGAACTGCCTGCTAGACGAATTCAAAATCGTTTATAAGAAAAAAACATCAAATATGAGCGGGTATTTGTTGCAGCGTTTTCGGAATATTTAAGTGGGGAGGGGTGGTGGGAGTTGCTCCTTTTTTTATGACGAAGTGTATTATGAATTGCGACAGCCAGAAAACAATAGGTCCGCAAGCTTTGTTTGACAAGTTTTAAATTCCTTGTAAATGGACTTTCAGGTGAAGGATAGCTATCGCAGTTCGAAAATATCCATTAAAGAATGAACTTAACAAAATGCACAAAAGGTTAAATTCATGGAAAACGCGAAATGGTAGCTAAAAACCAGCTTCAAGAAGCGCGTTTTTTTGTTTTCGAATCCTGTATAACTTGTACTTAACATTTTGATTCTATTGTATAATTGAGATAAACATTTCGGTTGAGAGGAGGAGGGTTACCCTGAGACCATCTCAAGGTGCGAATACCGTTCAACCAATCCGTGACCTGGAGAAGATCCGTCAGATTAAAGAACTACTCAAACATAGATCTTACAGGGACTATTTTTTGTTCTTTATGGGTATTAATTCAGGCTTGAGGATTGGTGACATTCTTCCTCTACGAGTAAGCGATGTGAAGACGACCATGCATCTTAAGGTAAGAGAGAAGAAGACTGGGAACACACGTCGTATTTTAATAACGGAAACACTTAGAAACGAAATTGAAAAGTATTGCCGGTCACTGGGAGATTCTGATTATTTGTTTCCTTCACGGAATGGGGATAAGCCGATTAGTCGTGTACAAGCCTGGAACATTATTAATGCTGCTGCGCGGGATGCCGGCATTCTGGACTCCATTGGGACACATAGCATGAGAAAAACTTTCGGTTACCACTTTTATCAAAAGTACAAAGATTTGGCGCTACTACAACAAATCTTTGGACATTCGTCCCAATCGGTGACCTTACGTTACATTGGGATCACAGACGACATGATTGACCAAGCTATGAAAAACTTCTCTTTATAAAAATTTGGTAGTATTTAAAAGAATTTTAAATGAGGCCGATAAACATATGGTACATATTTATCAAAAGGTACTATACCCAAATTAACTACAGCGATTTATCCGTTTTTCACGGCTGATAAATTTGACGAAATATGCGTGATGCTTGATATAGGTGATATTACTGAGCTGAAAGAACGAAAAATTAATGGAGGTTACATAATGATTACATCAGAAGAAATTAAACGTAGATTATGGGACGGGGCAAATGAACTGCGTGGTTCAATGGATGCTAGCCGTTATAAAGATTATATGCTTGGGTTGATGTTCTACAAGTTTCTGAGTGATAAAACGTTAGAAACATTCAAAATGAGCAGTGGTTTAGGGCAAATGACTGAATCCGAAGTGGTAGAGGAATATACTAAGGCAAAAGCAGAATACGGTGTAGAACTAGATAAAATGATTCAAGTTGCACTCGGCTATTATGTTTCGCCTGAATATCTCTATCAGACGTGGTTAAAAGACATTAATTCAGGAGATTTTGAAGTTCAAAAGGTGACGGACAGCTTGAATAACTTCGAACGTACGATTGCTGTGTCGGGTGATTCGAATGACTTCAAAGGATTGTTTTCAAGTTCTACACTTGATTTAACGGATACTGCTTTAGGTAGCAATTTAAACGAACGCAGTAAAAATATTAAAGCACTGATTTTGTTGTTTGCAGACTTGAACATGGTGGCTTTGCAAAAAGGTGATGTACTGGGTGATGCGTATGAGTATCTTATCGGTCAGTTTGCAATGGAGTCGGGAAAAAAGGCAGGAGAATTCTACACGCCCCAACAAGTTAGTGAGGTCATGGCACAAATTGTAGCAAAAATGTCTAATGTTAAGACCATCTATGACCCGACTGTCGGTTCGGGTTCACTACTTTTAACCGTTAAGAAGCATTTAGATAAAGATGTTCAAAAGGATTTAAGCTATTATGGGCAAGAAAAGAATACAGCAACCTATAACTTGACTCGTATGAATCTATTACTTCATGGTGTTCGTCCAGAAAAAATGACGATTAAAAATGGTGACACGCTATCACATGACTGGCCGGAAGATCCAGAGCGTCCGAACGAGGGTGTGCAGTTTGATGCGGTAGTAATGAATCCGCCGTATTCCGTGAAAAGTTGGAACAAAGCAGGATTAAAAGTTAGTGACCCTCGCTTTGAAATTGCAGGAGCATTGCCGCCAGATTCTAAAGGGGATTTTGCCTTCCTTTTACACGGACTATTTCACTTAGGCCAGAACGGTACGATGGCGATTGTGTTGCCTCACGGTGTGTTATTCCGTGGTGGAGCTGAAGGGGAAATTCGTGAACGGTTGTTAGAGAAAAACTACATTGATAGTATTATTGGATTGCCAAGCAACTTATTTACCAATACAGGTATTCCAGTAGGTGTGATGATTTTGAAGAAGAATCGTAAAATAGATGATCCTATCTTAATTATTGATGCTTCTCACGGCTATGTTAAAGTGGGGAAACAAAATGTCCTAAAAGAAAAAGACATCGCAAAAATTGTGGACACATATGTTGAGCGTAAAGAAGAAAAGGGCTATAGCTACCTAGCGAAACGTGGAGAAATCCTTGAAAATCAATACAACATGAACATTCCTCGCTACGTCGAAGCGATTGATGAAGAAATCCCTCAAGATGTTGATGCTCACTTACTTGGCGGAATTCCCGAAAAAAACATTGAAGACTTAAAGGTTTTACAGTCTACCGTGCCAGATATTTTAGATCAATCTTTAAAGGAAATTCGTAACGGGTATGTTGAACTTTCGAAACCAGTTGAGGACATCTCTAAGGAAATATTAAGTGACTCTCGCATTGTTGAAAAATCAAAAGAAATCGAAAGCAAAGCAAAATCGTATGTTGATAAATATTGGAGCATTTTACGAATGGTAGACAATAGAAGCAATTTGACTCAGTTAATGGATGAAATGCTTGTTGAAATCAAGACGATTTTGGCGGAGTTTAATTATATTGATATTTACGATGGGTATCAGGTTGTGGCAGAGATTTGGAAGAATGCGCTGATACATGATATCGAAATCATCTCATTGAGTGATTTTTATACAGCAGGACGTACTCGTGAACCCAATATGGTAACGAAGGGAACTGGTGATAAAAAACGTGAAGAGCAAGATGGCTGGGTCGGTATTATCGTACCGAATGAGTTGATAGCAAAATATTTATACAGTGATGAGTTAGAAGAAATCGAATCAAAGAGAATGCGTATCCAAGAAATTGAAAATGAGCTTTCAGACTTGGTGGAGGCTGCTAAAGTTGAAGATAGTGATGAATCCAGTGCTCTAGGCGAGATCTTGGATGAAGCTGGTGAGAATTTCGAAAACAAATCAATCAAGGCTGAGATAAAAAAGGCAGACAAGGGAACGGTTGAATATAAACTACTGAAAAAAGTTGAGGAGTTATTTACAGAAAAATCAGCACTTAGCAAAGCAGTGAAAGCTGATGAAAAAGCGCTCAAAGAAGCTGTACAAGAGCGTATTCTAACGTTGACAAACGATGAGATCGACGATTTGATGTATAAAAAATGGTTCGGCAACACAGTGGATACTATAGTTGGTTTGGCAGAGCTACCGCTAAGAAAAGAGCTGAATACGTTACAAATGTTGCACAATCGTTATGCCGATACATTGTCAGCGATTGATGAGAAAAGTCGTGACTTGGAATCGGCGTTTGAAGCCTTGATGAGTGAATTGGTGGTGGGATCATGACGGGACAAACAAGTTTAGTACCAAAACGGCGATTTAAGGAGTTTCAAAACACTCACGATTGGGAACAGCGTAAGTTCCTTGATAACGTCAAAAATATAGTTGATTTTAGAGGAAGGACACCCAAAAAACTCGGTCTCGATTGGAGCGTAACTGGGTATTTGGCACTCTCCGCACTTAATGTCAAAGACGGCTACATTGACCCAAGCGCTGATGCTCATTATGGCAATCAGGAACTATACGACAGATGGATGACTGGGCATGAATTAAGAAAAGGCCAGGTGCTTTTCACGACAGAAGCACCGATGGGCAATGTGGCTCAAGTGCCTGATAATACGCCATATATCCTCAGTCAGCGGACGATTGCTTTTGATGTTGAGCCTGAAAAAATGATGGACGACTTCCTGTTTGTTTTGCTTCGATCGCCTAATGTTTATTCGGCTTTATCGGCTTTATCGAGTGGTGGAACAGCTAAGGGTGTTAGCCAAAAGTCAATGTCGCAATTGAGTGTTACTGTCCCCAAAAATCTTTTCGAACAAAATCAAATTGCTTCGTTTTTTAAAGGGATAAATGACCTCATCACCCTTCATCAGGGTAAGTTAGAAAAGACGAAAGCATTAAAATCTGCTTATCTTTCTGAAATGTTTCCCGCTGAAGGTGAGCGTGTGCCAAAACGGAGATTTGCAGGATTTACTGACCTTTGGGAACAGCGTAAGGTTGGAGATATCGGTACTATACAAACCTGTAAAAGAATTTTCAAGGAACAAACAAGTGAAAGTGAAGACATTCCATTTTACAAAAATGGAACACTTGGCAAGCAGGCAGATTCATATATATCAAGAGAAGTTTTCGACGAATTTAAAGAGTTATATCCGTTCCCAGAAATTGGAGATGTATTAATGTCTGTTGTTGGCAGTATCGGACGAACTGCTGAATATATGGGGGAAGATGAATATTTTCAAGATTCAAATATTGTATGGTTGAAAACTAATARGGATGAGATAAATAGAAAATTTCTTAAAATATCCTATCAAATTATTAATTGGATTATTGAGGGCTCAACAATAAAACATTTGTATAATGATAACATATTATTGAGTCAAATTTGGCTGCCGTCTATTTCCGAACAAGAGCAAATTGGTGCGTTTTTTGAAACCTTTGACAACCTCATCACCCTTCATCAGCGTAAGCTGGAAAAACTACAAAATCTAAAAAAAGCATACCTAAATGAGATGTTTGTTTAGAAAGGGGGGCGGCATTCATGAGCAATGTACCAAAAAGTGCGTCAGAGAAAACTTTTCAAGAGAACTTTATCAAAGAACTGCAAAAATATAAATGGGAAGCTCCCAACTTCCTGAATGGTAATAAGCAGAAAGTAACCGTTGCTGACCTGGTTAATCATTGGCGTAGTGAACTCAATCGTATAAATGCTGACCAGCTTGAAGGTTTAGAATTGACCGATAATGAGTTCAATCAAGTGATGGCTAAAGTTCATCAAATCAGCAACAGCTATGAAGCTGCAAAGATACTAGCCATTGAAGAATCAAAAGGCAAGATTGACGGAATTTACCGTGATGACAATCCAAAAATTAAAAGAAAACAAATCACGTTGACCATCTTCAAAAAAGCAGAAGTGCGTGGTGGGGATTCTAGTTATCGAATTGCTAGAGAAGTACAGACACCCAACAACAACCGTTATGATATTGTATTACTGATCAACGGCTTGCCTCTTATCAATATCGAGCAAAAACGTACAGATAAAACGCTGGATGAGGCATTTGGACAGTTTATGCGCTACTATCGTGACGGTGAATATAGTAATAACTTTATGGCTTTTTCGCAGATGATGGTCATTACTTCTGAAATCGCCACTCGCTATTTCGCTACACCAAAAACAATCGGAGACTTTAACCCTAGTTTCGTCTTCCATTGGGCAGATAAAGAAAATACTGTGGTAAACCCTTGGGAAAAAGTGATTGGACAATTTTTGATGATTCCAATGGCACATCAGATAGTAGGAGATTATTTAGTTATTGATGAAGCACGTGAGGAAGAAAACAGACGGCATATGCTCATGCGTCCCTATCAAGTACACGCCCTACAAGCCGTTGAAGGTGCGGCATTCGGCTGGGACAATGATAAAAAAATACCACATGGCGGTTTTGTTTGGCACACAACAGGCTCAGGAAAAACGATTACTAGTTTCAAAACAGCATTGTTTTTATCGACTAGAGCAGGATTTGATAAAGTCGTCTTTCTTGTTGATCGACGTGAGCTAGACAATCGGACCAGTGAAAACTTCAAAGCATACGCTGCTTATGAGTCGGTTTCCGTTGATGATACGCAACACACCTACCAGTTAAAAAAGATACTGAAGTCAGCTAAAAACGGCATTGTGGTTACAACGACATTTAAACTAAATTTTTTAGTGAAGGAACTAGAGGAAGCTCACGATGCTAGTTTAACAGATAAGAAAATAGTTTTTATTATTGATGAGGCACACCGTACGACAATGGGACAGATGATGGGAAACATTAAGCAATACTTCAAGAAAAATGGACTATTCTACGGCTTTACGGGCACACCTTTATTTGATGAAAATAAGATCAAAGGAAAGGTCGATGAAAAAAGCGAAGTCATCAATACTACGGAGAAGCTATTTGGACCTAATTTACATCAGTATACGATAGATGAAGCGATTGCAGATAAGAACGTACTAGGTTTTCATGTTGACTATATCAATACTGGAGAATTCAAGAGTTACGATGATTTAAGAGAGCAACTAGCTGAGAAAATGAAAGAAGAACAGCCAGATATACCAGAAAGAGAAATTGAACGTCAAGCTCAAGCATTGTCAGAATCTGACGTTGAAAGGCAAGCGAAGAAAAATAAATTACTTGTGTATCAAGATGAAACACATATCCCGCGTGTAGTTGAAGAAATTCTAAATAACTGGGAATCACAATCACAAGGCAGGGAATTTAATGCGATTTTGACAGTTGCCTATAAAAATCGAGTGATGGCTTATTACGAGGAATTTAAGAAGCAACTAACTGAGCGTGGAGAAATACTAAATGTCGCTATGACCTTTAGTTTTGGTAATGAAAATGATCCTACGCCACTAGATCCCCAAATTGTCAAAGCTATGTTTAAGGACTACGCTGTATTTACTGGCATTACTTTTGTGGCTGGTGATAAAAAACATGGTGAGGATGCTTACTTTGAAGATGTCGTGGAACGTGCCACACGGGGCGGTAGCGGACGAAATTCTAAGAACATAGACCTCGTGATTGTTGCAGACCAGCTACTGACAGGTTATGACTCTAAGCGGCTTAATACGCTTTATGTTGACCGTTCACTTGAACTTCAAGGTTTGATTCAAGCCTATTCACGAACAAATCGTATATTCGGCTCTACTAAAGAGTTCGGAACGATTATTAACTTCCAATATCCACGAATTACCGAAGAAATCGTCAATGAGGCTTTGAGGCTATACGGTAGTGGTGGAAAGAGTAGTAAGGCAATTGTTGATACTTATGCAACTGCGGTACAAAAGCTAGAGATAAAAGTTGCTGAAATGATTCCGACTTTACCTGACCCTAAAGACTGGCAGACAATTGGAAATGATAAAGAGAAAAAAGAAGCATTTATACTTGCTTTTAAGGATACTGCCGAGCAGTTAAATTTGGTCGAACAATATTATGAATTTAAGTGGGATGATAGTACTTTTGGGATTGATGAGCATACTTGGCTGCAATATGTCGGTGCTTATAAAAACTTAACTTGGCAGCCAGGAACTCCATCTCCGCCTACACCAGTTAATACGCTTGTTGGAAAAACAAAGCTAGCGGGGACACAAGTAATTGATGCAAACCATATTCTTAGTTTAATCGGTTCAAAAGTCACTTCACCAAATGGTGTGCAAACCGTGGACAAAGAAACACTACGTATTATTTATGAACAAATTCAAGAGTTAAGTAATATGGGGGAGCATGAGCAAGCACAGTTATTGAAGGAATTTGTGGATAATGAGCTTGTGCCTGGTAACTTATCGAGTGGTTTGAATTTTGATGAAGCATTTGAACTTTGGAAAGCAAGTAAGCTACAGAATGCGGTGAATGATTTCTCTTTGGGGTGGGGGTTGGATAGTAAGCTACTTGAAAAGTCGGTGAATGCTTACTCTACATCACAGCCTAATGTTGTTCCCTATATTCATGATCTCATTAGTAGTGTAGATTACAGTAAGGCAACTAATAAATTGGCTGGAAATATGTTGAAACATAATATGATATTAACTACCAAACTTCCAGAGTGGATTGCTGAAACCAAGCAAAAATATAACTAACTTGATGGTAGTTTTGAAGTGACGATGAAAAGAAAGAATAACAGGTAAAAATAGAATATGTTTGATTATTAGGGTCGAGGAGATACATTCCTTGGCTTTTTTTGCTTTCGCTCGGGAACAGCATAAACTTGAGGACGTTGTTTCTTAGTTCAAGGAAGGGCTGATATGAAGATCGACTTGTGGTACCGCATGTTTGGACTACTCAAGGAACTAAACAATTAAGTGTTCGAGTACGCCCTTTACTCTACCCTAACGGCGGGGTGCATTCGACACTCACCCTGTGGCATTCTTCTGTCTAATAAACGATCGTTTTTTAGACTTTATGAAAATCAGCATAAAACACCAAAAATAGATCATTGTTACAGTCTATTTACTCGTCTAAAATTCAAAGTATATTAATTAAAGCGATCGATGGTTAAATAGACAATAGGAGAGTAATAAAACAACTAAAATTGGGAATGCGCGTGTTTCGACTTTCGATCAATCCAAGGATTCACAAATCGATTCTTTGAATGCATCTGATGCACGCTCAGTCTTTATATCGTGTGCAAAGTAATGACAAAGGACATTAAGAGGGCTAAATGGAGAATAAGGTTAAGACGTATGCTAGATTACAGCATTGTCTTTTTTTTCAAGCTTTACTATTGAGTATTGAGATTCAAGAGTCCACAAAGAAGGACTATTGTACTATTTTGTCGAAATCTACCAAAGGTAATGATTTCCGATTAGTGGTAACACATGACACTTAAGAAATTTCAACAATTTACTCTAGTTAGTTATAAGGAGTCCTAACAGAAAGTAATGAAATTAGACTATAAGCAGTAAACATAACCACAACATATAATTTGATTTGGAAGAGTCAATCAACTAGGAGGATCAGATGAGCGAGAAACAAATATCAACGACAGCATTAGCAAAAGAATTGGGGTTACAAGCAAAGCATCTGTTTCAATCTTTAACGGATGCAGGATGCATTCTAAGAGAAAATGACGCTTGGGTATTAACCAATAAAGGTGTCGAGATGGGGGGAACAATGAAGAGCCATCCACAGCATGGTACCTATATAGCGTGGGATGGAAGGATAAAAGAATATCTTTCAGAAATTGGTGGCTCTGATAAATTATTGAGCGCAATTACACTGAGTAAGCATTTTAATATATCAAAATTTAGAATTAACCCAATTTTATCAGAGCTTGGAATGCTTCAAAAAAATGTAAAGGGTTGGACCGTAACAAAGCTTGGAGAAAGCTTAGGTGGAAAACAATTTGAATATGAGCAAACGGGAGTCCCTTATGTTTGTTGGGATTCAAGTATACTGACAAACAAAAGGCTTATCGAAACCTTCCAGTCCGTTCAAGGAACACCGGCGGAAGATATTAAAGAAGATAAGCTACCTTCTAGTTCTAATTTTCGTGATAAGTTTGAGGCAAAGCATCGTGCAGCCGATGGACACTATGTTCGTTCTAGAGCAGAAATGTTAATTGATAATTGGCTGTATATGTCGGAAATCGTCCATGCCTATGAACGGAGATTACCAGTGGAAGAAGAGGTTTATTGTGATTTCTATCTTCCTGTTGGAAAAGTATATATTGAGTTTTGGGGTCTAGAAAACGATGAAAGATATGTAGAACGAAAAAAAGAAAAGATAAAGATCTATTCAAAATATGGATTTAATTTAATAGAACTTGTTGATAGCGATATCCAAAACCTTGATGATCTATTACCTAAGAAGCTTTTGAAGTTTGGGATTCAAGCGTACTAAGAATAAAATATTGAATGTTTATTGATCTTATATAACTTTACTTAAGAAGGGGTATTCTGGTTGAATAATGAACTCGCTCAATTAATGAATCAAAGTTTATTAGCTCCATTAATCTTTATATTCATGTGCATCCTCTTCTTCTTATTTTTAGGGGCAGTGTTGTATTACCGATTTCTCAGCCCTTGGATACCAGAAAAGCTTGCGAGCTTAGTTGGGTTTGCTGGATCTGCTTATATTTTAATGACCTGTGTAAATCAATATGAAAAAGTAAAAAGCTTAGTTGCTTCTTGGAATGTGACAGCTATGATTATAGTCATGTTTTTCTTGATAGTCACAATTGGCGTTGTTATACGTCTAATTCCAAGTAAAAAGAAAAAGAGAGATAGGAAAACAAATCGGAAATCAAATAATAGCAATAAATCTCAAAGACTGCATTCAAAGCAAAGTAGACCGGACCAAGAGATTTTAAGCAGTTCATTAGAAAGTATGTCTGGTGCTGAATTTGAACGATTACTTGCCCTTTATTTCAGCGATCAAGGATTTACGGTTCGTGAAGTCGGTATCGGAGGGAAGGACGGTGGTGTAGATCTAGTCATCATCGATCAGAGAGGTGAGAAAACAGCTGTACAGGCAAAATGTTATGCAAGTCACAATCTAATTGGCGTACAGGTTGTTCGTGAATTGGTCGGAGCTAAGCGAAATCATGATTGTATTCTTAGCCTTCTTATCACAACATCAGATCTAACAGGCCCAGCTAGAACAGAGGCGGAGAAGTTTAAAGTTGATTATTGGCACGGAGGAATAATTGAACAAAAATTAAAAACATGGGGCAAATGGAAACCGGGGAATAAGGAGTCTAAGAAAATACCTAAAACCTTGAAATCCACAATTTCTGAATTACAGACAACTCAAAACCAACTAACTGTGTCATCAGAATCTAACTGCACGTGTGGAGCTCCAATGATAAAAAGAAAGAGCAGAGAAGGTAGGGAATTCTGGGGTTGTACTTCATTTCCTAAATGTAGGCATACAAGATCAATATAGATTGATTCTATTTTTTACCGGAGATACACTTAAAGTCAGGAAAAGACGCCATATCTTGATTAAAGCCCAACACAAAAAAACCAAAAAGTCTAACTGATAGTTTGGAGCGAAATCATATGACATTGCCACAAGAGCTTGCTTCGATATTTCGGAGCCGACAAAAATCTTACAAAATGGTCTTAATTCTATCTATTCTTGATGAATATAAACAGTCTTTCAATCGAAGGGTACCGCTCAACCAAGTGGCTGAGCGGTTTTTATCGTATTACAGGGATCGCAGTATGAATGGAGCACAAGTAGATTATCCGCCTCAGGGATCAGCGTTTAAATGGAGTGACTTTACACTGGGCCAAACCAAGTCGTTACTTAAAACACCTATTGATGCTTTATCCTCCATTCTGGAAGCAACATCCGAGACCATTACCTTCAAACCGGATATATGGGATAAATTGAATGACGATGTTTTAGCCGAATTAAGAGATTATGCTCGCATTGAATTGTCGAACTACAACAACCAATTGAGCTCGGCTCCGACAATATCATTACAGGAGTCTCTTTCGCAGATTTTAAATACATACATTGAAGCTAAAACTCAACAGTTTGCTAATCATCAGCTAGGCAAGCTCTTTAGGCAATCGTTACCTGAGTATCTGAGAGCATTACCTTTTATGAATGGAGACTATAAGGTACAAGGCTCGATAGGCCAAGGCAATTGGGCCAACATCCCTTGGCTGGCTATTCTTGATAAGCGTCTAACGACAACTACTCAGCAAGGGGAGTATGTCGTTTATTTGTTCGCAGAGGATATGAGTGCTGTCTATTTGACCCTTGCTCAAGGAGTAACAGTACCTCTAAAAGAACATGGAAAAAGAGATGGCTATCAATATTTAGAGCAAAAGGTGCAGGAAATGAGAGAGCTCTTGCCGCTTCAAAACTTACACAAGGACGCTGATATTCATCTAACTGCTAGTGGATTGGGAAGAGATTATCAAGTATCGACCGTTGCATATGCTCGCTATGATCGAGATAACATCCCCGAAGATGACATTCTTATTGCTGATCTAGAAAACGTGATGAATAATTATAAGCTTTACGCTGATCAAGTAACCGAACAACAACAACCAGCAGCTCCTCCAACTTTTAAATACACAATGGCACATCTCTATTTGGGTCAAGGAATTATCTCTTACTTAGGTAACAACAATTATACTCCTATAAACATCGATGAACTGGTTTCCAATCAAGCAACCGTTCTTATTTCAGGGGACGATGTTAAGAACCCCAAAGAACGGATTCAACATGTGGGGAGAGCCTTACAGGAGCTTGGTCAAATTTCAGTAGAAAATGGGTACTATTCTTTAACTCCTCAAGGGACAAAGTATTATTTGGTTTTTGATGAAAATAAATGGAGATTGAGCCCAGAGCAGGTTCAAATAATAAGACGCTATCTGGGAGAATCAAATGGAGAACATGCTACTAATCTCGCAAAAGTAATGAATCTAGCTATTTCATTAGTGGAGGAGCTTGGTAGATTTTCGCTGGACGAATTCAATACCGCTTTTATTTCGGCAATGGGGCTTGAAGAAGAATGGGGAACGGTTACGCAAGAGAACAGGTCTCGCTTTATGTTGAATTGGCTAGAGGAGCTTCAATTTGTAAAGAAAACAGGAGACCAATATATGTTCCGAGTAGATGAGGAGGTCGAGCCTTTGGATACAATGACGGTTTCGGAACGGCTTAGTTACATCAAATCCTTCATCCGTAACAAAGGCTTTCAGTTTCCGAATGAATTAATAGAGAATCTATACCTCTCTCTCAAAACAAAACCATTTGTCATTCTAGCGGGCGTATCCGGAACGGGAAAGACAAAACTAGTGAAATTATTCGCAGAAGCGCTTGGCGCGCTTAGCCATAACCAGCAATTTACTCTTATTCCTGTGCGTCCAGACTGGAGTGATCCGTCGGACCTAATAGGATATATGGATTTATCGGGTGCGTTTCGTCCGGGACGGTTGGCGGAGGTACTTGTGGAGGCTTCGAAACCAAGCAATCGACACAAGCCGTATTTCATTTGTTTAGATGAGATGAACCTAGCTAGAGTAGAGCACTATTTTAGCGATCTACTTAGTATTATTGAAACGCAGGAGTGGCAGGGTGATGGTATTGTGACAATGCCACTTATTAATAAGGACACTCTTACAACAGTAGATCAACCGATTTATGGAAACCTATCGCTCCCGGATAATGTTTATTTAATCGGGACTGTCAATATGGATGAGACGACGCATCCTTTTAGCAAAAAGGTACTGGACCGCGCCAACACGATTGAATTTAACTATATTAATCTTGAGCAATTTCCAGATCAAGCTGTTCAATCGAATGAGGCAACAACTGTTAAGGCCTCGAATGCTTTTCTACGTAGTGAGTATTTACAGCTCATTGATGCTTATGGGGATTATCAAGAGCAGGTTAAGCAAGTCACAGCGAAGCTGGTCAAAGTGAATAACATATTGGAGCAAGTCCATTCGCATGTTGGATTCCGTATACGAGATGCTGTTTGCTTCTATATGATCTATAACGACCGGTTCAGTCTTATGAGTGAGGATGAAGCGTTCGATTTACAGTTATTGCAGAAAATATTGCCACGCGTTCAAGGCAGTAGCTCATCGGTCAAGCGCGTACTTCTTCTACTAATGCAGGAAGCACTAGGCAAAGCGTTGCCTGTGAATAGCTTGATGGATGACGCCTCCGATCTTTATGAGAAGTGGAGTGCGCATGAACCGGAAGAGAGAGCTAAATACCCGATGAGTACTCGGAAAATAGCCTTTATGTTGCGGAGGTTAGAGGAAGATGGATTCACCTCCTATTGGCTCTCTTAATCAGAGTGTTGAGCTGCTCCGGATTGAAACGAGCCTGTTTAATTTGTACATACAGGGTAAGCCGTTCCATCCAACGGTAGATACGCTGCAATTGCATAGAAATGATGATAATCAGCTCATTGAAGCACAACTGCAAATTTCTGCGCCCTCGACTGCACTTTTAATAGAAAAAGTTTCAATGTTTCATCCTGAGACAAAGGAACTATCGGATTGGAAGACGGGCATACCGAGCTATCCGCTCTTTTATGAAACGCAGGCTTACGAGATCGTCATCGAAAAAAAGCAAGACATTCCGCTTACCTTTTTCCATGAAAATGTTTATTTGAGGCAAGTGGTTAAGCCGCTGGGCAATATGATCTTATCTGGCGTTTTAAACTTTCAGAATGAGGTTGGTCTGACTGATCTGGAGCTGCGTTTGAATGGACAGGCTATTTTAAAGGTTCAGCTTGAAGTTTTTCCAGTCAAAATGGATTATAAAAATGATTATCAAATGATTTTAAATGACGTCAATCAACAGATCTATAACTTATCATTTGATTTTTTGCGTAAAACGTATAATCTAACGGGTCTCAAGGAAACACGTCATCAAAGCTTAACCGAGTTCTTCACGATCCTTCAGCATGTATTCGCTCAGCTTGTGCAGGCGGTGGAACGGATTAATAGCTCGCCTCACTCCAAGCATCAAGTGGAGAACCGAGTAGTAGAAGCAGGACGTTTGAAGAAGACGGGGAAGGAAAGCATTTCCTATCTGACCAGGCGTCCGCAGCTACTCGTACAGGACGATAAGCTTGGTTTTATTCCAATGAATGGACAACGCTATTACCCAAGCCATGCGATTGAGACGAAGCGGCATGTGGATTATGATACAAACGAGAATCGTTTTATTCGTTGGGTTCTGCTCCGTATTGCGAGTAAGCTTAAAGATCTGAAGACTCGCCTAACTGAGAAGGGACGCCTTAAGGATCCGATGTTGTCGCGGAAGCTGAAAGATATGCAATCGCAGCTACAAAGGCTGCTCAAGCTAGACTTTTTGAACGTTAAGGAGATGAGGCAGCTCTCCGTATCGCTTGTGCTTCAGATGGCGCCGGGATACCGCGAGGTGTATCGTAACTATTTGATGTTGATGAAGGGACTCTCTATCCAGAGTGATCTGTTCCGATTATCGATGAAGGATCTGGCGCAGCTATATGAATACTGGTGTTTTCTCAAGATTCATGACTTGCTGAGTCGTAAGTATGAGCTGTTGAAGCAAGATATTATTAAGGTGAACCGGACAGGCGTGTTTGTTACTCTAGACAAATCGCAAAAGGCAAAGATGGTTTACCGTAATCCGAAGAATAGCGAGATTTTTACGCTGTACTACAACACTTTGCCGAGTGGTGAGCAAACGCCGACGATTTCTCAAAGGCCCGACAATGTGTTGACATTGAAGAAGAACGATTCCGATGCGGTATATAAGTATATTTTTGATGCGAAGTATCGGCTCAATCCAGCGTATGAGGGGACTCCCTACCGAAGGGATTACAAGCTTCCGGGACCGGAGGAGTCCGATATTAATACGATGCATCGATACCGTGACGCTATTGTGTACGCAGAGGGAGGCGGGAAAGAATTGGAACGCAGCATGTTCGGGGCTTATGTACTATTTCCCTATCACAATGAGGAGCAGTATGAAGAGCATAAATTTTATAAAAGCATTGAGCTGATCAATGTTGGAGCTCTACCGTTCTTGCCGGGATCCACCAAGCTGATGGAAGCCTTCCTGGATGAAATCATTATGGATAGTCCAGAGAAGGCATACGAACGCTCCGCAAGGCCGCGTGGAACGAAAAATTATTACGAGAACAAGCTTATCGGCAAAAATGTACTGGTAGGATCACTCCGGGAGGTACAGCAGCTCGATGATGCGTTACAACTTAAGTTTTATCATGTACCGCTTGAGAATATCTCCGATCACAAGCTGCTTACTCAGCTAGAATACGTGGCACTCTATCAGTCGATAAAGAAGTTTGAGCCACGCGGGGAAACGGGTATTCACTGGTACGGTAAAATCTCGGACTGGAAGGTCGTGCGGCGCAAGGAGATTACCGAGCGACCAGCAAGATCGGGCACGGAAGAAAAACTGTATGTGAAGTTTACGGTAGGAGAGTGGGTAAAGCGGGATAAGCCGATCATTCCGGGGGGACGAGGGATCTATACGCTCTTGTACACTTCAAAGTATGTGTTCGACCGAGCTTTAGAGATTGCAGAGCTGAAGCTGGAAACGGAAGAGGATCTACGAGAGTGGCGTGAGCAACGGCGAATAGGACCTGTCACAGTCGAGTTGGATCACGAGCTAGTGGATTTGGCTAGTAGGGTGCTAGGGGTTGGACGGTTATCTTTAACGTAAGATATGAATGAAGCACCCTCTTGGAAGAAAAAAACCTCCGTAAAAGCACATGGGCTAAACGAAACGAGCTTGATAAGAGAAAGAGCGTCAAGGATGCAATCTATTCACGATAATCGGTTTTTTATCATTTATGACATGTGACGTTATGTGGAAATTATGTCATCACAGTCAACTTCTGCAGAAGGTATCGAAATAAGGAGTGTTTGCCCAGGACCCAACGGAAGTTCGGGGATGCCAATATACATGATTCCGATTCGCAATCTTTTCTTTTCCGCTCCAAGCATGGGGGGGGGCGCGACTTTATAAAGCTGCATTCGGAGTGGATAGGGGGAAAACGGGTGTCTTCATCAACAAGGGGAAAATTACGCTTGTAAAATTCATGCAGGAAAGTCGAAATGTACTGGAAAAAGTAGATTCAATATACAAGCTGGAGTTTTTCAAAAAATTATGAAACTCCCAACAATCTGCGCCCAAAACAATTTGAGTTCCAGTGGTCTTTATTTCTAGAGGCAGGGTATCGGAATTTGGTTTAGTTTTTTAATAATTCAAGGAATATACTCGTGTTAGCTCGAATGAATATCACAATAAAGTGAAATTGTGTTAGTAGCTTATTTCCTAGTGTGAATAAAAATACTCCATCAATGAAGAAGAGGTGCTTAAAATGACAGTTAATTCTAATATTAAGCCAAGCCCGAAACAACTCGAGTACCAATCCTGGGAGTTCGGATTATTTGTGCATTTTGGTCTCAGAACGTTTTATGAAGGGTACGTAGATTTTGATCCAAGAGGCATGTCCCCCGAGTTGTTTAACCCGGAGCAATTGGATTGTGAGCAATGGATCCGTACGGCAAAGGAAGCCGGAATGAATTATGCTGTACTTACGGCTAAGCATCATGATGGGTTTTCTAATTGGCCGTCGAAGTATAGCTCGTTCTCTACGAAACAATCGCCATGGAAGGATGGTCAGGGTGATGTTGTTCGGGAGTTTATAGAGGCTTGTCGCAAATATGATGTAAAGCCTGGTTTATATTATTCTCCTTTTGACGGATCTGCAGATTTCTACAACCAGGATGCAAGCGCTTACGATGATTATTTTGTAAATCAAATTACTGAGCTGCTAGGTCAATATGGAGAGATTGATATTTTGTGGTTTGACGGTTGTGGCTCGGAGGATCATGAATATGATTGGAAACRAATCATCGGAGAAATTCGCCGCCTTCAACCGAATATTTTAATTTTTAATATGGGAGATCCTGATTTCCGGTGGGTCGGGAACGAGGATGGCATTGCGCCGATTCCATGCTGGAATGTCGTGGATTCGCTTGAGTTTTCGATCATGACCGAGGAAAAGGAAGCTTTGACGGATAAGCTATGGCTGCCTGCGGAATGTGATGTGCAGATGAGAGCGAATTGGTTTTATAGCGATAGCGACGAGCATACGATCAAATGTCTGGATCAGCTCATGGGCTTATACTATTATTCGGTAGGGCGCGGTGCGAATCTGCTGCTGAATATCGGCCCGGATAGACAAGGCTTGCTGCCTTCGAAAGACGTATGCCGACTGACTGCAATGGGTGCAGAAATACGAAGAAGATTTGACAGCCCCATCGCGACCTTGGAGCAATGTAATCACAACCAGAATGAATGGATTTATGAGCCTGCTCATCCACATCTGATTGATCATATTGTTATTCAAGAGGATTTATCTTCTGGGGAGCATATTCTCAATTTTCAAATCAATATTATGACAGAAAAATCGCATCGAACCATAACGGTATATGAGGGACAAAACATTGGTCATAAGGCGATTGTACGAATTCCGCCTGTTAAAGTTCGAGGCGTCTCTCTAACCGTGACAAAGTCGCAAGGCGAGCCTACTATTAAGGAGCTATCATTTTATTATGTTGGGGAGATTAGGAATGGATAAAGCATTAAAGTTTCGTACAGACGGTACATTCAAAATAGTCCAGTTTTCTGATACCGAGTATATGGATGATGCCGCTGACCTAAATGAGCGAACCGCTGACATGATGCGAACCGTCATGGAGACGGAGCAGCCTGATCTTGTTGTATTTGCAGGTGATGTCATCGGCAGTTTGCGCTGCAGCAATCCAGAGCAGTCATTCCGAGATGTAGTATCCACTATAGAAGCGATGAAAGTCCCATGGGTTGCTATTTTCGGCAATCACGACTCGGAAGCGGGAATTACAAGGGAACAGCTTATGGATATTCAACTGAGCCATAGCTATTGCGCCGCTGAACAGACGGCTGAGCATGTCAGCGGTGTAGGCAATTATGTGTTGAGAATACAGGGTAGTGATGAACGTTTCGCGGCAGCTTTATATTTTTTGGATAGCGGCAGTTACTCTGCCCTTCCTCACGTTCATGGATACGATTGGATTCGCAGAGATCAAATTGACTGGTATGCGGCACAATCGCAGGCATTCACGGATCAAAATGGAGGACAACCTATACCTTCACTAGCTTTTTTCCATATTCCGCTGCCGGAGTATCAAGAGGTATGGGATAAGTCCGAGTGCCATGGCGAAAAGAGAGAAGAGGTTTCTTGCCCTCGTATCAACAGCGGTTTATTTTCCGCAATGGTAGAGATGGGCGATGTTATGGGAACCTTTGCAGGGCATGATCACGGAAATGATTATTCGGGCGAGCATCATGGCATTCGCCTTTGTTATGGACGCTCTTCAAGCTATATTATATGGGATACGGATATTCCAATTGGTGCAAGAGTGATTGAATTGCAACAGGGATCCAGAACGTTTGATACTTGGCTGAGATTAAGTGATGGATCGGCTCAGCAGCGCTCGATAGGGTAATATTTAGAAACCGTCAATAAACGTTAGAATTTGTTATAATGGATAGCAAGCGTTATGTTGGCCTCCACTCACAGCGGTGGAGGTTTTTTCATGCAACGAATCCCTCAATAGGTATCTATAATATAGAACATAAAAATTAGGAGGAAATATGTCCTGGAGCAAATTGAAGCAACAGCTTGAGAGTTTTCTATCTCCTGCTTTACATGGCAGGTTCGAATATCGTGCAACCAGCTATCGTTATTTACCTGACAAAGCAGGTCAATGTTATATTGCGGTAGATAAAAAGAACGTACTCAGTATGAGTGATAGCACTACTTTAATTAGATGGTATCAGACGGAGCTGGAAATTAAGAATGATTCAGCTATCGAAATTCCTATCAACCATGAAGAAATTGAAACGGTGAGAAAAGATACCAATGGGAAAGTTCCAGAGGATCGTCTAAAAGTAATGGCAAGTAGCAGAAAACTATCCGAATATGCTAAGGAAATTTTTTCAGCACAATCATCATTAAGTAAATCAAATTTTGTCGTTGTCGCTAATAAGTTTTTATCCACTTCTATAGAGGAAAGCCTAGAGAGCAATGATATTTTATTGAATATTTTAGCTTTGGTGGACAGACGAGTTGGCAAAAAGCGGCTTTTAAACATGGCCGAGAAGATGAAGCTAAAGCATCCCATTGTGCAGTATTTTTATGAATTACGGCTTAATACGTTATGAGAATAAGTAACTCATTCACCTCTAATCACCGGCGAGCTCTCTATACTGCTTCGGGGTTATCTCCGTTTCCCGCTTAAACAGGCTGCAAAACTGCGCATCTGTCGAGAAGCCGCATTCCATCGCGATAACCGATATTTGCAAGGGGGTATGCCTAAGCATTGCTTTGGCATGCTCGATCCTACGCTGCAAAATATATTGGCTGGGAGATAACTTGATCTTCTCTTTGAATAAATGACGAAACCGATCATAGCTATAACCAGATTGGTCGGCAAGAGCTTGGAAGTCAATTTTCTGCGTATAGTACTCATCGATGAAAGCCTGGGCGAATCGGATAATGTCATGGCGGCTATCTGGTTCTTGGGCAGGATGAGCCCGCAGTACCTCCAAATATAGGCGCGAAATCAAATTATCGAGCAATTGCTTATAGAAAGGAGGCTTATCACGAAGCTCTTTTGCCATCATCTGCATGAGGCCAAGAATAGGCCTTGACGGGGAATCTTGGTAGATTCCTTCTTTCAAGGGAGGATAGACGGTGCTGGTGAATCCCGTAAACATAACCTTCGATTGTTTGCCATGCCGTTCATCGTGAGGCGTGCAGGGTGCTATTATCGCATAATCACCTGCCTTGAAAAAATGTTCGGCATCCCCGATTCGAGTTGTCCCCTGACCGCAGTCGTAATAAACCAGCTCATAACACTGATGGTGATGCATTGCAATATGCTCATGCTTCGCTCTCGTTTCTTGATAAAAGAAGTCCAATGAGGCTGCCATCCATAGCTCTCCTGTCATCGTAGCCAATTCGTGATATAGAACGACCGTATGATGCTACTACATTATTTAAATTATTTATAAAATGAATTCATTATAGCATGGCTAAAAAGCCAATTCATTATATAAATGGAGGTAGATGATATGGGTCTAGATTTCGAGGCATTGCCCGTAGATGAGTTGGTTCGCAAGTTGGAGGCTCCGGGTAGTAGAGTTAAAATGGTGCTCGATACGGATACCTTTAACGAGATCGACGACCAATTTGCGGTTATTTATGCGCTATTGTCACCAGAAAAAATAGAGCTTCAGGCTCTATATGCAGCACCGTTTCATAATGAGCTCTCTACGGGGCCTGATGACGGGATGGAAAAAAGCTATAAGGAAATCATTCGCATTCTTAAGCTAATGAATCGAGAGGATGTCCCCGTCTATCGCGGCTCCGAAGCTTATTTACCAACTGATAGCTCACCGATTCGCAGCGAGGCAGCGCTGAATTTGGTAGAACGTGCAATGGCAAGCGATAAGAATGATCCATTATATGTAGTCGGTATCGGTGCCATTACGAATATTGCGAGTGCCATTCTAATAGAGCCGCGAATCATTGAGCGCATCGTTGTAGTCTGGCTGGGAGGCCATGCACTGGATTGGCCTGACACTCGTGAGTTTAATCTCGAACAGGATATTCATGCATCGAGAACCGTAATGAACTGCGGAGTGCCTTTGGTCCTTATCCCATGCATGGGAGTCGCTTCAAACCTTCGTACGACACTGTCGGAGGTTAGAGATTATGTGAAGCCTTCCGGCGTTATTGGAGAGTACCTCTATGAGACGTACAAAAACTGCAAGGATGATCATTTCGCCTATTCCAGAGTGATATGGGATATCTCGGTTATTGCATGGCTGATTCAGCCCAAGTGGGTTCCTTCGCGGCTTATTCCAAGCCCAATCATTTCGGATGACTTCCGTTGGAGCACGGACAGCACAAGACATTTGATACGCTGTGCAAGCTATATTGACCGTGACGCGGTATTTCAAGATCTGTTTTCCAAGCTTGCTCTAAGCAAAATGGAGTAACAAGATGACCAAGCCGAGAATAATCGTCGAAGGCTAGCTCAATATGGGTCTTGTAGTGTCCGTATCTCACATTTGCTTACTAGGTTATAGAGAAGGGCCCCTGTTATTCCGAGCGGAATGATAGGGGCTCTTTTGATAGATCTTACTTTAAAAAGGGAATGTTGACGATATTTGAGGGTCGGGTGCAGACCTTGGTTCCTTGAGCGTTTCGAAATATTAGTTAATATGTGGGGGCAAATCTATAATTTGTTAAGTTGTAATGTATGCGCTTACTTTCTATAATTTAGTTATTCAAGACATGAATTGTCTTGTATTGAAAGAAAAATTCCTTTAGATAGGAGGGACAGATTTCACGTTATTTGAAACAGGACAAGTTTCGCACTGTACTGCAAGGAAAAACAACCGACAAACAATGAAAGGAGAGAGATTTATAAAAGGTAATATTCAAGTAGTGTGTAGGCAAGCAGTAACAAACACTAAATTTTAGGAGGTAATAATATATGTTTAAGTTTAAAAAGAAAGTGTTTACGCTAGTTATTGCAGCTTCAATGAGTATTTCCAGCTTATTTGCAGTATCCGCAAGTGCAGCGACAGACTACTGGCAAAATTGGACCGATGGTGGCGGAACAGTAAATGCTACTAATGGATCTGGTGGGAATTACAGTGTCAGCTGGGCAAACACCGGAAATTTTGTGGTTGGTAAAGGCTGGAATACTGGATCGCCATCTAGAACAATAAACTATAATGCCGGCGTCTGGGCGCCGTCCGGCAACGGGTATTTGACTCTTTATGGATGGACAAGAAACTCACTCATTGAATATTACGTCGTTGATAGCTGGGGCACTTATAGACCTACAGGAACATTTAAAGGCACAGTGTCCAGTGATGGAGGAACATACGATATTTATACGACGCAACGAGTCAATGCACCTTCCATCGACGGCACAAAAACGTTCACCCAGTTCTGGAGTGTCCGCCAGTCTAAGAGAGCGACAGGCAGCAATGTCGCTATCACTTTTGGCAACCACGTAAGTGCATGGCAGAGTAAAGGAATGAACCTGGGAAGCAGCTGGTCCTACCAGGTGTTAGCGACAGAAGGATATCAAAGCAGTGGCAGCTCCAACGTAACCGTTTGGTAACAGTTCATCTTCAATTAGGGCGATGAATTGGCGCACGATGAATCTAGTGTGTTGAGAATGTGTGTAATCTTTTGATAATGTTAAGGTCGCTCGGTCTCACAGCCTGCGGCCCTATCTATTTCAAAAAATGATAGAACCTACATGCTACTTGACTATTATCTTTTAGAATCCATCCAGTTGGATCCTTCAGTATGGACGCATTGAGGGCCGTTTTTAACGGTCCTCGGTGCTGCCAGAGGAGAATTGTAGGCTGTCACGGACTATAATTTTCCTAAACGTTTAAAGGAGATATAACAATGAGAAAACTAATCGTTTTTCTTATCATAGCAATAATGGTTGTTGTCAGCGCTTGTTCGCAAGAAAAGCCTGATAAAACTTCGAATAAAATACCTGATGACTTTGTCTTAGTCAAGGGCGGACCGTTTATGAACAAGAAGTCCAACTACTATGGTGAAAAAGTAGCATTATCGAATTTTTATATAGGCAAATATGAGGTAACTCAAAAAGAGTGGATTGAGATTATGGGGAGCAATCCCTCAGAATTTAAAGGCGATAATTTGCCGGTAGAAATGGTGAGTTGGTATGACGTTGTGGAGTATTGTAATAAAAGGAGTATCAAAGAGGGATTAACAACGTATTACTCAATAGACAAGAATAATAAAGATCCGAAAAATACAAGTGAAAACGATAATCTAAAATGGACAGTAACGATCAATGCTGGAGCGAATGGTTACCGATTGCCGACAGAAGCAGAGTGGCAATATGCTGCAGGTGGTGGTCAGAAGAGCAAAAGTTACACCTACAGCGGAAGCAATAATGCAGATGATGTAGCATGGTATTGGAAAAACGCTGGAGATAAAATTTTATCAGGAGAATGGAACTGGCCTATAGTAGAGAGCAACCATAACAAAACAAAATCCATCGGTGTCAAGAAACCCAACGAGTTAGGGCTTTACGACATGTCAGGTAATGTAAGGGAATGGTGCTGGAACGGGTTTGGAGACTCGGAAAGTAATAGTAACTCTACCCGAGTTGTGAAGGGCGGGGGCTGGCTTGGTGATGTTGGCGAGTTATCTTATCTGAGCAATTTTGAGGCAAATGGCATGGGTCCCGATCAAGGTTTTCGTGTGAGCCGTGACGAATAAAGGATAAAACCCCAAGAAGAAGGGTCAAAAAGCGTTAATTGACAATGTTGCGTAACGATGATAACTTAAAAAATATAAAACATATTAAACTCATCGGAATTACAAGCTGGCTGGACAACCGGAAGCATGGATTATTAAATCCATGCTTTTTTTTATGTTCACAAAGGGTAGGTTTGAAATGAACGTATTAGCGATTGAGTCTGGCTTAGAGAGGAGAGTGCAAATCTTGAAATTTGCTTTGTTTAGCCTAATGATGAACATACCGAATGCTGTAAGCGGGGAAACATTGACCACCCACCAGAAATTTGAGAACGTACTTAAACAGGCTGTCCTTGCTGAAGAACTTGGCTTTGATGCTTATGGAATTGGAGAGCGGCATGGAGCACCATTTATCTCATCTTCGCCACCAGTAGTCCTGACCGCAATTGCTGCCAGAACCGTAAAGATTCGTTTGCTAACAACGGTCACCGTTTTAAGCATTCTCGACCCAGTGCGTGTTGCAGAGGACTATGCCACACTGGATCATCTCTCGGGAGGTCGACTCGAGATGATTATTGGCAAAGGAAACGACCCGCGCCACTATCCGCTTTTTGGAATTACCGAAGACGAACAATGGGAATCCCTTGCAGAGCGGTATGCACTCCTGAAGCGCTTGTGGCATGAAGAGAACGTAACCTGGCAGGGGCGCTACCGTTCACCGCTTGATAATGTGACTACACAACCAAGACCCTTTCAACATTCAATTCCGGTCTGGCATGGAAGCGCATCTAGTACGCTGTCGACCGAATTGGCTGCGAAATATGGTGAACCGATTTTTTCCTCCAATACGTTTCACCCACAGGCTAAATATAAAGCATTAATCGATCATTATCGCGAGAGATTGGCCCATTACGGCCATGATCCTCAAAAAGCAATGGTTGGCTCGGGATTTGGAAGCTTATATCTGGCGAACACCACAGAGGAAGCAGTAAAACGATATAGGCCCTATTACGATGCTTTCCATGCAACGGCTGCATCGCAGCACAACAACTCGCCTTTCAAAGACCTCGAGGACAATGTACAAAATGGGCCTGCCTTGATCGGCAGCGCTGATAAAGTGATCGAGAAGATTTTAAACTATCATGAAGCTTACGGGCACCAAGTGGTCAGCATCAGTGTAGATGGCTTGTCAGAAATGGAGCAACGTGAGCAAATTGAACGATTTGCTACCGAGGTTGTACCTGTGCTGCGTCGAGAGGTACCTAGTACAGTATGGAATAGTCCGCAATCATAGAAATCGTGTTTGATGGTGATGAACCAATCGTTGTGATGTCACAATGCTTGGTTCATTTTTTTACCGGAAAATTGAGTTTTAAAGCTCCAGACAATCAGAAGATGTTATACTTTTAAAGCAGCCGTATTGTATTCGTTTTGGCTGCTTTTTATATTGTGCTTCTGATTGTGTACGAAAGCTACCGCGTGGTCCGTCCAGTAAATATAAGTTGGGGATTGCAGCGTTCAACATTCAAACGTAAGGCTATTGTTTTCCAAGTGGAGGATTGTTTATATGGTCAATATTCTTATCGTGGACGATGATCCTAACATTCGCGCCTTGATGCGCCTTTATTTGAAGAATGAAGGATTCAATCTGACCGAGGCGGACAACGGCATCGATGCGCATGCTATCGTCAAAGGTTCGAGAATCGATCTGGTCATCCTCGACATTATGATGCCGCATATGGACGGATGGGATTTGTGCAGAGAAATTCGGAAAAGCGATCCCGACATTCCGCTTCTAATGGTAACGGCCAAGGGCGAATCGGGTCAAAAGATAAAAGGATTCCAGCTCGGGACCGACGATTATATGACGAAGCCGTTTGATCCGGTTGAGCTTGTGATGCGGGTTAAAGCGTTACTGAAGCGATCCCGTATTGCCTCGTCCCAGGTCATACCGTTGGGCGAAATCGTGCTGAATCGGAAAACGTATAAGGTCATGCGGGGAGAAGAGGAATTAGCATTGCCGCTAAAAGAATTCGAGCTGCTGTTCATGCTTGCCGGCCACCCGGGCCAGATTTTTACAAGAGAGCAGCTGATCACTCAGATTTGGGGCATGGATTACGAAGGCGACGACCGAACCGTCGATGTACATATCAAGCGGCTTCGGGAACGCTTTGCCGGGGACGTCCGCCATTTTCGCATTGAAACGGCACGCAGCGTTGGCTATCGTCTGGCGGTGAATCCGGGATGAAATCGTTATACGTTCGCGTCGTGCTGACTTTTCTGGCCGCCATCGTCATCAGCTTGGTCTCATCCCTTCTTCTCGCCCTTGCTCTATTCCAGAATGATCTGAACGCTACGGGTAAAAACGATATGATCGCGGCCGGCGATCGTATAATACGCGTGTACGAGCAAACGAATCCTCCGGATTTGGATGAGTTCATGAATGATATGGCTGAATTGGTTTCCTATACGTTGCAGCTTTACGACGGCAATGGCGGGATGAATTCCTATGTGCCGACCAAGGGCAAGAAGGTCGAAGCGATTAATTCTGAATCGGTTCGCATGGTACTGCGCGGAGAACCGTACCGTTCGCATGGAAAAGATAACGGTACGTTCGTCGGCCTTCCGTTTTCTTCCGATGGAAAACATTATGCTTTAATTTTGCAGAGCTCTTCCAAGAACGAAATTACGATCTTCCGATTATTATTCACTATTCTGTTCCTCATGCTTGCGATCGGAAGCTTGTGCATTCTCATTGCCGGCAGATACCTGGTGAAGCCTCTTCAAGCGATGACGGATGCGACTAAGCGGTTGGCGAAAGGGGACTTTGAGGTTGAGTTGAAAATCAATCGCGGAGACGAGCTTGGAACTCTCTCGCGGAGCATTAACGACATGGCTCGGGAAATCAAGCAATTGGAGCGGATGCGACAGGATTTCGTATCAAACGTGTCCCATGAAATCCAATCTCCGTTAACTTCCATCTCCGGATTCGCGAAGGCGCTGAAAGATGGCAATCTGGTTATTGCGGAGGACGATCGCGTCCAATACTTGGATATAATCGTTACCGAGAGCGACAGATTATCCAGACTCAGCGATAATCTGCTGAAGCTCGCTTCCCTCGAATCGGATCATCATCCGTTCGAGATGGAATCGTATAAACTAGATGAGCAAATTCGACGAGTAATCGTCGCGTGCGAGCCCCAGTGGTCGGCCAAAAGCATTCGTGTCGACATAGAGTCCCCTTCGGGAGCCGGCACCGAAATAACGGCCGACCGGGATCAACTCAATCAAGTTTGGTTGAATTTGCTCGGGAATGCCATCAAGTTCACGCCCCGCGCCGGTCAAGTTCTCATCGCGATCAGCCGGCCTCATCCTCATGAGATTGCCGTTGCGATAAGCGATTCCGGGATCGGCATTGCGCCGGACGATTTAAGCTCTATTTTCGAGCGCTTCTACAAAGCGGACAAGTCGCGGGCCCAAGACAGAAGCGGCAATGGTCTCGGTCTTGCCATCTCCCACAAAATCGTTGCTCTCCATCGCGGAAGCATAGAGGTGAAGAGCACCGTCGGACTGGGCACGACGTTTACCGTGACGCTTCCCGCTGCCTTGCATAACGATTCCGCCATTTGCAAATAAGTTCACGCTCCGTTCATATTTCTCCAATACACTCAGTTCGATTCACATATAACTGATCGGAGGAATTGAAACGATGAGCTTTATTCAAGATGTTATCGATTCATTAAAATGGTTGACTGTCTGGGAAATGATTTTATGTGCGCTAAACTTGTTCGTCTTGCTGAGGTATGCTTGGCCCATTCTCAAAAATAACCGCTGGTTGGATTTTATACCGAGCGCAGGTGTAATCATTGCGGTTATTAGCCTTATGAATGGCGATACCTCTATACTGGCTCTGCTGATTTACTCCTCTACGGCCATCCTATTCTTAAGTACTGCGAGAAGAGTCTTTAAACCGGCCATTAAGCCGATGTCTTCGAAATTTCGCTTTGTCATGGTTATCGTTTGCGTCCTTGGTACCCTTCCTACGCTATTGGCATTAACCGTTGCGGGAGAAGTTCGTTACAATCCGGTGAGCGATTTAAGCCATAAGAGCTATTCCAAAGCTTTTATCTCGATGAACGAAAGGTTGTCCGCCGAATACCCTTTCGGAGACTGGAAAAAAATCGATTGGGAGGCAAAGAAAAAGAAATAYGAGCCTCTATTCCTCCAAGCGGAAATCAACCATGATCCGAATCTCTACTATAAAACTTTAAGGGATTACCTCTTTTCTTTCCGCGACGGCCATATTGAAATCGTGAATGAACATCTGTACGACGATAATAACACGTTTGAAAATGAAGTCGGCGGCGGAGTTGGAATTAGCGCGGTTCAATTGGATAACGGCAAAGTATTGGTTAGCTTACTGTTAGCTGACAGCCCGGCTGACAAAAGCGGAATCAAGCTCGGAGCCGAAATCATTTCGTGGGACGGGAAAAACGTTCGGGAAGCATTGGACCAAACGTCCTGGAGCGAGAACCCGTCGGCAACCGAAGGCGATCGGATTCAAAATCAAGGGCGTTACTTGGCAAGAGCTCCAATCGGCAAAGAAATTCAAGTCGAATTTCGGAATCGGGATGATGAAGCGAGCAAGACTGCGACGCTTACAGCCTACGACGATCAATACGAGACCTTGAAGAAAACGAAAATTAAGCTAAAAAAAGAAGATCCTCCCGTAGAAGGCGAGATCCTTCGGGAGGAATACGGGTACGTGAAGATCAGATATTTTCTTCCCGGAACGACACAATCCGATCCCGCGCAAGCGCTGGAAGACCAATTAAAAGAGTTTCAAGAGAAACGCGTAAAGGGAATCATCATCGATTTGCGGGATAATCCGGGCGGAGACGACGATCTTGTTGCCCAAATGGCAGGACATTTTGTGAACGAGAAGAAGATCTATGAATACGTCAGTTACTATAATCCAAATACGGGACGTTTTGAAATCAACCGCGCTGAAACCAGAACCATTCGTCCTTCGCGGATTTACTTTCCAGGGAAAATCGCCGTCCTCATTAATTCGAACACCGCGAGCTCAGGGGAAGGATTGCCTTTGTTCTTAAAAGGAATGCAAAATGTCAAGATTATCGGCTTTGCGTCCACGAACGGTTCGTTCGGAGTCGTGTCCGCTCCTATAGAAATGAAAATGCCGGGAGGATATATCATGCGGTTCCCGGATGGCCGATCTCTTAATCAAGACAAAACGATTCAAGGCGATAGCGATGAACGCGGATTTGGCGGAGCGACTCCCGATTTCACGGTTCCGATGAACGAACAAACGTTTAAGATGAAATATATCGATGGGCAGGACGTGGAATTAAATTATGCATTAGCTTCTTTCAATGGCTAGTCGGCTACCTGAGAGCGAGTTCATCAACGACACATGTGGAGAGCCGTATCTCACTCATAAGGAAGTAGTATTTCAGAGCAGCAAAGTGAGATAATGATAAGATACAAGTTCAATAGAGAGTCAAGTGATTCTACCAATAATAAAAATGAGATGCCAGAATTGTGAAGGAGAAAAACAGATGACCATAATCGACAAATTAGCATCGTCACTTAACCGCAAAGACGAAGGTCCTAACCAGGAGCTGGCGAAATATATTGCCGATCGAGATGATAAAGGAGCTGTAATAGAACTTGTTGATAACTTGCATAACAATGACAAGAACATCCAAAGCGATTGCATTAAAGTTCTATATGAAATTGGAGATCTCAAGCCGTCTTTAATTGCTGAATACAGTAAAGAGTTCGTAACATTACTTGATCATGGAAACAATCGACTTGTTTGGGGGGCTATGACAGCACTAAATGCGATAACTCTTGAAAATCCGGAAGTCATTTATTTATCCCTTGAAAAAATTGTTGATATTACCTACAAAGGTTCGGTAATCACCAAAGATCATGGGGTAAATATTCTAATTAAACTTTGTTCGATCAAACCATATGCGGATCATGCATTCACATTACTCATCGAACAGCTTAAGAAATGTCCGACCAATCAGCTTCCAATGTATGCGGAGAATGCAATATCCATCGTTAACGATAAAAACAAAAGCCTTTTCATAAAGACGCTTTCCTCACGACTGGGTGATATTGAAAAGGACACAAAACGAAAGCGAGTGGAGAAACTGATTAAGAAATTGAGTTGATTCTACCCTTTATGTAAGATGTGACAGTTGATAGAGTTCCGATATATTTATAAAATAATGAGGTTTAATAAAAGGCGAGGATACAAGTTATGCCAAAAAACGATAATATGCTGGCCATTCTATGGATGCTGAATTCTGGCGTGAAAATGACTGCAAAACAAATATCAGAAAAGCTAGAAATAAATATACGAACAGTTTATCGGTATATTGATGCACTATGTGCCAGTGGAGTGCCTATAATATCCGACACAGGTCATAATGGCGGGTATAGCTTGCTGAATAATTTTATCAGAGCACCTCTGCTATTTGATATTGAAGAAAAAAAGGCACTACTTCAAGCTGCTGTTTTTGCAAAAGAAGCCGGATACCCTTTGAGTGAGGCATTAAGCAATGCGACTTCAAAATTGAAAATGTATTCGAATCAGGAGCAGGAAAGAATACTTAGCCGTCATTTAGCCGGATTTGAAGTTATTAACCGCATGGGAGATCCTTCTATTCAGCCGGTATTGGCGGAATTGGAGCAGGCTGTAGCAAACGAATTCTCTGTAGAAATTGATTATCTCACAAGCCATGAAGAACAACCCAAGAATAGGGTGATAGATCCCTATGGAATGGTTTACTGGAACAATAAATGGTATACTGTTGCATTTTGCCACTTAAGGAATGAGATCCGCAGCTTTCGGGCAGATCGGATTCTACAAATCAAGCGTACTCAAATCCTATTTAAGCGTTCCGAAGCTTTTTCGGCTCGAGAATTTTTTATGCAAAATCTGTTACCTGATTTAGTGGGCAAGGACGGATTAATTTCTTTAATTATCCGAGGCAGGTCAGAGGCATTGGATGACTTATGCTTGCATTGGTTTTTGGGGCACCATCTGAAAGAGCGGTCATCAAATCAAGCAATCTTTTTACTTGAGGAAAAATCAATTCATCTATATGTCCCTTATTTTCTCCTATCCTACGGGAAATCCATTCAAGTAATCGAACCACAGAGTTTGAAGGAAAAACTTGTTGCTGTTACGTCGGAATTAATGGAATATTATCAACTTTAATAGCTTCACTGACAGCAGATGTCAGTGAAGCTATTTTATAATGATGATAATCATTAATTACCGATGGAGTGTTGGTATTACTTGATGAATTGTTAAATAAGGAGAACTTGCAAATGAATAATACGGAATATATAAAATTGATCGATTATGATCATTTAAAGGAGGAGTAAAAATGACTGAAAGCAGAGAGTATAGGGGAGTGTCAGGTAAATATACAAAGAATGGAACACCCAACGGCTGCACATCGATTACCCCATTTATAACAGTGAAGAATCCTTCTGAAGCAATAGAGTTTTATAAAACTGTTTTCAATGCAAGAGTTAAGGATATTACTGAATATCCTGATGGAAATGGCAATAAAATAATTGCTCATGCGGAATTAGATTTTGGAAATGGTTTTTTGCAGCTGGGAGCAGCGAATCCGGCGTATAAATTGGTCTTGCCGCCAGATGAAGACAATGCGTGTTATTCTTTAGGAATTTACGTAATTAATGTTGATCAGGCAATTGAAAATGCGGTAGCAAGAGGAGCAAAAATAAGGGAACCGGTTATAAACTTTGTTTCAGGTGATCGATTCGGAAGTATATTGGATCCTTTTGGAGTAAGATGGTCTATTATGACTAGGATTGAGGATTTGTCAGAAGAAGAAAGTAGTCGGAGGGTTGCTGAATGGGCCCAAAGCTTTAAGTAGAAGTTTACACGCTGCAACTAAATAAAGTACAAGAACTCATTTTGAATGTAAATAAAATGAGTTCTTGTACTTTATTTTTTTAAGATTGACTCTTGCTCAGAACGTATTCAACTAAACTTTCATCGCTCAGGTTCAAACATATTGAATATCTTCAGGATTTAATCGGTGGATTTATTATTTTTCGTTTTGATACCAGACATACATGAGGTCAGGATTCAAATGTTATGCTTTCAAACAGAGCAACAGAATTAGCAGCTAAATTCGAGGCTTTCCTTCTAGAGACCGAGCGCAAAATACATCGAACGAGGGAAGGTCATTTCTTTTGGATGGTATATGATGGAAAAATAGTGTAGCAATGGGGCGTTGCCTCCATAAGTTAACCGGTGAAACAACAAACCATGTTCTAAAAAATAGGATACAAGGAGATGAAGGTAGTGAAAAAGTTAATCGATTTCAAAAATGTAACCAAAGAATACAACATAGGTGAAGTAACGATTAAGGCGCTAGCGGGTGTTGATTTTTCCATATCAGAAGGGGAATTCGTTGTCATTTTAGGTGCAAGTGGTGCCGGCAAAAGTACGATCTTGAATATACTTGGCGGTATGGATACAGCAACTTCAGGTCAAGTGTTTGTTGGTGACCATGAAATCACAAGATTAGGCGAAAAAAAATTAACAGAATATCGTGGTGAGAAGATAGGTTTTGTATTTCAATTTTATAATTTGATTCCGAATTTAAACACGCTGGAGAATGTTGAATTTGCGACGGAAGTATGTAAAAACCATTTGGACGCTAAAGATATTTTACATAAAGTCGGATTAAAAGACCGAATCAAAAACTTCCCTTCCCAGTTGTCTGGAGGGGAACAGCAAAGAGTTGCTATCGCGAGAGCGGTTGCCAAAAATCCTTTACTGCTGCTTTGTGATGAGCCCACCGGAGCTTTGGATTATGTAACGGGCAAGTCTGTGTTGAAGCTTCTTCAAGATTTGAACAAAGATACGAAAAAATGCGTTGTTGTGGTCACACATAACTCTGCAATTGCTCCTATGGCTGATAAAGTCATAAAGGTTAAAAGCGGAAGGATAGAGAGCATCACTATAAATGAGGAAAAACAAAGTGTTGAAGGGATTGAGTGGTAATTATGAAATTATTACTGAAGTCATTAAGGGATATCAAACAATCGATAGGACAATTTATAGCTTTTGTTTTGGTTATCGCAGTAGGAGCTTTCTTCTATACGGGTCTTGTAACTTTGAGCGACAATCTTGGCGCGTATACGAAGGTTTATTTTCAAGAACATCATTTAAGCGATTTAAATGTATACTACAGCCAAATTTCAAGCGATGATGTGGCTCGTCTAAGCGAGATTGCAGGTATTCATAAAATAGAAGGACGGTATAGTTTTGATGCCACGCAAGCTTTTGAAGATTATAAAGCTACATTAAAAATCCATTCGATTCCTGAAAAAAATGAAATAAATACGCCTACGATCATTACGGGCAATATCCCGTCAAAACAGGATGAAATCGTATTAGATTCCGCTTATGCCAAAGAACATCATTTTCAACTAGGTGACACAATCAGTATTAGCAGCAATGGCAGAAGCTTTAATTTTACAATTAGCGGCTTGATTGAGAATGTTGAACATACTAAAAAGAACGAAACGCAGGACCATAAAACCAGCGGAATCGCTTATATTGGCGAAGAGACAATTCCTGCAATCGCAGACGGCTTTTACTATAATGAAGTCATGATTGAGGCGCAAGAGGGTTACGATATGGATAAAATAGGTCAAACCATTGAGGAACAATCCAAACAACTCCCTTATTTAACCCAAGAAAGTAAAGAACGTTCTTTCAATTACTCTCAATTAAACCAAACGATACATAATAATAAATTGATGAGTAAGGTTATACCTCTTGTTCTCTTTTTGATTGAAGCAATTATTCTGTTCCTTACGATGTCGAGAATTATAGATTCACAAAGAAACCAAGTAGGCATTATGAAAGCATTAGGTGTAAAAAACAGAAATATTATGCTTCATTATATGGGGTATCCTGTGCTGGCAAGCATCATAGGTTCTATTCTTGGTTATGTCATATCCGCTATTGTATTTATTCCATTAATTACGGCGTCGAATGCAAGAGCTTACTCTATGCCTGACATTTCATTTACACTTTCATTATTTTCTATTATTCCTCCTATTATTTTCTCCAGCGCTTTTGGAATCCTGTCATGTTACTTTAGTGGCAGAACGATATTAAATGAACGTGCAGCCCAGGCGATGCGTCCTAAACCGCCAAAGAAGATGAAGAAGCTGCTCATTGAAAAAATTCCGGGTATTTGGAGCCGAATTTCCTACAGCCATAAGCTCATTTTGAGAAATATATTTTTAAATAAACAAAAAGCTTTAGCGAGCTCCGTTGGTGTGGTTGTAAGCACTGTTTTATTGATCACTGCATTTGGCACACAAATGTCTTTGGTGAAAGTGGCTGATCAAGTTGAAGAGGTGTATACCTATGATTTGAGAGTCGATTATGCGATAGGAACATCTTCTGATTCGATTAATCTCCCTTCCAATATTGCAAAAAGCCATGGATTATCCACCTTCCCTGTTGCCTTTATAAAAGAGGATGTCAAAGAAAACGCCACATTAGTGGTTACGGAAAAAGAGAACGACCTTGTTCATTTCTTTGATGAAAATGATAAAAGAATTCGTTTAGAAAACGATGGTGTACTAATACCCAAATCTTACGCTGACAAGTATCAAATTGCAGAAGGCGATACGATCCAAATGGAATTTACAGCACCAGAGCTTAACCAAAAATCGGTAAACATGAAGGTTTTAAAAATATCTAACCAATATTCGAATCCTTCGTTTTATAGCACGCCAGATTATATGAATAGTTTAGGTATAGACTATCGCCCAACCTCGGTTTTAGTTAAAGCGAACAGCTCGGCGGATCTGACAAGCATTCGTAATTTCTTTGAGCAGGATCAACGTGTAGACACCATTGCAGATAAGAATGATCTAAAGAAATCCGCGCAATATATTTTGAGGCAAAATAGTTTTGTATTCATTATGTTTATCATTTGTGCGGTCATACTCTCCTTTGGGGCTATTTATACGATATCTTCCATTAACATTTATGAAAGGATTCGTGAGCTTGCAACACTGAAGGTATTAGGCTATCAAAAAAATAAAATAAACCGGCTTATCTTCTCTGAAAATATCATTTTAACCGCCTTTGCGGTCATTGTAGCGTTACCGATCAGCGGTTATATCTACACCATTATTGTTCAGGCATTGTCGAGTCCCCATCAGCAAATCCCAGATAAATTAAACATAACGATCTTGTTAGTTTCTATTCTGCTTGCGTTCTTACTTACTACGCTTTCTAATTTACTGCTTCGGCGAAAAGTTTCTCAAATTAATATGATTGAATCATTGAAAAGTATTGAATAGAACGTATTAAGCGTTTCACTAGGTAAGGTTTTCGAAAGCCTCACAGGGCATTTATGTTAAACACGCTATAGTTTAGCGTGTTTTTTTGTGCTGTGATACCTTTTGCTAATAACGAACTCAGAGGGGACAAATGGCTATAGAAGGATAATATTAAACGATTCCGTTTTCTATGAAGTTGAAATTAAAACCCATTTTCAAAGAATAAGAGATATTTATCCCTTAATAACATAATCAACCTTCTTTTTGGTTATGGAGACACCTCGTACAATAAAGGGAGAAACATATCAGATACTCGCTTTACACCGCAATTTCCCCCCGATTTTCTTTGTGCAATCTTCTTTTCTCTTGTTCAAACGACTTAGCAGAACTATGATGTGACGGTTTTCCTTTGTTTTTATCCTTACTTTAGGAGGTGACTGGGCGGAGTCTATTTGATATTCACTTATTGAAAGCGATTTCAAAATTGAAGGAAGAGGTGTATTTAAGAAATGGTACTAGGCGGAGCATCGGTACGAAAAAGTAGTGTTATCCTGTTGGTTGCGTTTCTCATCCTCTCATTGTTTTACTCCCTAGCATTTGGTGGACAGAAGGTAGAAGCAGCTTCAAATTCAAAGATAATCGGGTATTATCCCTCTTGGGGTGCCTATGGCAGAAATTACAATGTCATGGATATGGATGTTAGCAAGGTGACTCATATTAACTATGCGTTTGCAGATATTTGTTGGAATGGCATTCACGGAAATTCAGATCCGACAGGGCCTAATCCCGTGACATGGGCTTGTCAGGACGAAGTTGGTACGATTAATGTGCCAAATGGGACAATCGTATTAGGCGATCCTTGGATCGACACAGGAAAAGCGTTCCCTGGGGATACGTGGGATAAGCCGATAAAGGGAAATATTGGGCAGCTTATTAAGCAGAAGCAAGCTAATCCTCATTTAAAAACAATTATTTCCGTCGGCGGATGGAGTTGGTCGAACCGATTCTCTGATGTTGCGGCCAGTATGGCCACAAGGGAGACATTCGCTAATTCAGCAGTAGACTTCCTGCGAAAATATCAATTCGATGGCGTTGATCTCGACTGGGAATATCCGGTGAGCGGAGGGTTAGCTGGCAATAGCGTGAGGGCTGCTGATAAGCAAAACTATACGCTGCTGCTTCAGAAGATTCGCGAGAAGCTTAATGCTGCGGGTGCGGCGGATGGTAAAACCTATTTGCTGACGATAGCATCAGGTGCAAGTCCGACGTATGCACAAAATACCGAGCTAGGTAATATTGCTGCGATTGTCGATTGGATCAACATTATGACATATGATTTCAACGGTGGCTGGCAAACCGTAAGCGCCCACAATGCTCCGCTGAATTATGATCCTGCAGCAGCAGCGGCGGGTGTTCCAAACGCAGCGACATATAACAGTGCGTCTGGCGTGCAAGGGCACTTGGATGCCGGTGTTCCAGCAAGTAAAATTGTATTGGGAGTACCTTTCTATGGTCGGGGCTGGGCCAATTGCGCAGCGACCGGTAATGGGCAGTATCAAAGCTGCTCTGGCGTGCCTGCGGGTACATGGGAAGCGGGGTTATTTGATTATACAGATCTCGAAAACAACTACATTAATAAAAACGGCTACACACGGTATTGGAATGATACAGCGAAGGTACCTTACTTATACAACGCTGCAAAACGTACTTTTATCTCCTACGATGATACAGAATCACTCGGGCACAAGACAGCCTTCATTCAAAGCAAAGGGCTTGGCGGTGCCATGTTCTGGGAGTTTAGCGGTGACCGAAACAAAGTTCTATTAAACAAGCTGGCGAGCGATTTGGCAGGATCCGGTAGTGCAGATATCATTGCGCCATCGGTACCGGGCAACCTTCAATCCACTGCAAAAACATCAAATAGTGTAACATTGGCTTGGGGTGCGTCCACTGACAACGTTGGCGTGACGGGTTATACCGTGACTTATGGTTCTACAAGCGTAAACGTCACAGGAACGAGCACGACAATTAGTGGGCTTACTGCTAATACAGCCTATACGTTTACTGTGAAAGCGAAGGATGCGGCTGGAAATATTTCGGGAGCGAGCAATGCGCTTTCGGTAACGACGAATCCACTTGCGGGAGACACAACCCCGCCAACAGCGCCAACGAATCTTCAAGTCACAGGCAAAACTTCATCCAGCGTAAGTCTTTCATGGAACGCATCCACTGACAACGTTGGCGTGACGGGCTATACCGTAACTTATGGTTCTACAAGCGTAAACGTCACGGGAACAAGCACGACAATTAGCGGTCTTGCTGCTAATACAGCCTATACGTTTACTGTAACAGCGAAGGATGCAGCTGGGAATATATCGGGAGCGAGCAATGCACTTCCAGTAACGACGAATCCAGCTGCGGGTGATAYAACCTCGCCAACAGCGCCAACGAATCTTCAAGTCACAGGCAAAACATCCTCCAGCGTCAGTCTTTCATGGACAGCATCTACTGACAACGTTGGCGTAACCGGTTATACCGTGACTTATGGTTCTACCAACGTGAACGTCACGGGAACGAGCACGACAATTAGCGGTCTTGCTGCAAGTACGGCTTATACATTTACTCTAGTAGCGAAAGATGCCGCGGGCAATGTTTCGAGCGGCACATCAGTTGCCGCTACGACTGATGCAAACGGTGGAACGGTAAGTGCTTGGGCACCTAATGTAAGCTACAAAGCAAACGACCTCGTTACTTACGGAGGCAATACCTATTATTGTATTCAGCCTCATACGTCATTAGCTGGCTGGGAACCATCGAATGTGCCAGCATTATGGGGTTTGAAATAAGCAAGAGCAGCCGCCCTGCCTAAGGGCGGCTTTTTTTATTTTTTAAAGGCTAAATAAAAGGAATAATAAGTTGATTATTTATTCATCTCAAATAGAATCATTGAAGGTAAACTAGCATGCGTGTCGAAAATAGAAGTTCACACTCCCCATCCTCATTTCCTCCTTATTATTTGCAGTCTCGCATTTGCAATACTATACATTAAACAAATTAAGTGTAAGGTTTATGTTCTTTGCTTTCATAGGTGGGATCATCCTCATGCAAAAATAAGAGGAAACATCTTTATATAAGGAGAAGCCATGATGAAAAATTGGAACGACTACTTGCTGAAGAGTAAAATGTTCATCGTCTTCTCCGCGGTATCGCTGTTCATCGTCATGCTGACCTGTATTATTTTCTACTATAAAAATGTAAACGATATTAAAAATCAAACGTTATCGCTTTCCGACACGATTTCTCGGCAGTTCAGCCGAACCTTTGAGCTTTATATACAGGATATGGAGAAACTCTCTGTGTCCATTATTGGCGATCCAATTATTCAAGAAAGTTTAATTGATCATTACGGAATCCCGGAAGCCGTCACGCAGAACCAAATTGAACTGACGATTAACAAAAGGTTGTTCACTCATCTTCAGCCACGCCCTCAGCTCCAGAGCATTTATATTTTCACCACGGACGACATCGCATATTTTGTATCGAAGGCGGGGGGACCTAAGATAAGCTTCGATCTTCAAAGCGAGAGCTGGTATCAGAATCGGCTGGATATGCCCGGAGTCAAATTTCTGCTTCTTCCTGTCACAATAGAGAATACGGGCGGTGATCGTGAAGCTCAGGTGATATCCTTCGTACGGAACATCAGCCGCATACCCTACCTTGATGTTTTGGGCTATATGAAAATTAATATTAACGTTAATGTCATCAAGGACATGCTCGTCAATTCCGACAGCAACGACGTTGAACGGAATATGAGAGCGTTCATCATTACCGATGAAGGCAGCGTCGTCTATGACGACAGGAATGAGCTGACGGGCACCAATGACACTGGAATTGATCTATCCATCTTCCAAAGCAATCATGAATCGAATGAGGTGGTGTGGAACGGCGTGAGCTATATCTATACAACGTCGAAATCCTCCTATACAAAATGGAATACATTGATTCTAATTCCGAACGAATTCCTGCTGTCCAAGCAGAAACATTCTACTTATATTCTTTTTCTCGTTGGCCTGCTCGCGATGGGTCTAATTGCCTTTGTGTCCTATGTGCTGTCTTATCAGATGACGCTTCCGCTCCGTAATTTGATGAAAAAGATGGCACGTGTCGAGCAGGGGGATTTAAGCCAGAGAATGGAGGTGACTGGCAACAATGAGATCGGCCGTCTGAGCCGTATCTACAACAACATGCTCGATAGTATTACACGCTTAATTAGCGAAGTGTACACATCCAAATTGGCGGAGAAGAATGCGCAGCTATCGGCACTGCAGGCGCAGATCAACCCTCATTTTTTGTATAACACGCTTAACATTATGAAGTCTATCAGCAGGGTTCGAGGCATCGAAGAGGTTGCAGAAATGGCAGAATCGCTGGCTGAGCTGTTCAAATACAGTATGACAAATCTTCATCATCCTATCCCGCTGCATGACGAGATGGAGCATATAAGCAATTACATGAATATTCAGCAGCATCGATTCGGCAATCGATTTGAGTTCAATATGGAAGTGCCGGAAGCGCTGCTGCAAGCATCGGTGCTGAAGCTTACCGTTCAGCCGCTAATTGAGAACGCAATCGTTCACGGACTGAGCAAGGTCAAGTCAGGCGGTCGAATCGACATCGCTGTTAAGAGGCTTGGCAGTGAACTGATTATCGAAGTGTCCGACAACGGCTGTGGTATTGAAGAGGAACGCATCCACATGCTGCGCCGAAGGTTGGAGAGAGTACAGGCGGTGGACGCTTACGACGAGGAGGGGCAGGGGATAGGCCTGTCCAATATCGCACAGCGAATCAAGCTGTTCCACGGTAACAAATATGGCGTTGAGCTGATAAGTTCCCCTGACCGCGGAACGACGGTTAGGTTGACGTTCCCGTATGAACAATTCGTCAAGGTGAAGGGAGAGGCCGACTGATGAATATATTTTTGGTAGAAGACGAGCGGTGGGCGCTTGCGGAGCTCGAGGCCCTCTTTAAGCGATACGAGTCGCAGCATCGTGTGCTTGCGTTCGAGAACGGGGAAGATGCGCTGGAAGCAGCGAAATCCGTAGTCCCGCATCTCGTGTTGACCGACATTACAATGCCGGGCATTGACGGTGTGGAGCTGCTGGCTGAGCTTGGCCGCAGCCATCCGGACGTCAAAGGTATTATTCTCAGTGTCCATGACGATTTTGCTTATGCACAGCGAGGAATGCAAACTGGCGTGACGGACTACTTGCTGAAGCCTGTTAAGAAAGAGACCCTTTACAAGGCGGTAGACCGCTTGCTTGCGCGCATTGAAGACGAGTCACGCAGCCGGAGCGACCGTGTTGCGTGGTCACTTCTGCAGCGGCTGCTGGCGGCGGATGCGATGGAGCATGTTAAGCCCGCCGATGCTGAGCAGCAGCGTATGTTCATGGTGCTGCTGCTTCTGGAGAACTGGGCATCGCCGCTTACTTGGAAGGATGCTGGGCTTGAGGCATCGGATATTCTCTCGCATTTCGGGAGCGTCTTGAACAAGGAGCGGGATAGTCATTGCATTACGATTGACGGCCGCCGCAGAGTTCTGCTGCTGCCCGCTGGGAATGAAGCATTTACGCAGTCGCTAAAGACAAAGCTTCAATCGCTCTTCCAATATGTGAACACCCATGGCATTCTTCTCCATGTGAGCTTCACATTAAAGAAAGAGAACGAGAGTCTGAATCGCAGCTTCATCCGCCTTGGAAAGCAGCTTGAAGAGCATTTGCGAATCGGCGAGCCGACCTTGGCATCACCGGATATGAAGCTGGCTGCGCCTGATATTTCTGAAATATGGGTAAAGGCGCGTGCACTGCAAGCACAGGTTAAAGCGGGCGATATGGCAAGAGGACGAGATACGATATCGCGTATCGTCAAGGGACTGCAGTACAAAGAGGTCACCCAAAAGCAGCTGGTGCAGTTTGCTAGCGATCTGTTTTATTCGTTGAAGTTCAATTTGCAAGCAGAATCATCGATTTTACTGCAGGAGGATATGAGCCTGCTGCACGAAGTGACCGACTATGAGCCAATCAAGGAATGGCTTACGGCAGCAGTATTCGGGATTGCAGGGAAACACACATCAAAGGAACAGAAGCCAAAAGGGCTCATTCCGGTGTTGATGAACTGGATTCATGCCAACTATCAAGGCGACCTTTCCCTTCAGCAGTTTGCTTCTGATCATCATGTCAGTCTTGGACATTTATCCAGATTGTTCAAAAGCCAAACTGGCTACACCTTCTCTGATTATGTGAGCGGCTACCGGATTAGCAAAGCAAAGGAGCTGCTAGCCGACGGCACGTCGCGTCCGTCTGAAGTCGGCGAGCTGGTAGGTTACGACGATGCCAAACATTTCTCTCATTTGTTTAAGAGAATAACAGGCGAAACACCGACCGCCTTCGCAAAACGCAAAATGAGCGAATGATCCAAGTGCAAGCAAGCAGTTAGATGATATGCGGGCGATGCACTCTCGCAAGCTGGATGTCTCCTAGCCCGTACCACTTCCTGTTGTTAAAAGGAAAAATTCCCCCCTTAAAATAGCAAATGAGCAGGTATTCATCAAAAACATAAACCCTTAGACTGAAAATACGAGGGAACCCGGGCCCTTGGAACGGAAGCTCGCTCTTTATGGAAGCGTATTCATCACATTGTAACTTACAGCATCAGTGATGCAAAAAAGAGGCAACGATGGACGGCTGCCGAAAGGAGCAAGGGTCCATGCCTACAAAGGGAGGCTGCAGAACGATGAAACGAACGACTAGCCAAACACTCGCATTTATGACAAGCGTGATGATGATCTTGTTGCTGCTCGCTGGATGCGGCAGCAGCAACAACACCCCCTCTGCGACGAAGAACAACACCGGCGCTACGAACGGGAAAACGGACACGACAAGCGAACCTGCAGCGAAAACGACCTTAACGCTGATGGTAGGCAATTCAGGCACAACGCTCGAAGCGCTCAAGGCTGTTGCCACTGAAGCAGAGAAAAAGCTGAATATCACCATTGAGTATGACATCAAACCGGATGGCACGGAAGGCGACAACCTCGTCAAGACGCGTCTAGCAACAGGAGATATGTCCGACCTTCTCGTTTATAATACGGGCTCGCTGCTGAAGGCAGTTAATCCGGTGGATAACTTTCTCGACCTGACGAATGAATCGTTTATGGCGGACGTGCTTGATTCCTTCAAAACGGTCGTTACGGTCGATGGCAAGGTGTACGGTGCGCCCGTCGGATCAAGCTCCGCAGGTGCGATACTTTACAACAAGAAGGTGTACGGTGAGCTCGGATTAACTGTCCCGCAAACATGGACCGAATTCATGGCGAACAATGAGAAGATCAAAGCTGCGGGCAAAACCGCTGTTATTGCGTCCTACAAGGATACTTGGACGTCCCAGCTGTTTGTTCTCGGTGATTACTACAACCTGCAGGCGCAGGTTCCGAATTTCGCAGACGATTACACGAACAACAAGGCGAAGTACGCAACGACACCAGCGGCACTGCGCAGCTTCGAAAAGACGGAGGAACCGTTTAAAGCTGGTTACATGAATAAGGACTTCCTAGCTACAACGTATGACGTTGCTTTGAAAATGCTTGCCGATGGCACAGGTGTACACTATCCGATGCTGACTAGCGCACTTGATTCCATCTTGCAAAATAGCCCAGACAAGATCAATGACATCGGCGTTTTCCCAATACCGAGCGACAGCGCAGACGTCAACGGACTGACGGTATGGATGCCGAGCGGTCTGTATATCAACAAGAACAGCAAGAAAGTAGAAGCCGCCAAGAAGTTCGCGGAATATTTCGTGTCTAAGGAAGGCCAAGACATATTTGCCTCCAAAGTCAAAGCGGCAGGCCCCAATGTGATTAAAGGAATTGAGCTCCCTGACGATGCTTACGAGGGTGTCAAAGAAATGCAGAAATACTTCGATGAAGGCAAGACGGCACCTGCGCTGGAGTTCGTATCGCCGGTCAAAGGCCCGAACCTTGAGAACCTCACTGTCGCTGTTGGCAGCGGCATCACCTCCGCGCAGAAGGGCGCCGAGGATTATGACAAAGACGTACTGAAACAAGCGCAGCAGTTAAATCTACCGGGCTGGTAGAACGCCCGCCGCATGCGGGAATTCTAGTTGAAGACGGGGCTTCGCACAAAACGCTGCGGAGTCCGTTTTCTCCGGAAAGAAGGGGAGAGCCATGACCAAGCTGACGATTCGGACTTACTCTTATTTATTTCTTATTCCCGCATTTCTGATCTACTTCGTCTTTTACTTGCTGCCAACGGTATTATCGCTCTTCTTCAGTATGACGCGTTGGACGCTCACCGATTGGAATTACATCGGCTTCGACAACTATGTCACTTTTTTCTCAGAGACGGCGCTCAGCATCGGCTTCAGAAACACGTTAATTTATGCGGTTGTAACCTGCGGCCTCAAGGTCATCCTTGGCCTATTGCTTGGTGCGTTTCTCACTTCTAGCGTTTTATTTAAAAACTATTTGCGTTCTGTTATTTTCTTCCCAACACTGCTTAGCACGATCGCGGTCGGAATCGCCTTCTCCATTATGATGCATCCTTCGCAAGGGCTGATTAATACAAGTCTGGCTGTATTTGGTATTGACGGACCCGATTGGCTTGGCAATACAAAGATTGCGCTGTTGTCTGTTGCCTTAGTAGACGTATGGAAAGGTATAGGCGTTGCTACCGTTATTTATATCGCAGGCATTTCAGCCATTCCAGGCGAATATTACGAAGCGCTCAAAATCGATGGCGGGAGCAGCATGAACGCATTCAGGTATATTACCGTTCCCTTAAGCAGACCGGCGATGAATTCGGTCATTATACTCTCATTCATCGGAGGGCTCCGTTCCTTCGACCTGATCTGGGCCATGACGAAGGGGGGGCCGGGTTTCACGACCGACCTGATCGCCTCGATCATATACAAGCAGTATCAAGCGGGTTTTTATGGCCTAGCAACTGCGGGCAACGTCATCTTGTTTGTCGGTGTGTCACTGCTGGCGTTTCCTTTGTATAAGTACCTGACGAAAAGTGAGGTGCACTTATGAGCAACGAAATGAGCCGAGTGATGAATAAAGGCGTGGGCAAACCGCTGAACCGCGGCGAAAACAGGGGGATAAGCAGCGCAGCTAAGAGGATTATCGTTGCCGCGTTCTCGCTGGTGCTCAGCACCGCCATTTTTTGGATTCCGTTTTATTTTGTCATTATCAACTCCTTTAAAAATCAAGCTGAATCTGCACTTATGAATATGTCGTGGCCGAAATCATTTCATATTTTGGAAAATTACAGGGATGTGTTGACTGCTGCCGATCATATGCTTGTCCGCGCTTTTTATAACAGCATGCTGCTTACGGTATTATCGATCACTGTACTGATCATCGTCAGCGCGATGGCCGGATTTGTACTGCATCGCAGAGAAGGGGGGCGCTTTTCTTCCTTCTTAAACTTTCTAGTTTTGGCAGGTTTGATGATTCCGCCCGCGATCGTGCCTACAATCTGGGTACTCGACTCGATCGGCCTGTTTAAGACGCTGGCAGGCATCACTTTCGTGGAGGTTGCGCTGCACTTTCCGTTTGCAGCTATTTTGTACAAAGCGTTTGTGGCAACGCTGCCTCGTGAAATTGATGAGAGCGCCTTGATTGACGGCGCGGGCGGCGGGCGGCTGTTTTTTAGTATTATTTTTCCTCTGCTAAAGCCCGTTACTTCAACCATCATTGTGCTGGAATCGATAAACGTATTTAATGACTTTGTTAATCCGCTTTACTTCTTCCCAGGCTCCTCCAATGCGACGGTGCAATTGACGCTGTACAACTTCATGAGCCGGTTCACTACATCGTGGAATTTATTATTTGCCGATATTGTTCTGATCTCTATTCCGATGCTGATTCTGTTTATTTTCTTTAACAAAAAAATTGTAGCAGGCATGACAGCAGGCGCTATTAAGGGATAATCATGCATGGACTGCACCGCGTGAGCACAACAGAAATTCATTGTAAGGTAATTGATTTTGTCCTCATTCAGAGAGCCGCAGTCATTAGGATTGCGGTTTTTTTAGGATGCTTGGGGTGAATCGGTCGCTGCAAATTTCACTTCGTGAGAACGTTGATCGACCTAAGCTTACCAGCTGTCTGATGTAGATCCTAAATTGAGCCTCTCCTTTTTTAAAAGCAGTCTCGATCGGAAAGGTTTTTGTCCCGAACCGCCATGATTTGGACAGAAGGAGACAGTATGATGAACTTATAAAGCGTTTACAACTATGACGGCTTGGCGATTAGGCTATCGATATGATCTAGGAAATTCATTATCCAAATCAGAGGACGAAAGGAAGTTGAATATGGCGGTCAAAATCGGAATTGTAGGCATGAACGGGATCGGCAACAACCATGCGAATTGTTACAAGGAGGATGAACTGGCTGATGTCGTTGCGGTGTGCGATGTCATTAAGGAACGCGCCGACGCAGCTGCAGAGAAGCACGGTGTAAAGGCGTACTATACGCTTAAGGACATGATCGAGAACGAGCCTGATATTCAGGTGATCGATGTGACGACAGGCGGCATTGACAACGGCAGCTGGCATTTTGAACCGGCGATGGAAGCGATGTCTTACGGAAAGCACGTGCTCGTGGAGAAGCCGCTGTGCAACGATGTGCGTGAAGGCCGCGAGATGGTGGCATTTGCTGAGAAGCAGAAGGTGTATCTAGGCTGCAACCTGAACCATTATTTTACGCCGCCGGCGGAGAAGGCGAAGCAATATATGGAGAGCGGAGAGGTGGGCGAATTAATTTATTGTCTGGCTAAAATGGGCTTCAACGGCGGCGAGCTCAACTATGCGCTTGCCAGCTCGGATAAAGTGAAAGGCCACCCATACTTCCATATGCGGGCGTTCCTGACCCACCCATTCAGTGTTATGCGCCATTTCTGCGGTGATATTACGCACATCCAGACATTCTCCGACCGACCAGGCTTCCGCCGGAGCGCAGGCGATGTTATGGTGTCCATCAACAGTATCCATATGAAGTTCGCAAACGGTGCAGTTGGCTACCTATTGAGTCAGCGCGGCGATGCGGTCTATGGACTAGGCGGCTGGTGGAGTCTTGAGGTTGGGGGCTCGAAGGGGACATTCACCATTGAGAACTGCGTCGAGAAAGTATCGTTCTGGAAAGCAGACAAAGGCATTCCAGCGATCAGCGTTCCGATTGAGCCTGAAGTGACGGATTTCGGAACAAATGATTTCAACCGGACATTCAACCATCGTCTGCATGCATTTCTGGAGGATGTTGACAACAAGGTGTCTCCGGATGCGCTGCGCGCCAGCGGACGCGATGCGCTTGCTGTGCTGGAGTATGTGCATGCCGTACAGGAATCGTATGAACGTGGGGGAGAGGTCGTTCGTCCTCAGCCGCTGCCGCCGCTGCACGGTGATCCGTTTTATCTGAAATAATCTCAGTAAGATAGCTACTTTGTTGCTTGCGATTTCTATGTAGGTATTGCAGGAACATGAACTAATACATGTTTTACTAATCCATTATTCAGGAGGGCTCATTCATGATTAAACTGGGTGTCAATTCCGTACTGTTCAAAGAGTTCGACTTCGCTGAAGCGGCGAAGCATATTGCGGCATGCGGCTACGATGGTGTAGAGATTGCCGCTATTCAAGGCATGTGCGAGCATCTGGATCTCAGCCGCTGGAAGCAGCAGAAGAGTGAGCTGCAGGCGATTGTGCAGGAAAACGGCCTAACGTTTCTATCGACTGAGGTGGCATCGCTCAATGAGGAGCGGCTGCTCCCAGCGTTCGAAGCTGCCGCTGAAATTGGTATTCCAATCGTAAACGTTGGTCCTGGCGGAAAGCTGGGAGTCGAAGAAGACCTGCAGGCATCTATCGAGATGCTTGCGCGGATGGCAGAGAGAGCGGCTTCGTTTGGCATCACGCTCTGCGTCAAAGCACATGTCGGCAATGCCATTCACAATACGCCGACCACGCTGCGGGCGATGGAGTCGATCATCTCCCCAGCGTTCGGCATCGACATGGACCCGAGCCATATCCACCGTGCCGGCGAAAATGCGGAGAAGGCGCTGCCCGCTGTGCTTAGTCGCGTAAAGCATGTTCATATCCGTGACTGCAAAGGACGGGAGCAGGGACCTGGACCGATCATGCTTCAGGCGTGCGGACGGGGCGACATCGATCTATATGGCTACTGCAAAGCGATGGTGGATGGAGGTTACGACGGACCGGTCGTCGTTGAGGTCATTGGTGCTTCACCTGAGCATACGCTTGCGCAGGTATCCATCGTAGCCGCTGAGTCGTATGGCTATCTAAATGCGGTTCTTAAACAGCTGAACGCACGATAAAAGCATTATTTTCATCCAAAAGGAGGATTTCAAAATGACTAATAAGAAACCCAATATTCTATTGTTCGGCATAGATAGCCTTCGTCGGGATCATATGAGTGCGTATGGTTATTCGAGGCTGACTACTCCGCATCTGGATAAAATTGCTGCCGAGGGCGTTCTATACGAGAAACATTTCAGCCCGGGCATTCCGACAACGCCGGCTTATGCATCGATGCTGACGGGTATGGATGTGTTCGGAACCGACGTTGTGGCGCTGCGCCACGAAGGACCGCTTGGCAGTCACGTGAAGACGCTGCCTGAGCTGCTTGCGGAGAACGGCTATAACACATCATGTGTCGGTTTCTCGGGCAATCCATCATCGCGCGGTTTCCATACGTATCTCGATTATGAATCTTGGGTGCCTGACGAGTCGGGACGTACGCCTAAGGCGCAAAATCTAAACGATGTCGCTATTCCAGAGCTGGAGCGGCTGGCGGCAGAAGATAAGCCGTTCCTGCTGTTCATGCGGCATATGGATCCGCATTCACCATATTTGCCGCCTGCGCCGTTCGAGCGGATGTTCTACGGCAAGGACGAGAAGGACCCAGCCAACGACTCCATGGAGCCGGTTTATAATTTTAAGCCGTTCGCCGACTTCTTGAAGTCATGGATTCCGGAAGGCGTCACGGATGAAGCTTATGTTGGCGCGCAATATGATGGCGCAATCGCTTATATGGATGCTTGTATCCAAGGCATCTTCGAGAAGCTGAACGCACTGGGCTTAGAGGAAGAGACACTTGTCGTTATCACGTCGGATCATGGCGAGACGCTGTATGAGCACGACTGTTATTTTGATCATCACGGCCTCTATGACTGTACGCTTGTTGTGCCGCTTATTATTAAGTTTCCGGGACGTTTGCCTGCGGGAAAACGGGCTCAGGATGTGTCGGTCATCTCGGATATTATGCCAACGCTGCTGCAATTGATTGGCATCGACAGCGGCATTTCCTTCGACGGCCGCAGTCTGCTTGAGCCGGTTGTGAGCGAAGATTCAGAGCGGATAAGCGAGCTGTATCTGACGGAATGCACGTGGATGCGCAAGCACGGCTGGCGCACACCGGAATGGAAGCTGATCCGCTCGCTTGAGCCGGACTTCCATTTTAAGCCGGAGGTAGAGCTGTACAATCTGATCCAAGATCCAGAAGAAAACAACAATGTGGCAGAACTGCAGCCGGAAGTTGTGGCACTGCTTACGAAGCGGATGGAGGACCATATTGCAAAACGTGAAGAGCAGACGGGTCGTACGAATCCGATCTATACGAATCTGAATTGGCATGGCAAAGGCCAGACGTTCACCTCGTCTGAGCAGGCATACCAGTCACTGCATATCGGCAATATTATTGGCGCGCGCTCCCTTCAATCCAAGGAGGAGGCGGCATCCAAATGATTCGGGTTGCTGTCGTTGGTGTCAATCATATTGGGAAAATCCATTGCCGCGCTTATCGGCAGCATCCAGATACGGAGCTTGCGGCTGTCTGTGATCTGATGCCAGAACGCGCGGAGGCAGCTGGTCTTGAACATGGCGTTCCTGCGTATACCGACCTGAGAGAGCTGCTGGCTAAAGAACAGATCGATCTAGTCGTCGTAGCGACAGCGGGGGTTGAGAAGGGCAGTCACCATTTTGAACCCGCGATGATTGCGATCGATGCTGGCAAGGACGTCCATGTAGAAAAGCCGATTTCTAATCGAATTGAGGAAGCGAGGACGCTGGTTGCTGCCGCCCGGGAACGGGGCGTCCGGCTCGCTTGTAATTTGAATCATCGATTTACGCCGGCTGCTTACAAAGCGAAAGAGCTGGTGGAAGCTGGCAAGCTAGGCTCCCTTCTCTTTGTCAATATGCGGCTAACGATTCAGAATCCGCAGGAGGATACGGAATGGCTGCATATGCGTGCTCTGCATCCTCACTCCATCGATGTCATGCGGTATTTTGCCGGTGATATTAAGCGGGTTCAAGCGTTCATGACCAAGGCGCCGGGACGGCAGAGCTGGTCGACCGCATCCGTCAATGTGACGTTTGCTTCCGGCGCGGTTGGCCACTTGACCGGCAGCTACGACATGTCGATGCGGCATCCCATTGAATATTGCGAAGTCGCAGGTAATGAAGGCCGGTTTGTTATCGACAATGTGTATGAAAGCATGACGTATTATCCGCATCACTCCGACGAGCTGCTCGTTGTACGCAACTCGCTGTTTGGCGGGATGCAGGGCTTCAATGATACGTTTACCCATCGAATCAATCGATTCATCGAGCAGGTCAAAGCAGGCGATGCGCCGGAGAAGATCGAGGCGTCAGGAGCGGATGCGCTTGCCGCACAGGAAGTTATTGAAGCCGCAATTCGTTCGCATCAATCCGGTGGGATGCCCATTGACATACCTGCAATCGGATAAGCGACCGAACTTGGCGAGAGGAGAGGACAACATGGATAAACAACATGGCTCGGTTATATGGTTCATGGGCTTGTCGGGAGCAGGCAAGACGACAACGGCCAGGCATATTGCAGCAGAGCTGCTGCGGGAAGGGCGGCACGTGGAGCTGCTTGATGGCGATGAGCTTAGAGAAACGATTTGTAAAGGACTTGGATTCGCACGGGAGGATCGATTGGAAAATATAAAACGAATCGTCTACGTCGCTAAGCTTCTCTCTCGCAATAGCGTAGATGTGCTCGTCTCTGCCATCACACCTTATGAGGAAATGCGGGACTATGCCCGTTCGCAGCTGCCCGGATTTGTGGAAGTTTATGTGCAGTGCCCGCTCGGGGAGTGCGAGCGCCGTGATGTGAAAGGCTTGTATGCTAAAGCGAGAAACGGGGAATTGCACCATTTTACAGGCGTTTCCGATCCATTCGAGGTACCGCACTCGCCCGACATCATAATCGACACGGCTTCTGCTTCATTGCAGAATAACGGCGAAGCCGTAATGGGCTGGCTGCATGCCAATATGAGGTTCAAGCATGCGGCGCAGCGAGCATAACCCAAGAGGTGAATAAGGACCGGAATACCGGACTACCCGAAGGAGACATACAATGAAGATCATACTGATATCGCTGGATACGCTTCGTGCATCAAGGCTGAGCGGGTACGGCTATTCGAAGCCGACAAGCCCATATTTGGACCAGATTGCCGAGCAAGGTGTGCTGTTCGAGCGAGCTTATGCCGCAGACATTCCAACCGAAGTGGCGCATACCGGCATTTTTACAGGCAAAGTAGGGCTCACGACAGGGATTGTCTCCCATGGCTCAGAGCTGACGCATCTGCCCAAATCGACACCGTGGCTGCCAAACCTGCTGCGCGGCGCGGGCTTCACGACATCGGCGGTGGACAATTTGTACCAGCTTAAGGAATGGTTTGCCCGCGGCTATCGCTACTATACGAACAGCGTTGGCGGCAATCGCTGGATCGACGGCCGAACGGTCAACGATCTAGCTATGCCATGGCTGGCGGAGCATAAGGATGAATCGTTCTTTTTGTTTCTTCATTACTGGGATGCTCATACGCCTTATTTGCCGCCGGAATCCTATATTCCAGACTTTTATGAAGCGGGGCGTGATCCGTATGATCCGAACAACCGAAGCATGGAACCGGCTTACAATCATTCCGCCTATCCTTTCTTTAAGCACCACCATTACGATCTCGTTGGCCCAGTGACCGACAGCGCTTACTACGACGCGCTATATGATGCAGAAATCCGCTATCTTGACGATCGTTTGAAGGAACTCGACGCTCATCTGGAGAAGTTAGGTATCAAAGAGGATACGCTGCTCATTCTATTCGGAGATCATGGCGAAAGTCTGACGGAGCACGACATCTACTGGGATCACTGCGGCTTATACGAGCCGACTGTCCATGTGCCGATTATTATGCGATGGCCGGGTCGTATCCCAGAGGGGCGCAGGGTGYAAGGTCTCGTGCAGCAGGTTGACCTCATGCCGACAATACTGGAAGCGATACGCAGCGAGAAGCCAGAAGGTATCGAGCATATGAAAGTTGCAGACCCACCAGGCATGGACGGCCGAAGCTTATGGCCTTCTATTCTCAACTTGGCTGACGGAACGCACGATGCTGTCTACCTTAGTGAATGCGCGTGGCAAGCGGCACGCGGCATACGGACGGAGCGCTACAAGTTTATTCGCACGTACGACGCGGGGCCTTTTACTAGACCGCCTAGAGAGCTGTATGATCTGGATGCCGATCCAGAAGAGACGGTAAATCTTGCGGAGCGGGAGCCAGAGCTCGCCGATCAGCTGGAACGGCAGCTGGATAGTTGGGTGGAGGCGAAGCTGGGGGGACGCGAAGATCCGAAGGATCGGCAGCTTCGCGAGGCGGGACTTCCGTTCCGCAGACGCATTGAGCAGATTTTGGCGGAGTCAGGGATGACGTGGGACGAATGGTTTCAGGATCCGCGCCGTGAACGATTTGATCAAGCGACAGACGGGCTGCATGAACAGACCATCGGATCTTGATCCGATTACGAACCGAGGGGATGAAGGATGGGGCATATACTGGGAAGCAATAGTTACATGAAGGATGAATTCCCGTTCTGGATCAATCGGATGGTGCAAGCGTCTGTCTCTGAACACGGTCACGAGTTCATTGAGCTCGTCTTTGTGGTGCATGGACAGGGCGTTCATATCTTCCAAGGCAACCACTACAATATTCATGCGGGTGATGTGTTTATTATCAATCCCGGCGAGACGCATGCTTATTCCGTAGAGAGTGGCGGGAGTATGGAAATCATCAACTGTTTGTTTATGCCGTCCTTTATTCCCGATGCGCTGCTTCAGGAGCTGGAAATAACGGCATCGATGGACTACTTTTACGTGCATCCCTTCCTGAAGCAGGATGTCCGTTTCAACCATTATTTGAATCTGAACGGGCAAGAGGCGTCGTCCGTGCTGGCGCTGCTGGAGAATATGATCCGTGAGCTCAACAGCCGCGGCCCCGGCCACACGACGTTGATTCGCCTGCAGATGGTGGAGCTGCTCGTTCTGCTGTCTCGCTATTACGCCTATATGCAAAGCCATCGTATTCATAAATCCCCGCGGCAATCGGAACGAGTGATGATGGCTAGACGGATTTCCGGTTATCTCGAACGCCATTTTGACAAAAAAATTACGCTTCAAGCGTTGTCCGGCCTGTTTAATGTCAGCACAAGGCAGCTGAATCGGTTGGTGCGCGAGGAGTTTGGGAAAAGCGTATTCGACCTGCTGCACGAAATTCGTATTGAACGGGCGAAGCGGATGCTGCTGGAGTCCGACCAGAAGGTCATCTACATCGCGACCATGGTCGGCTACGACGATCCATCGTTTTTTAGCCGACTGTTCGTTCGTTATGCCGGCTGCTCGCCGCGCGAATATCGGACCGGTACAAAGGGTGTGCGAGAAGGAAAGGAGCTGAGCGCGCATGCCACACTCGATGAAAGAGTGGAGGCCTAACGTACTGCTGATTACGGCAGACCAATTACGAGAGGATTGCGTGGGCTTCAGCGGTAAATATCCCGTTCGCACACCACACATTGACCGTCTGTCTGAACAAGGAGTCTCCTTCTCCCACGCTTATTCCGTACTGCCGGTATGTGCACCGGCAAGGCAGTCGCTCCTGCGCGGCAGGAGGCCGGAAACATTTGGCGCTTTATGGAATTACAGCGGGGCGCTGCCTGTGGCTGCACTGCCGCCGGAGGACTATACATGGACGAGAGCACTTGCGGAGAGCGGTTATGCAACCGCATATTTGGGCAAATGGGGAGTCAATCCGGTGCACGGACCTGCGGCTTATGGTTTCGATTCATATGTCAGCGAAGCTGAATATCATGACTTTATCTCGCAAAAGCATCCGGACGTCCGATACGAGAATGGCTTCTTCGGCGAACAGAGTCCGCTCCCGCTAGAGGACGCAGAGACGCATTGGTTCGCCGCGCGTGCAAGTGAGACGCTGGAGCGGCTGCAAGGCGATGGTCGACCATGGCATATGGCGCTGCACTTCAGCGATCCCCACTTGCCTTGCCGACCTTCGCTTCCTTTTGCAGAGATGTATGATGCTGCGGACATCCCGGAGTGGGCAGGCTTCCGCGATACCTTTGCCGGAAAGCCGTACATTCAGCGCCAGCAGCTGGAGAGCTGGGGCGTTGCCGATTATGATTGGCAGGACTGGGCGCCGATCGTTGCCCGTTATTACGCCATCATTAGTCAGCTCGACGATGCAATTGGACGAGTGTTGGGGACGCTGGATCGGTTAGGTATGGCGGATAACACCATTGTGATCTTTACTGCAGATCACGGTGACATGTGCGGTTCCCACGGTATGATGGATAAGCACTACATCATGTACGACGATGTTGTTCGGGTGCCGCTGATCATTCGGATGCCGGGCGTCGTCGGGGACGTAGAAGTGGGCGGACGATGTGACCGATTTGTTTATAATTTTCTAGATTTGCCGCCGACGCTTTTGGAGCTTCTCAATCTGCAAACTTGTGAGCCTGGGGATTTGCAGGGGCGCTCACTTGTGCCACTGCTGGCTGGGGAGGAGCCTGCCGATTGGCGGGATGCCGTTGTATCCACTTATAACGGCCAACAGTTCGGACTTTACACGCAGCGGATGATTCGCACGGCAGAATGGAAGTACGTTTGGAATTTAACAGACGTAGATGAGCTGTATGACATGGGTAATGATCCTGGAGAACTGGTTAATGTGAGTGGGAAGTCAGAGAACGCAGAGCTGCTTACCGTGCTTAGGAGACGGCTGTATGAGCAGTTGTCCGTGGACGGTGATGCGATCGTCGCCAACGAATGGACGAAACGTCAGCTGTTGCAAGGTACAAAGTTGGGCGGGATATGAAAAGGATTGCTGAATTCTTTTGCACCACGTTTTGGAAACGATATGATTGATACGATGTTATTTAAGTAGCACAGGGCTTGAAATCCTGCTTTAGGAGCGAAGACGCCCGAGACGGTGGGTCTTGCGATGGTATTTCAATTGAATTAGCTTCTGCTAAAGTCAATTGAAATAGCAATCTTCAAACTTAAAATAAGGAATAGAAGAATTTTCTTATGACATAGCTCGCGCATGGCTGACCGTCGAAGGAACGGAAGGTGGCGGGGGCTTTTTGTTATTAAAAATCCAGTGCTTTTTGGAGTCCTTCGACATGTTTTCATTGTGTTGAAAATACATTGGTCCTCCATGAGTCTGAAAAATCAATGATTTCTACGCTTATCCCCTTTTTTTTCTCCACCTCCTCCGCGAAAATCGAAGGCAGAACCGCTGCCACTAAACAAAAAAAGATGATGTTTGAAAAGGCACTGTAGTATTTAAAACAAAGCAAGGAATTGAATTGCATTGACATAAAGATTCAGACAGTCAAATAGTCAAAATCTTACTTGCCCAAAGTCAGTATCGCTCCTTTGAATTGTCCTTGTTTGCTCTATAGTGGAATGATGACTGTTGTATATTTCAGCATTATTAACGTTTTAAGTTCCTTGGATAATAAATTGCTAGATATTTTAGTTACCAGCATAGCGTTCTAAAGGACTAATTTGGAGTGAGAAAATATGGGGATTAACAATGACAGATTGATAGAGAAACGGCCTGCTAATGTTTGGACTGAGGCATTTCCAATCGGCAATGGACGCTTGGGCGGCATGGTATTCGGTGGGATTCAATCCGAGAGAATTCAATTAAATGAAGACTCCATCTGGTATGGAGGACCGATAGGCAATGATAATCCAGCATCCATTGGAAAGCTGCAGGAAATTAGAAGCTTATTGCTGGAAGGAGAACCGCAGGAAGCAGAAAGATTAGCGTTGCTGCATATGACCAATGCGCCACATTATTTTGGCCCGTATCATCCGCTTGGTGATTTAACCATTAAGATGGAAGGTCATCACAACGCTTCGGATTATCAGCGAGAGTTGAATCTTCATTCTGGAATCAACTTTATTGAGTATAAGTCTGAAACTATGCACTATCGGCGGGAGGTCTTCTCTAGTGCAGCAGACCAAGTATTCATTATCCGTCTGACTGCTTCGCAGCAGGCTGCTCTTACTTTAACTGCCCGTTTGAGTCGAAGGCCATTTGAGGGGGAAGTTGGCAGTGAGGCAGATGGTACTCTGACAATGAAAGGACAATGTGGGCCAGGTGGCGTTCATTACGCAGCTGTATTACGAGCAGTCGTGGATGGGGGCAAGATACAGACGGTTGGGAACTATTTAGATATCCGTCATGCGAGTTCAGTTACTTTAATATTAGCCGCACAGACCTCGTTTAGGTGCATTGATCCGTGCATAGAGGCGCTCAAACAGGTGGAGCAGGCAGCTTCTTTGCCATATGCAGAGCTTAGGAATAGGCATGTTCAAAACCATAGTCGTTTATTCGATAGAGTTTCACTAACATTAGGCTCTGCTGATGAGAATAATCTTGAGCTTGAAAAAAAAACTACCTCTGAGCGGCTGTTGCATTATCAGCAGGGTGATATAGATTTAGGTCTTGAAGCGTTGTTCTATCATTACGGACGTTATTTGCTAATGGCAAGCTCAAGACCCGGCAGCCTGCCGGCTAATCTACAGGGAATATGGAATGAAAGCTTCACACCTCCTTGGGAATCAGACTTCCATCTGAATATCAATTTGCAAATGAATTACTGGATCGCGGAAGCGGGTAATTTGGCTGAATGTCATGAGCCGCTGTTCGATCTCATTGATCGGCTGGTGGTTAACGGACGAGAAACGGCACGCAAATTATACGGTGCAAGAGGTTTTGTAGCACATTCTGTAACCAATCTGTGGGCGGAAACAGGGATATTTTGCGCGTGGGCGCCAGCAATTTTTTGGCCATCAGGAGGTGCGTGGCTTGCCCTTCATTTATGGGAGCATTACAGATACAACAGTAACGTATCGTTTCTACGTGAACGAGCTTATCCAGTGCTGAAGGAGGCCTCGCTATTTTTCCTCGATTATCTGATCGAGGATGATAAAGGCAGGCTTATAACCGCACCATCCCTTTCTCCAGAGAACAGTTATGTATCAGAAAGCGGTGCAATCGGGTCGTTATGCGTTGGTCCTTCGATGGACTCTCAGATTTTGTACGCGTTATTTACAGCCTGTATAGAGTCAGCAAAAATTGTTGATCTTGATCCACTGCTTCAAGTGGAATGGAAGGAAGCTCGGAGCAGACTCCCTAAGCCGGAGATTGGCCAGTACGGTCAGATTATGGAATGGGCTGTCGACTATGAGGAAGCTGAGCCTGGACATCGGCACATTTCACATCTATTTGCTCTACATCCGGGGGAGCAAATTTTGGCTCATCGAATGCCGGAATTAGGAGAAGGCGCACGGCGTACCCTCGAGCGGAGATTGGCGCATGGAGGCGGACATACAGGATGGAGTCAGGCCTGGATTGCGAATTTTTGGGCGAGGTTAGGTGATCGCGACAAATCCCATAACAGCTTGCAAGATTTGTTGCGTAAAGCCGTTCATCCTAATTTATTCGGAGATCATCCGCCATTTCAGATTGACGCTAATTTTGGAGGGGCAGCGGCAATACAAGAAATGCTGCTGCAATCGCACGGAGGCGAGCTGCTTTTTCTGCCCGCACTTCCTCCCGCATGGTCATCCGGCCGTATTACAGGCTTGCGGGCAAGGGGCGGGTTCACGGTTGATATCGAATGGTTGGATGGAAAGCTAAAGGAAGCCAAGATTCGTACTGAGATCGGCGGGAAGCTTGCTATTTATAGCAAGGTACAACTTGAAATTCGTAATCTGGCAAATAAACTTATAATGGCTGAATGGTCGGATTGCACCTATCAATTTCTGATGCCACCCGAAACCATGTATGTTGTTAAGCCGGCAACAGAGTGACACTTATAATTGGTAGACGGAGTCTTGATTCAAGTGAGACTAACATCAAAGAAGAGGTTTCCAAGTCTTAAACGAGGCTTGGACAACCTCTTTTTGTATTTTAATCATAGATCAAACGAAGTTTTTGAAAAAAGTCAAAATAATGCACATTCCTGCAAAAATTCATTCTCATTAGACGATCATTCTTTCGTTATGATTGAGCGTAACTAATAAAATGTTGAATGAAGGGGGCCTTGCATCGTGTGGAAAACGGCTATTGATGATGCTATTGCAAAGACGCTAAAAAATATAGAAAGATTTGAGGGGAAATTCCCTCATGTCAGCAGCAATGGAACCTATGAATTGAATGAAAATAATGATTGGACCAATGGCTTTTGGAGCGGGATGCTGTGGTTATGCTACGAATATACACAAGACGAACGGTTTCGGAATGCGGCGGATCAGACGGTTACAAGTTTTCATCAACGTTTGAAGAATCACGTTGTGCTCGATCATCATGATATCGGTTTTTTATACTCACTGTCCTCCAAAGCACAATGGATCGTGGAGAAGGATGAAGTAGCCCGACAATTAACGCTGCAAGCAGCGGATTTGCTAATGAACCGGTGGTGTGAACCTGGCGGCTATATTCAAGCTTGGGGACAAAAGGGAGATGCTAAAGAGGGCGGCCGAATCATCATCGATTGTCTGTTAAACCTTCCACTCTTGTATTGGGCGAGCGAACAGACAGGAAATCCATCCTATATGGAAGCAGCTCGTATACAAGCAGAAAAATCAAGGCGTTACCTAGTAAGAGGGGATGACAGCTCCTATCATACGTTCTTCTTTCAGCCAGAAACGGGTGAACCGATCGGAGGGGCGACGCATCAAGGGTATACGAATGGTTCAACTTGGACAAGGGGACAAGCGTGGGGGGTATATGGATTCGCACTCTCATATCGCTACACTAAGGATAAAAAGTTCCTCGAAGCTTCAAAGCGACTTGCCCGTTATTTCCTTGAGCATTTGCCAGACGACCATGTAGCCTACTGGGACTTCAATGCTCCCATTGAGAGAGATACTTACAGAGACAGCTCGGCCTCTGCGATTGTAGCTGCGGGATTATTAGAGCTCCTATCCCTCATGGAGCAGCAAGACCCTGAACGTCTTTATTTCCAAGAGCATCTTGAGAAATCAATGACCTCACTCGTTCAGAAATACGCGACGATTGGGGAAAAAGACGCAGAGGGACTGCTTAAGCATGGATCATATTATGTGCACGGAGGATTGTCGCCAGATGACTATATGATCTGGGGAGATTATTACTATCTGGAAGCGCTAATGAGGCTTGAGAAGGGTATCGGGGGTTATTGGTATGAAGGCAAATAACCAAGCTCAGTATGAAGAGCGCCTATTTGACCTATTAAACCTAGAGTATGAAGGGTTAGAAGTGGTAAAGAAGGCCAGCCTTCAAAATCAGCTTAATGATGCATTTGCAGTGCTAAAGCAATATTTTATAGAGCGAACTTCTCCTAGGATGTATTTGCAAAAGAAAGAAATACAACAGGTTTGCGACTATGTGCATGTACATTGTTCAGAAGAAGTGCAGGAAGTGCTGCAAACAGCTGATGAGGTCGTATCGCAAACCTTCCTATTCCGCTTTCAGTGGGATATGGAACGTACCCGTGTTCCTGTAGGCTTTGAGCGGCTAATCGATTGGAATCACATTCAAGATAGTGATGTGGAATGGGCCTACATGCTTAATCGACACCGATACTGGGTTGCACTTGGACAAGCCTATCAGCTTACTGGAGATGAGAAATACGCGAGCACCTTCTGTCTACAATTAGAGGATTGGATTGATCGAAATCCCGTTCCTTCTGCGCAGACTAGGAATACGTTAACTTGGCGCTCTATTGAGGCGGGACTACGCTGCAGCAACTGGATCAAGGCACTGCCTTATTTAATCGAAAGCCAAGTTATGACGCCGCGTCTATTTGCAAAGATGTTAGTCTCCCTCCATGAGCATGCAGATTATTTAGCTTCATCATTCACAGGCTGGAGTAATATTAGCAACTGGGGAGTTATTGAAACGAGTGGATTATTTCAAATGTCCGTATTCGTTCCAGAATTTAAGCGAACACTTCACTGGCAGCAGCTAACGGGTGAGAGGCTGAGAGAAACGTCACGACTGCAAGTGATGAATGACGGCATTCACTGGGAGCAGTCCCCCACATATCATCATGAGGTGCTGAACTGCTTCCTAGACATGATGACTCTGGCTCAAAAAAATAAATTGACCATGGAAGCTAGTTTTACTCGTTCGGTAAAGAGCATGGCTGCTGCCTCTCTCTACTGGGCAAGACCGGATCATAGACAGGTGATGCTTGGTGATAGCGATAATAATGATATTCGGTCAGTTATGACGGCTGCTGCGATTATTTTCAAAGACCCCATGTTTCGGTTTGCTGGATGGGAGAAGGTCGATTTTGATCAAGCTTGGAACTTCGGGCCTGAAGGTATTGGCTATTATGAAGATTGCCCCGTTCAAATACCGCCGCAGCAATCTTATGCATTTGAACACTCAGGGCATTATGTAATGCGCTCTGGCTGGGAAGAACAAGCGTTGTATCTCTATTTCCGCTGTGGTCCTCTTGGAGGAGGACATGGGCACGCGGATATGCTTCATATCGATATTCATGCGTACGGCAAGGATCTGCTTACGGATCTAGGGAGATACAACTACTCTTATCATACGCCGCTGCGGAAGCAGCTTAAACATTGCAGCTCCCATAATACAACGGTAGTTGATGATATTGAATTTACGGAAGTTATAGATACATGGAAATTTGGGCGAATAGCTTCAAGAACAGGCACGGAGTGGATTTCGGAGCTGAATTTTGATTACGTTAGCGGGAGCCACGATGGATACATTCATTTGGATGATTCTGTCTACCCAAGCAGGAGCATCATCTTTGTAAAACCATATTTTTGGCTTGTGGTGGATTGCTTTAAAAGCCAGAATGAACATACGTTTAAGCAGTTTTTTCATTTTGCTCCTGGACAACTGAGCTTATCGCAGGAGACGGGTATTTGTCACACGACAAATGAGAATGATGCAAATCTTTGCATTATTCCGATCCAGACTGCTGGACTTAAGGCTGAGCAGAGCGAGGGTGTTATTTCTTATGAATATAATCTAGTGGAGCCTAACCAATATGTGACCTACGAGAGAACTGGTTCAGGTACCACATCGATGATGCAGGTGCTTTACCCTTTACGCGCGGGAGAAACAAGCATTCCTATCGTTGAAAAAGTTCCAGTCTACCTATATACTGGTGAGTTGGCAGAGGACAACAGCGTAGAAGCATGCCGGATTGTGATTCCGCATTCAACAGAGCAATATATCATTGTTGTATGCCATAGGGCTCCATCCTCTCATATTGATTCATACATGGTTGACGGCACACAGATTTTTGGCGAAGTGGTGTTAATATCCTTGAAAGATAAGGTCAAGGAGATTACCGTTATAAAATAAAGCCTGAAACGCGAAAAAAGGCGATAAGCTACCCTGCTGCAATAGTCATGAAAGCAACTTGAAAGAGGCGCGGTAAATATGTCTAGGTTAAGCTATTATCAAAAAATTCAGCTGTCATTTCTCCTATTTATTATTGTTCCTATCATTACTGTATCTGTCATCTCATTTGTGCTTATTAAAGAGACGATGGTTGAGAAGCTTCAGCTGAGCAATGACAACTTCTTGAATGTCATGATCGAAGAGATTGGAACAACGATTGATGATGTTATATTCGCATCGCATTTCATAGTTAATGATACGAATGTCCGGTCAGATTTGAAAAAATTCGCGGATACAGAACGGTTGAATACGTATGCGGATTACACAAATTTTACGAACATAAGGGGAGTATTTTCGCTCATTACATCGAAACCCTTAAATAATAACATTCGAATGTATTTGGTCAATAGAAAAGGCTTTATTATTTCTTCGAATGAGGATGATTTGAATTTAGTTAATAGAAACCTAGACGATTTATATAAAAAAATTGATCTCAAAAGGCCGGAAACCCTGCAACGGCTCGGTATGGTAAAAGAAGAGTCCGATAAGGAAGGGACCTATTATATGGCAAGAGTGATTCATGATAATGATGACAAACGCTATCTATCGGTTCTGATTATTGGTATTTCAGAGTCATACTTTGAGAAAGTGCTAAAGCCCATTGAGTTTGGTAAAGTAGCGCTTTTTGATGCAGAGGGAACGCTTATTGCTGGAAGCACGGAGCTTCTGTCGCACGATGCAGCAGCAAGCAGAGATATTCTCCGTTCTGAAGTTACGTTAGACAAAACGGACTGGACGCTTGTTTATGAAGCGAATAAGGAAACCTTTACGGGGGAAATTTCAAGAACCTTCTATTTGGGTATTGGAGGCGTTATTTTCCTCTTTATTATTTTTTCCATATCTTCTATGTTTATTGCAAGGAGATTGCACAGGCCAATTCAAAAATTGCAGCGTGCGGTCAGGCAATTTGGAATGGGAAACCTTGATGTAAAGCTTGAAGTGAAAGGCAAAGACGATATCGCTGAGCTTGGTCATTCGTTGAACACGATGATGGAGCAGCTCAAGGGGCTTATCCATGATATTGAGCATGAACAGGAGCTGAAGAGAGTCATGGAGCTCGAGGCTTTGTTCATGCAAATTCGGCCGCATTTTCTAATTAATACATTGAACTCAATCAAATGCAGTCTCATCCTGCACAAGGATCTTCTGCATAGCAAAAGCATCGATTCATTAATGAGCTTGCTAAGAGCCTATCTGAAGGTAAATGAACCGACCTCATTGAAGGATGAGTGCGTGCTGCTCGGGCATTACATCGATATTATGAAGATTAGAAATGAAATGGTACTTGAGCTTACGGTTGAGCTTGAACCAGGGCTGGAACAATTATTAATTCCGAAGCTGATGCTGCAGCCTTTAATTGAAAATGCGATTGTACATGGTTTGGTAGACAATCCTGCTGCCAAAATTTCGATCCAAGCAAGAAGAGTAGAGAACGGTATTGTCATTGAAATAGAGGATAACGGTAGTGGAATAGAGGAAGAACAGTTAGCTGCATTGAACCATCATCTGCATTCCATCGGCTCAGAGCAGTCCTCTTCTTATCAAAGGGTCGGCTTGATTAATGTGATTCAAAGATCAAGATTAACATTTGGTCCAACGGCGGCGTTAGCTCTATATGAAAATGTACAGGGCGGGGTAACAGCCTTCCTTCATCTTCCTGTTATTGAACGGCATGTTTATTCTTCGGAGGGGTGAAACGGTGATGTATAAAGTAATGTTAATTGATGATGATGTCCCTATGATTCGGGTTTTGCAGCAAATGATCGATTGGGAGTCACTCCAGCTGCACGTAGTGGGGGCTACCTATTCAAGTGCAAAGGCATTGCATATGTTTGAAGAAACGTCGCCTGATATCGTCATCACTGACATTGGACTGCCGCAAAAAAGCGGTATTGAGCTAGCAGCTATTTTCCGCCAGATGAAACCGGATATTAGAGTCATATTTTTGACTTGCCACGAGGATTTTCATTACGCCCAGCAGGCAGTAAAGCTGAATGCCGATGATTATCTTCTTAAAGATCAATTAACGGCGGAGCAGCTTGAGCAAAGCTTAGGAAAATCCATACAATTGCTCAAAATGAAAGTCACAAAGATCGACAATGAAGTATCGAACTATAACAGTGAGCTGTTCAAGCAAGGCTTGTTTCAAAGAGTCATTGATGGTGTTAATCCCACATCAACTGTGGGGTATGCAGCTCAGCTAGGCATCTCATGGGGATACCCCTTCTTTATGATGGGCGTAGTCCATATCAATTTCTCAACTTACGAATCGCTTTACGTTCAGAACAATATTTCGTTAATTTTTTATGCGATCCACAATATCGCGGTGGAGCTGTCTGGTTCGTATGATGGAATAACGCCATTTTTGGAAAAAGACAATTTAGTTATTTTGTATAATTACCGAAATAATTTGGCGAACAATGCTTATCCTTATTTTAAAAAGTATATGCAGGAGCTGCAGGCTCTTTGTCTACAGTTTCTGAAATTGCAGCTTAATATAGTCACCGTGACAGATAAGATGGAGCTGCAATCCATTGGAGCCGTCTATCAGCAGGTGATTCAATATAAAAATGAGTTTTACAAAAGCAGTGAGTTTACGGTTACGAATATGAATGTCTTCTTACAAAGCATGTTTTTATCCTATCCGCTAGGTTTTCTAGATTGTTATAAATCAGATATTGAGCGTGCGATTATGAAAGGCGACTTTGACAGTATCCATAATATCGTCGCAAATATTGGAAAAAATGCAGAAGAGAATAGAGTCGAGCCAAGTGAGCTGGTTCAAGATTTATCAACACTCATTCGCAGCATTGATATAATGTTCTCAAGATGGAAGTCGGATGAGGGGATTTATATATACCTGTCTTCTGCAAGGACTTTGCTCGATGTAACAGGACTGATTGAGAGAAAGCTTATTCACATTGCAAAAAACCGGCAGAAGGGATTAGAACCTGTGATCCAGGAGCCGAAGCTGCAGGTGATTCAACAATATCTAGATAAAAATCTATCCGAAAACATTACCTCAATTGACATGGCACGTCATTTGTATTTGAATTCAAGCTACTTCTCCCGCTATTTCAAACGACTGACGGGTGTGAATTTCACGGATTTTGTTCACCAGTATAAAATGAAAATTGCTGCAAAAATGCTGAAAACGTCCAACCAAAGCATCGAATCTTTAGCTATGGGACTGGGATATTCGGATAGAACTTATTTTTCAAAAGTGTTCAAGAAGTATATAGGCATGACTCCAAGTGAATATAAAGCAAATTATACGATTAACACTTATGTAAGATGAATAGACTGCAGCCACAATCGAAACCTGTCCTCCGATAATGCCGGGGTACAGGTTTTTTTGTCGTTCCCATTGTTCAAAACTCTTATGGTGTTTTCGCCGAATGTAACCCATTTGGAAAGTCAAAATATTGCTCCTACGAAGTCATAATCCATCGTTCTTGTCCTGTGGATTTCTATTATCATTAGTATCAACTTAATAAATGTTGAGGTGATACGAAATGGAAGCTGCTAAACCAATCACAAACCCTGAAATTCTACAGAAGCCAAGAAAATTTTGGACTCCGAGGCGGAAAGAAGCATTAATCGGCTGGCTGTTTCTTGCCCCAGAAATCATAGGTATGTTATTGCTGAATGTATTTGCACTTGGGTTTTCTCTTTATTTGAGCTTTACTTCGTGGGACTTGTTATCAGGTCTAGGGGGCATTAAGTTTAACGGTATCGACAATTATATTAAAATGTTTCATGATCCAACCATCATTAAAGCGTTGAAAAACAATCTGCTTTATACCGTGCTAACGGTGCCGGTTCCGATTGCGATATCGCTGGTACTCGCTGTTCTCATTCACAATAAGGTGTTTTGGAAGGATTACTTTAAGGTTGTGTTTTTCATTCCCTATATTTCATCCATTATTGCTGTAGCGGCAGTGTGGAGCGCATTGTTCCATCCTTCACTAGGACCGATCAATCAGTTTTTGATGGATCTAGGCATTTCCAACCCGCCTAAGTGGCTGGTGGACCCAAAAACTTCACTTATCGCCATTGCGATCATCACTTCTTGGGCAGGGCTTGGTTATACGATTATTATTTATTTGGCCGGTCTTACAAGTATTTCGAATGAACTATATGAAGCGGCGGATATCGACGGTGCGACTTCAATGACCAAGTTTCTCAAAATTACGGTTCCATTGCTTCGACCGACAACGTTCTTCTTGTTTATTACGATGTTGATTGGTTCTTTTAAAGTATTTGATATCATCTCTTATTTGACAGCAGGGGGACCAGACAATTCTTCTACAGTCATTGTATTCCGGATTTATGAGGAAGGATTCGTAAATTATAACATGGGGTACGCGGCTTCAATCTCATGGCTGCTATTTGCGATTATTGCTGTCATTACTGCGGTTACCTGGAAATTCAGAAATGAAGAATCATTATAAGGGGGAGGGGTCAGTTTGCTTATCATAAGAAAAAATATATCAAAAATAATTGTTACCATTATCATGGGTGCCATATCTATTTTCTTCCTAGTTCCATTCATATGGATGATTTCATCAGCGTTTAAATTTGAAAAGGATGTTATGCGTTTTCCCATTGAGTGGATTCCTAAAAATATTAATGTGTTGTACAATTTTAAAGCAGTTTGGATGGGAAATGTAAACTTTCTTCATATTTATTTCAACTCTATTAAAATAGCTTTAATAGTCACATGTCTCACATTGCTCTTTTCCACTATGGCAGCTTTTGCATTTACCAAACTCCGGTTTAGAGGGAGAGGTCTTGTATTTATGGCTCTGATTTCGTTCATGATTATACCGGATCAAGCCACCCTAATTCCTCGGTTTATGCTGGTTCGCTGGCTGGGTATTTACGATAGTCACTTTGCACTTATTTTTATGGGGATGTTTTCTATTTATTTCACATTCCTGCTTCGCCAGTTCATGGCGGGGATCAGCGATGAGTATATGGAAGCTGCAAGAATTGATGGAGCTGGCCATTTAAGGATTTTCCGCTCGATTATCATTCCGCTGTGCCAACCGGTTCTTGCTACCGTCGCTATTATAAAGTTCATATGGTCATGGAATGATTATCAGAATCCGCTTATTTTCCTGCAATCAAAGGATTTGTATACGATCCCGCTTGGTATGAGCCTGTTCAGGGATGATTATACAACGAATGATGCCATTATGATGATGGCCGCGCTGTCAGCTATTATCCCGTTATTAATTATATTTATTATATTGCAGAAGCAAGTAATTAACGGAATTGCCCTTGGCGGAGTCAAAGGGTGATATTTGAAAAAAAGTCAAAAAAGTAATCATTTTACCTCAAAATTATACTCTTCTATGAATCGTCCAATCTTTATACTGATGATGAAAGAAGATGAGTCAGCTATTAAATAGGGGGGCAAAAAAATGAATCATAAGGGTAAACGCAAGTTTTTAGTTTCGATCTGTCTTTTGTTGGCGGCTTTTGCAGTGCTAAGCGCATGTGGAGGTAATTCTAATTCGCCTAAAAGCTCAAACGCTGCCGGGTCTGAGGGTACGGCGGACAAGCAAGTGACCATTAAGTATTACAATTTTGACAGTGCAGCTCAAGAGGTTGGTACAAAAGCTATGCTGCAAGAATTTGAGAAAGAAAATCCGGATATTAAAGTTGAGCATGTCATTCTTGTTCCGGGTAATTCCTTGGAAATGTTGAAAAAGCTTGATTTTCTAATCTCTTCGGGTGAAGCGGTCGACGTCGTAAACGTTCCGAGCGCGTCAGCGGTTATCGAAAGAGCAACTAGAGGCGCGCTAGCTCCGCTGGATGAATATTATGCTGCCAATAATCTCGTTGCTGCGGATGAATATTTTGTTAATCCAAAAGTGGGCGACAAAACTTACGGCATGCAGATGTCTACAGGTTACCAGTTCATTCTATTGAATAAGGATGCCCTAGATGCAGCAGGCTTGCCAGTGCCGACATACGGTTGGACATGGGATGACTTCCGCGATTATTCCAAGAAGCTGACCAAAGGCGAAGGCGTGGATAAACAGTACGGTTCGTACTTCCATACATGGGAATTGTATATGAATGCTCCAGCCCAAACGGTGATGAAAGATCCTTTCCGTTATGATGATGGAACGACGATCTTGGCTGATCCAACTTATAAATACTTCTTCCAGCTGCGCAAAGACATGGAAACGGTAGATAAATCGGCTAAGCCTTATGCGGATGTTCTTGCATCGAAGCTTAACTATCGTACTGAATTTTTCAGTGAAAGTGCTGCTATGATTCTTTCCGGAAGCTTTATGATTCCTGACCCAGGAAATACGGAGCAATATCCGCATGATTTCAAAACGGCATTTGCTCCAGTTCCACTTCCTCCTGCGAATGCGCAGCCAAAAGATTATGAAGGCGGTAAGTACTTTGTAGGTGGAGGGCATCTAGTAATGGGTGCGACTTCCAAGCATAAAGAAGCTTCATTCAAATTAATGCGCTTTATGACAACAACTGATTCGGAATCAAGAAATGAATTCTCTGGCTGGAAAAAATCAGACCAAAACGTCGTACTTGATCGTTTGATCGGTGCAAACGCTGATAAATATGATGTTGAATCGCTTAAAAACACATTGTTTGGCCCTGAAATTAAATATTTGGATGCTTCACAAGTGGTAACGACAAGTACTGCTGATTTGACGAAAGTTATCGGAGATGGCTTTAGCAAGTTCATGCTTAGCAGCGATTCCATTGACGATGTACAAGCATGGATGGTAAAAGAAGCGACGAGAATCATTGATGAGAAAGAAACAAAATAAAGTTAAGTGAATTGAAACCGAAATTGAGGAGCTTTGAGCAGTCTAGACATGGCTGCTGCAAAGCTCCTTTTTCTTGTGTCGGATCAATGGCAACTTAAGAGTGCAAGGAAAGGGAGATGCAGCATGGCTAACTTATCATTATCATTATCAGTGCCAACCGAGCAGCAGCGTCGTTGGCAGGATCTTGAACTCGGAATGTTCTGTCACTTTGGAATGAATACGTTTTGTGATCAGGAATGGGGCGATGGGAATGACTCACCTTCTCTATTTAATCCGGCCCAGCTTGATGCCCGCCAGTGGGTGCGTACGGCAAAGGCTGCAGGCTTCCGATACTTCGTCCTTACGGCAAAACATCATGACGGCTTCTGTCTTTGGCCGACCGCAACGACAGACTATTCGGTTGCATCTAGTCCTTGGAGAGAGGGCAAAGGCGATATCGTAAGGGATTGTGCAGATGCCTGCCTTGAAGAAGGAATTGGCTTTGGCCTTTATTTATCACCTTGGGATAGACATGAACCATGTTATTCCGATCCAGAAGCGTATGATCTCTTCTACGCTAGTCAGCTGGAGGAATTGCTAACGGGTTATGGTCCACTCGTTGAGATCTGGTTCGATGGAGCGGGCTCAGAAGGAAGAGAGTATGACTGGAAACGAATCATGAGCTTAATTAAGCAGCATCAGCCCGATGCCATGGTGTTTAATATGGGAGCACCGACGATCCGATGGGTAGGGAATGAGGATGGCCTTGCCCCTTATCCTTGCTGGAATACAGCTGAATCTGCTCGGGTAAGCATGTTTAGTGAAGGAGATCTAAAATGGCTGCCTGAAACACCTCGCTGGGTACCGGCAGAATGTGATGTCCCTATTCGGAAGGACCGATGGTTCTGGCATCCTGAGGAGGAGCATCTGCTGCTTTCCTTGGAGCAATTAATGGACATCTATTATCGGTCGGTTGGCCATGGTGCAACACTGCTTTTGAATGTAACCCCAGATAACCATGGACTTATGCCAGAGGCAGATGTGAACCGGGTTATTTCGTTTGGAAACGAGGTTCGTCGCAGGTTTGATCATCCACTTGCCGAGCTGTTTGGCGAGGGAGAGGTTATCGAACTTGTGCTGCCTCGGAAACTTGTCATCGACCATATCATCACTATGGAAGATATCGCTTATGGAGAACGGGTACGGGACTATAAGATAGAGGTTCAAGTCGGCAATGAATGGATAGAAATGATCCGTGGGAGCGCAATTGGGCACAAAAAAATAGATTTCTTCCAACCAATTTCCACGGACAGAATACGTTTAACTGTACTTGAGTCGGTAGAGCGGCCAATAATAAAACGTTTTGCCGTGTTTAATAGTAATTAGATTCGATGTTAGCATTGGAAACTATTAAGGTTGGGAGAGGAAACCATGAGTCAATTGGAGATTAGAGATGGGCAGTATTACTTGCATGGGGAGCCTTACCGTATAGTGTCGGGTGCCGTACACTATTTCCGTGTCGTGCCAGAGTATTGGAAGGATCGTTTGCAGAAATTGCAGGCATGTGGATTTAATACAGTAGAAACTTATGTTGCTTGGAATGTGCATGAGCCGCAGGAGGGTCAATTTCAATTTGAAGGAATGGCAGACATCGTCCAGTTTATTGAGCTTGCGGGACAACTGGGCTTGCACGTGATTGTTCGTCCCAGCCCATTTATTTGTGCGGAGTGGGAATTTGGGGGATTGCCGGCATGGCTATTGAAAGAGAGTGATATGCAGCTTCGCTGCTCGGATAGTGCCTATTTGGYGAAGGTAGACCTTTATTACGATGTATTAATTCCTAAGCTTGTTCCACTGCTCTCTACGCAGGGTGGCCCGATTCTTGCGGTGCAGGTGGAAAATGAATATGGCAGCTACGGCAATGATACCTCCTATTTGACCTATATTCGAGATGGGCTTGTACAAAGAGGGATAGACGTGCTGCTCTTCACTTCTGACGGACCTACTGACGAGATGCTGCTCGGCGGCACGATAGAGGATGTTCATGCAACAGTGAATTTTGGATCGCGAGTTGCGGAATCGTTCGGAAAGTATCGGGAGTATAGAGAAACAGAACCGCTTATGGTTATGGAGTTTTGGAATGGATGGTTCGATCATTGGATGGAGCCTCACCATGTTCGTGATGCAGCTGAAGTGGCTGACGAATTGGATAAAATATTAGAGAGTGGTTCATCGGTTAATCTTTATATGTTTCATGGCGGAACGAATTTCGGATTTTACAATGGCGCCAATCATATTAAAACGTATGAGCCTACGGTAACTAGCTATGATTATGATGCACCGCTGAGTGAGTGGGGAGATGTGACGAGCAAGTATGAGGCGGTTCGCAGCGTGTTTGCTAAGCACGGCATCGAGCCAGGTTGTGAGATGCCGCAGCCGATTCCTAAATATTCATATGGCAAAGTGACACTGTCAGAGAGCGCGACACTGCTTGATAATTTGGACCAATTATCAGAGCCAGTAAAATCGACAATTATACAGCCTATGGAGAAATTTGATCAGGCGTACGGTTTTATTTTGTATTCGACATGGGTAAAAGGACCTCGATCTGGGCAGAAGCTGCATATTCAAGAGGTTCGTGACCGAGCGCAAGTATTTCTAGATGGCAAGTTATTAGGTGTGGTGGAGCGCTGGGACCCTAAGCCCTTAGATATTAGCATTCCGGAAAATGGGGCAAGACTCGATATTCTTGTCGAGAACATGGGGCGAATCAATTACGGTCCTCGACTTCGTGATCCGAAGGGGATTACGGAAGGAGTGCTCCTTGATAATCAATTTTTATACAATTGGACGATTCGGACGCTTCCCCTTTGTCCTGATTCTTTATCATCTGTCCGCTACGAGAGAACGAATGCTCATGAATTACATGTAGAAACTCCTGCATTTTACAAAGGTTCCTTTGAGGTAGAAGCGATCGGGGACACTTTTTTAAGATTTGATGGTTGGAATAAAGGCGTAGCATGGATTAATGGCTTTAATCTGGGACGGTACTGGGAGATTGGACCTCAGCGTGCGCTTTATATCCCAGGGCCTTTGCTGCGAAAGGGACGCAACGAAATTGTTTTTTTTGAGCTGCATGGTTTCTTGACTGAGCCTGTAATCACGCTTAGCGACCAGCCTGATCTAGGGGAATCCGCAGCGGTGGATGACCGGGTGTTGAATTTTGTGCAAGATGAGCAGACAACCTAAATCTAGCTTTAACCCTAGGGTTTAGCGATGAAGTAAATCAGAGGGTGTTCCAAAAGCAATAAGCTTCAGGGGCACCCTCCAACAAACCTAGCCGTTTTGCACACTGTAAGAACCTATGTGTGTTTATTGCTCCATTTCCTGCCTCGACCATACGCCTCAGCAACTCTATAAGCGCATATATGTTCTTACAGACTACAAACCTAGCCGTTTCACACGCTGTAAGAACCTATGCGTGCTTATTGCTCCATTTCCAGCCTTGACCATATGCCTCAGCAACACTGTAAGCGCATATATGTTCTTACAGACCACAAACCTAGCCGTTTCGCACATTGTAAGAACCTATGTGTGCTTATTGCTCCATTTCCCGCCATGACCATACGCTTCAGCAACTCTATAAGTGCATATATGTGCTTACAGACCACAAACCTAGCAGTTTCGCACACTGTAAGAACCTATGTGTGTTTAGCTCCATAACCCGCCTCGATTATACGTCAAAATTCACTTGCCCGCCATTTGCTTAAGTGAGCATCAACAGACCCAAAAGAGAAAGATGCCATCATAGCTTCTGGTTGACCTTATTTTTGGTGCTAAACGAAAGCTCAATACACTTCATTTCGCCGCAGTTCCTCTTTTACATATTGCATGAAAAGATTTTTGGATGATGAATTATACTCCGTGTTACGTAATTGCAGCAAACCGACTGGAATGGTTGAATTCTTCAGTTCAACGTGAATTTTCACAACATTCGTGGGTAACGCTGTTGAATCTAGAACGGCTCCAACGGAAGGTATTCTCTGAACGAATGAAGGAATAGCCGAAATTTGATTCACCGTATATAGAAAAGGGGTTTCGGTGTAATGGGAATATTGCTTAGCTAACCGCAGATAATACAAGCAGGTATTTCCTCCAACGATCATTTGATAGTTAAGCAGTTCTTCAAAGGATATTATTCCGTTTCTTTCAGCCAAGGGATGGTTGTTCGCTACAATGAAGGAAATATTCTCGTTATATAGAGGCTCAAAACTAAATGAAGAAAAATCGGCAGGCTCTCCGCATATGGCAAAGTCCAGTTGGTTCTGGAGTACCGCTCGTGACAAGGAGTCGGTGTTCCCGCTGACAAAGTGACATGATACTTTTGGTTTAAGTTCCTGGAATTGCCGCAGTGAGCTTGGCAGCACATGCTCGAATATCGATGCTAGTCCTCCGACGCGCAGGGAGCCAATCTCCTCTCTTTGCAAAGCTTTTGCTTGCTCAGTTACATGGTTCCAGTGTTGAATGAGCTTGTCAATTTCCACGGCAAAAATTTGTCCAGAAGCGGTTAACTCTGCATCCCATCCTCGCTTAAATAGCTGGATGCCCAATTCCTTCTCCAGCCGCTGGACTTGATTAGTAATCGTAGACTGCGCGTAATTCAATTTTGCGGCCGCTTTGGTGAAGTTTCCTTCTTGAATAATGGTTCGAAACGTAATTAGTTCCTTTAAGTCCATAGCACATATCTCCATCGGTATAATTGAATTAAAATATCATTTTATTCAATTATACAAATAAATTAGCGGGGAGTAAAATTAAGTTATCCCATTGAAGGAGTGATATAAAATGCCATTCATCAGAGTAAGTTACATGGAAAACCAATATGGGAAAGAACAGCTACCCATCATAAGCCAGGCGATTATGAATGCACTAATTCAGCATTTTAACGTGCCGGAGAATGATTGCTTTCAAGTTTTCCATTCACACAAAGAAAGCGAGTTTTATTTTAGCCGGAATTACTTAAATATAGAGCGAAGTGACGGGCTACTCTATATTCAAATTACGCTCAAATCCGGAAGAAGCACCGAGCAGAAAAAAAGCTTTTACGCAAAGTTAGCCGAACGATTATCAAATACGCTTAACATGAGGAAAGAAGACGTTTTCGTCGTACTGGTCGATACGGAATTCGAGGACTGGTCATTCGGTAACGGCGTAGCACAAATGATCGAACGTCCAGACAACTAAGGGGAGGCATAAGAATGAAACATCAAAAAATCAAATCAACTGCCCGAGAATCGTTTGGGGATATTGCACCTACTTTCGTGCGATATTCGGAAGAAGTACTCTTCGGTGACGTGTGGAGAAGAGAACAATTATCGCTTCGGGAACGCAGTCTCCTTACGATATCAGCACTAGTCACCGGTGGACTTACAGAACAGCTCTCTTATCATCTCCGCCTTGCAAAAGAGAACGGTCTGACCGAAGAAGAACTGATCGAAGCGTTGACCCATCTGGCGTTTTACGCTGGATGGCCGCGAGCTGTGTCGGCGATTCAAGTTGCGAAGGAAGTATTCGAGGTGAACATATAAAGATGGAACACGCCAATTCGGGCGTGTTTTTTGTGTATAAGGATGTCCATGGGTTCACTAGAATCATGATATACTAAAGCTTATGGAATAGTTAAGTTTAAGCCTAAGAGGAGGACACAAGCATGTCAACTGTGACCTTTTACCGCGAGGATTCGCTGCCTTTTTTGGAAGCAAAGCGATGTATGAGGAGCGATCTTGCCTATCAAAAGCATTTTCATATGGATGACCGGGTGTTAAATTTTGTGCAAGATGAGCAGACAACCTAACGGTAAGAGGTTTTATCTTGAGGTAGTTTAAGGCCAGCATGTGGTTAACTACCTTGTTATCCTGCACATATGCAGTAACTTATTCCTTATAAGCGTGTATACCTCACCTATCCTGTATATTTGCAATAAAATGTTGAAAACTTCAATGGTTAGCTAACTAATCGGTCTCTATGTTGTATGGTGTGCAACATAGACGCCTATCCGCATCGCATACAAGCCTCTACCCTGCATATATGCAGGATAGAAGCGATTGGTGAGCTTGAGTGTGAAGTATATTTGGTTCTACTTGCTGTATATACACATCAGCGAAAAGGGTCTGTTCTAAAGGTAGCTACAGCTACTTTCGGGATAGACCCTCTCTCTTTGACGATAACTATTGGCAGCGGTAGACTTTGAGAGGGGACAAATGGGTTGACAAGATAAAAGGAAAATTAATTGAATAGATCAAAACTTTACTCTTGATGAAAAAATATTCAAGGAGTACAATTTTTTCAATATAATCAGGGGAGATTGACTATAAATAAATCTTTTACCTGATTTGATGAAAAAAGAGGTGGAATTGTCTTGGACATAACAAAGTTTTGTGAGGGGATTAGGCTTAACGAGGCTGCTCGGCGGCAAGTATATGCGTATCCTATGAAGGAAGAGGAGTATAGTCAATATAAACAACATTTTCTTTCAGATCGATATTCAATTTTTGAAAAGGTAAAGCAAACAAAAGGTTATCGGAAATTGTTATTGTATTTATTTGTTAGATTTGCTGTAGATGCGTATGAGGAGTACCAGATACGAGGGATTAGTGATCAATATTATTATGATACCTTCTCAGATATTCAGATCTGGTGTTTAAACTGCAAGCGAGATTTTAATGAATACGGAATCGAGGAATATAATTGGCTGCAGGAGCATGTTCAGCTTCGTTTATTCCGATTGGGCAGATTGCAATTTCAGCCTTTTGCTATAGATCGTGATTTAGAGGTAGAAGGACAAAAAATATTTAAAAATCAAATTGTGCTTAATGTACATATTCCACAAGGCGAACCTCTTTCTCAACAGGGCGTAGAAGAGTCCTTTGAATTAGCCAGAGTTTTTTTTAGAGGAATATCTCCAGTGTACATTTGTCATTCGTGGCTGCTTTATCCGGATTTAAATAAGATTTTAAGTCATGGCTCCAATATATTGCAGTTTCAAAAGCATTTTTACATCTATGATATCGATGAGGCTTCAAGGGAAGCAGAGCAAAGAATATTCAACCGATTAAGTGCAGACCCATTCAGTTATGAAGAGGAAACAAGCTTACAGCGCAGTGCGAAAGCATTTCTAGTTGCTGGGAACAACCTAGGAAGCGGTTTTGGAATTAAGCTGGACTAAGAAAAATTCAATTGTGAAACTCCATCATACGCTACTAAGAAGAACACGCCAATTCGGGCGTGTTTTTTTGTGTATATGGATGTCCATTGGTTCACTATAATCATGATATAATAAAGCTTATGGAATAGTTAAGTTGAAGCCTAAGAGGAGGACACAAGCATGTCAACTGTGACCTTTTACCGCGAGGATTCGCTGCCTTTTTTGGAAGCAAAACGATGTATGAGGAGCGATCTTGCTTATCAAAAGCATTTTCATGAGGAATATTCGATTGGACTTATAGATGAGGGTGAAACGAGCGCATGGTGCGATGGAACGCTGCTTCAAGTTGAAGCGGGAAGGGTCATTAGTTTTCCGCCGAAAATGATGCATGCTTGTCATCCTCTTGATGATATGGAGTGGCAGTACAAGATGCTTTTCATCAAGCCCGAATGGTTTCAAGGCCTTAATCATACAGAGCTTGGCCAGCTTGATATCCCGTACTTGCTGGAAGAGGGTAAAAATAATGTTTGTCGATTGCAAATAAACCGGACGATGGAGGCACTTATTAGCAAAGGTACTCCGCTTGAAATCGAAACGGCTTTAATTGAGCTGGTACAAGCACTCGTTAGTCAGAATACGGAAGATCTTGAACATGAATCACAGCGTAAACAGGATCAAAAGTACGTCAAACTGATAAAAGAGTATCTGCATGCGCATTATGACGAAAATGTTACGTTGGAACAGCTGGAGAATGAAGCGGGTATCAGCAGATTTCATCTTGTTCGTCTATTTAAGAAATGGAGCCATCTGCCTCCGCACGCTTATCAGATTTTGCTGAGAATCAATCATGCAAAGCTGGAATTGACCAAGCAGCGACCAATATCCGAAATTGCAGCAGAAGTGGGCTTTTATGATCAGAGTCACTTTTCGAAAGCATTTGTCAAAATCGTTGGGGCAACGCCGCAAAAATATGCTTTGTCTATTTGAAATGGAGCAATTTTATACAATACCGCTTCCTGCCTAGCTTGTAAACTTAGATTTACTTGAATAAAGGAGTGGTTGAACCATTATGCATTACAGATCAGACTTAGAAAAACAATTTACAGCAGCGCTCAAATCTATCGCTCGTCGTCCTGACCTAAAGTCATATGTGGAGCAAACGCCAGAGCTGAACCAAATGCTGCGACGTGCAGCTGCTCGGTATGTAACGGGTGAAGCAAGGCAAGATGGAGTTGAAGCAGCAAGCGAGCTTTCCTCCTAAGGATACGCGGTATCACTCGAGTATATCGGCGAGAATACAGCTGATGTCGCTGAATGTGAGGCAGCAGTTGCAGAAATGATGACGCTCATCCATGAAGCTCGGCAAAATGAGCTTTCCGCACGAGTATCATTTGATCTATCACATATCGGGCTCTCGCTGGATAAGGAGCTTGCTTATTCGAATCTTATGAATCTAGCTGAGCAGGCGCAGAAAGCTGGTGTTGAACTATTCATTAGTATGGAAGAGTCCTCGAAGACGGACAGAATACTGTCTATTTTTGAGCGAGCAGCTTCTATTTATCCGAATGTCGGCATTACGTTGCAGGCGCATTTGAAAAGAACACCGCAGGATTTGGCAGCTATATCCTCACCTAGCCGTATCCGCATCGTCAAAGGCGCGTATCAAGAATCCAGTGAATACTCGTTACCTCGTACTCCTGCGCTAAATGATCGTTATGTTGAACTTGTCGAGAGCGCGCTCCGCCAAGGACATCGTGTATCGATCGCTACCCATGATGAGTCTATTATTGAACAACTTCTTAATCAAGGAGTGGGATCAAGCTCTAATGCTGAGTTTGAAATGCTGTATGGCATTCGTCCAGATTTGAGCAGCAAGCTGAAAGCAGCAGGATATCCGATCAGGATTTATCTTACTTATGGACATGAATGGTATTTGTACTTGTGCCATCGCATTGCGGAGTACCCGCCGAATCTTTTTCAAGCTGTCATAGATACGGTAAGTCATGAGGGAGTCCAGCCTGTGCAGTCGTATGAGTGAAGGAGCTTAGTGGTGTGATGCTTTCGCGCGAGAGCAACTATGCTGAAGTACACTATAAAATAATCGTAAAACGCTTGAATTTTCGAGCGTTTTTTTGTTTTTTGCTTGTTTATAGAAAAATGAGCACCTAAGGAAATTTATTTTAATGTTTGGGAGGTTTTGGGTACATTGGTCTAGAATTGTAGATATAAGTAGTTCCGAAGTCTGTGTTTTAACTGTAAACTAATTAAACTTTCGCTTGATAAACGAACTGGAGAAGCCATAATGATAATTAATAATAACCCATCTGCTATTAACGCTCATAATAGTTTAAAGAAAAATAATATCCAAACATCTAAAGCATCGGAAAAGCTGTCTTCGGGTCTTCGCATTAATCGTGCAGCTGATGATGCAGCAGGACTAGCCATTTCAGAGAAGATGAGAGCTCAAATCAGAGGGTTAGATCAAGCACATAAAAACGTTCAAAATGGGATATCGCTTATTCAGACTGCTGAAAGCGGATACCAGGAAATAACGGATATTATTCAACGACAAAGAGAATTGATTATTCAAGGCATGAATGATACGAATACGTTTGAGGACAAGCAGAAAATTGACCAAGAAATTCAACAGCTTAAAGAAGAAATAAATAGAATTGCTACCCAAACGGAATTCAATACCATTAATCTTTTGGGACGTGATGACTTTCAAATATTAGCCGACCGTTCAAGTCATACGATTAAAGTAAATACATCGGGACCGTTTCCTCCAACGACTATAATTAATGAACGGACAACATCCTTTTTTCCAATTGGTATGACTGAGGTTCCCGTAACCGCTCAATCTTCGAATACGAATACAACGATCGGTAACGTTAACAATTTTAACGCTTCAGTCACACCCATTACTTCACCTGATGAACGTGAGGGGTATAACAATTACGAAAAAAATGAACATATCCATACAGAGACAACAACTACAGGTACCTATTATTATGGAAGAGAACTAGTCAGCGATCCTAGATATAAAGAGCTTGATATTAAGCATTTCTCTATTAATAATGTGTTTTTTCAGACTGAGCTTATTCCAAGTGGAACTACAGTCGGACAGTACCCTGATTTTGGCGGATTTGAAGATCGGTTCATAACTGTTGAAATAGACGGTATCTCTCATACTCTTGATAACTTTACTTTAACGAGCTCGGCTATAACCTCGAGTGCGATTACAGCTGTTTATGAAAAAGATGGTATTGAAATTGAAAAGATTATGTCGACAGACGGGTCGGCTTTTAAAGCAGAGTTTAAAATTAGAAATCATTCCGGTATAGATGATAAACAAATTAAATTTAGTGCTGGTTTTAAGCCGGAATACGACGGATCATATAATATTTCGTCCTCCAGCGGAGTTCCCACAGGCGTTACTGCTAATCAAACGGAAATACCGAGTTCAGGGACTGTGTTTGAACTATCAAATGATCTTGTGAATTACGATTTTTCATTCCTGAATGGCGGAAGCTACGTTAAGCCTAATACATTAACAACGGGAAGCGATATTTTGCAATCGGATAACTTAGGTCCCAATTTCATCACTCCGACATGGGGAACGACGGATCTTGATGATGGCGCTGTTTTAGAATTTGGCATTGTGCTAAATCATTTTAATTTTAAGAAAGATGTTTACCTCGTAACGAATAAAACGACAAGTCAAATTGATTCAATTATTGAAACGGTTACTACGGACATAAAGGATGTTGACTATATTCCGCCTCGACTTGATATTCAAATCGGGGCAAACGAAAATCAATCGATAATTATTCCCCTTTTCAGTGTGAAGCTGGAAGGATTGGGTATTGCCAATATGTCTATTTTACCGCCGGCCATACCTAGTGAATCGCTAGCTCAAGCAGATCATGCCATAACAAGAGTTACAAACTATAGAACGATTTATGGAGCATTGCAAAATCGATTAGAACACACAGCGAACAACTTAGGAAATTATGCCGAAAATTTAACCGCAGCAGAATCACGAATACGTGATGCTGATATGGCAAAAGAAATGATGGATTTAACCAAATCGCGTATTCTGAATCAAACGGCACAAGCTATGCTCGCTCAGGCTAATCAAAATCCACAGGCTATTTTACATTTGTTCCAGTAACATGAAACCTACCTTTATGGTAGGTTTTTCATGTTGTTAGGGCATCTACATTTTCGCTATTGGTTGTGGATTGGTTAAATGGCTGCCGTATGGCAGGAGGATTGCTTTTAAGAGGATAAGGCATGGAAGAGCAGCAGTGAAAATAGTTTACGCATGGATCGAGCGCCAATTTTGTTCATTAGATTTGATAGATGATTTTTGACCGTCTTTTCACTGATCACGCATTTTTCGGAGATCTCGCGATTAGTAAAACCATATACAACGGAAAGGATGAGAATTTCTGATTCGCGCTGTGTAAGGCGATAACGAGTTGCAAAACTTTGCATAACAAAATCTAATCTTCGAATTAGAAAATCGTTAACATCTTCATTTTCTATATCGTAATTATTATTAAATATCGCTTCATGTGACGGTTTCTTAATTTCATAGGAGAGTTTCACTGTTTATACTTACCTTCTAGTATTAAGCGGATTGAGAAAAACACACTTAAAATGAGAAGCAAACAACCGATTGCGTTCCATACTATCACAAGCATTTCTACAAGTCTCCCTTGAACTTTTTTACTCTCACCTGCAGAAAAAAACATTGCTAATCCTAATTGTTTATCCAACTTTTCTCATTATAGATAATACGAAAGGCTTATTCTAGATGAAGAAGATCATTAGAAAATCGCTTTTTCGTCATTTTTCGACTGCTTTTACCTCGAACATATGACTTAAGTCATGTTTATGATAAAATAAATGGTAAATCTATCATCCCACTCGGGGGCATTACTATGGATGTACAATTAAATAACAAAATGACTCACATCTTGTTCATCATTGTAATAGGAGCGACGATTTGCTTATTGTTTCATACGAGCAAGCTATCTGCTTTGCTTTTATTGCTGGTATGTACGTATATAGCAATCGTCTTCATTCGAAATTACATCCTAAAGATTAACCTAGAAGGATGGATAGGCATATTGAGCTTATCTATTCAATTAATCTTGGCATCTGTTATATCAATAGGGTCGGACAGCTTTTTTGCACAAATTTATATTTTAATTCTCGTTGGAGAATTTAGCTTTTATCACAGCAGAAAACTGTCCATTATCTTTACTACGTTGAGCTATGCTAGTTTTGTACTAGGACTTTTGGTTTATCGCCAATTCCCGCCCTTTAAAGAAATAGCTTATATGTTGCCTCGAATCATCGACTACTTTGCAATTTTTGGGATAAGCCTCCTTGCAAAAATTGCTTTTCAGCAAAAGAATCAGCTGGCCAAAGACAATGAACAGCTGCGAATCGCATCCATTGAGTTAGCAAAGAAAACACAATTACAAGAGCGGACTAGAATATCCCGTGAAATTCATGATTCCGTTGGACATACGTTAACATCAGCGTTAGCCGGCCTGCAAACAGCAGTACATGCGATTGAGAAAAACAATTATGCGATTGCAAAAGATATGATCAATAGAACGAAAGAATATATTCATAATGGTTTGGATGATGTGCGAAGCTCAGTACAGCTGCTGCATGAAAATGTTCTAGATCAACCTTTTATACCTGAGCTTATTAAGCTGATCGATGAAACGAAGAGACAAACTCAGGTGGAAATTACATGCGAGATTGATGCCGCATTGCCTGAACTGCTGCCAATAGTCGAAATAACGATTTATCGGGCATTGCAAGAAGGCCTTACTAATGGTATTCGGCATGGTTGCAGTACCCATTTTGAGTTTTCGCTAACTCATCGTGATGGGCAGATCCGGTTTATTTTATCCAATAACGGAAAAGTTCCATCGCAATTTGTTCATGGTTTTGGTTTGAAAGCGATGAATGAGCGAGTGAAGGAAATTGGCGGAGAACTAACGATTTTGAACGAGCGTGCTGCCGATGGTGTAGCACTAGACATAAGCATACCTATTCAGACGAAAACGATAGAGCGGAGGGAGCAAATTGTCTAAAAGAACGATTGTGATAGCAGACGATCAGCCCTTAATTCGCGATGGTTTGGCAGCTATTTTAAGTATGGAGGAAGAATATTTAGTTGCAGCTACAACGGGTGATGGGTTGGCAACGATAGCGCAAGTACGATTGCACCGTCCTGAGCTGGTTTTGATGGACATCCATATGCCGAAGTTAGATGGTTTGGAAGCTACAAAACGAATCAAAACGGAATTTCCGGATACCAAAGTGCTCGTTCTTACAACATTCGAGGATGAAGAATACATATGGGAAGCGATACGGCATGGAGCTAACGGCTTTTTAGTTAAAGGGGTTGAGACTAAGAAGCTTCTCTCTACGATTCAGGATTGTTTAGAGGGGAGAATCAATTATCCCAGTCGTATTCAGAAACGTCTTGTACAGGCTCTTAACTTTCCAGAACAGCATGAACAAGGATCACCCAAACAAATTTCCGAGCCTTATTCAATCGAGCAGACTGATGACATGCTGAATGGTTTGTCCGCACAGGAACGAAATATTGTAATGCAATTGAAACAAGGGAAGTCGAATCAAGCTATCGCTTCTGAATTGTTTTTAACGACGGGTACAGTAAAAAATTATTTGAGTGCGATTTATAAAAAACTGAAGGTTTCGAGCCGAACGGAAGCAATCGCATATCTTCATCATTCTTCGGGAACATCATCACCCCCGAGTTCTACGTAGTCGATTGCCGAAAAAGCTGATTTTGGGATAGCCCGAAGTCAGCTTTTTTGCGTAGTCGTACGATGTATTTTATGATGCKGCGCCATGCTTATTTGTTTAGTTTTTTTCGAAACCATAATCCCGTTCGACCTTGCAAACTCTTGTTTTGTAACTGCTATACCATTCCGCTATTCCTTGTTGTTGTGCGACCAAATGCCGTTCATTTTGTTTCCATTTTTGTATCGCTTCAAGGGATTCCCAATAAGACACGGTAATGCCTAGTCCTTCTCTCGCACTTTCTACACCAAGATACCCCGGTTGAACGGAAGCAAGCTTCACCATTTCATCCGCCATTTCCTTGTATTGGTTCTCAATTGCTGTTCGTTCTGATGTAAATATGACAGCATAATAAGGCGGTTGTGGCGTTTTAGCAATTTCACTCATGATTTGCCTCCTTGAATTTGTACATATAAAGTTTAAAGAAAATAATTATACAGTTGTTCTTATCGAAAATAAACAACAGGATGAGCAGAAACCAATATGTGTATTTTGAAAAACATAACGTTTGTGCTATCATAGTTTCTTCCGAATATTAGATTGATGGTAGCAAAAGATTACATATTCCTACACAAATGAGTATTCGAGCAATCACATCAATAGATGAAATTATATTGTTATTAATTCCTTGCCTTGGGAAGTATAACTATGAATGGATTCTTAGAACGACATCGAGAGGGAAACAAATGGAGCAAATGATTCAAGATTTAATTGGTATTGTGAATGATTTTTTATGGTCGAAGCTGTTGATTGTTATGCTTATTGCAATTGGCCTTTACTTCACCCTGCGGTCAAATGTACTGCAATTGCGTATGTTAAAGGAAATGTTCCGTCTGCTGTTTGAGTCCACAAGCGGTCCGCGCGGCAGCATTTCACCATTTCAGGCGTTTTGCATTAGTATGGCAGCTCGTGTAGGAACAGGGAATATTACCGGAATCGCTATCGCGATCGCGTTAGGTGGACCAGGGGCTGTGTTCTGGATGTGGATCATCGCGATTATTGGTTCAGCCTCAAGCTTCGTAGAAAGTACGCTTGCTCAGGTTTACAAGATTAAGGACGGAGAGAGCTTCCGCGGAGGCCCAGCTTATTATATGCAAGCGGGTTTAAAGAAGCGGTGGATGGGCGCCTTATTTGCGATCTTAATTACGTTGTCCTTCGGGCTCGTATTTAATGCTGTGCAGTCGAACACGATTACGATTGCTTTTGAGAACTCTTTTGGCACCAATCGACTGGCAGTGGGATTGATTATGACAGCGATATTTGCTGTTATCATTATTGGCGGTGTTAAGCGGATCGCCAAGCTATCCGAATATATTGTGGTTGTGCTGGCGGTTTTGTATATTGGGGTAGCTCTTACGATTGTTGTGATAAATATTACAGATATGCCGGCAGTGCTTGCTTTAATTGTAAAAAATGCGTTCGGAATAGAACAAGTAGCCGGCGGCTCACTTGGCGCAGCGCTTATGCATGGCGTAAAACGCGGTTTATTTTCTAACGAAGCAGGGATGGGCAGTGCACCCAATGCTGCAGCTACCGCAACGACCAGCCATCCGGCGAAGCAAGGCTTGATCCAAGCGCTTGGTGTTCTGTTTGACACCTTAGTCATTTGTACGAGTACAGCATTTATTATTTTGCTGTCAGGCGTATATGAACAGCAGGGACTAGGCGGAATTGAACTCACGCAAGCAGCTCTGAGCGTACATATGGGTTCATGGGCATCGGGATTCCTAGCCATCATGGTTTTTCTGTTCGCGTTCAGCACATTGATGGGCAATTATTATTATGGGGAAACGAATATTGAGTTTCTCAACACTAGTAAAGTCTGGTTATGGCTATACCGTATTTGTGTGCTGGCGATGGTCATTTTCGGGTCGGTTGCCAAAGTGCAGCTTGTCTGGGATTTAGCAGATTTGTTCATGGGACTGATGGTGGTGGTCAATCTCATCGCCATTACTCTTTTATCACGAATCGCCTTTGATGTGCTGCGGAACTATATGCAGCAGAAGAAGGCAGGGCGTGATCCACAATTTGTTAAGAGCAGCGTCAAAGGTTTGGAAGACGTGGAATGCTGGGATGACTGAGAACCGCATTATGCACAAAGATAAATAAAAGGAGTGTCCTACAGGTCAGRAGTAATGACTTGTAGGGCACTCCTTTTTGTATTTATGGTCATCATCAATCACTTTTCTCTTTGCAATATGATGAAGCTCGCAGATGATAAATGCTTATGTTTTTGTTCGATAATACGCTCAACTTTGTAGTTGCTATAGGCTTTCAAATGATTTAAAATATCCCGATCTCGAATCGTCGGCACGACGTTTGGCTCGTCGGCGCTTGTAATTCGTGTATATAAAATGACATACTCCGCCTCGCATGAGAAAATGTCGTTCAACGTTTTGTTGAAATCATGGTCATCCGTAATATGGTAAAGAACGTCTAAACAAACGACGAGCTCGCATGTTAGATAACCATGGTTAACGAAGTGTCGAGGGTTGTAGGAGAGAAAGCTTTTGGAGCGATCACCGGCAAATCTTTGCGCGCAAATATCGATGGAGGAATTGGCTACGTCCAAACCTAAATACTGTTCATAGCTCATTAATGATATTTGGTTTCCATCCCCGCATCCGAATTCGATTACCTTTTGAATCCCATGTTCGCTTATAAAAGAATTAATTACCTCCGCTTTAAAGTCCGCCAGCACACCGTAAGAGCCGCTGCCTGATGTGCCGCCTTGGGAGTAATTGTTGTCCCAATACGTCTTATAGTCAAATGGCGTCTTTGGTTCTTCGGTCATGTTGATCATTAGCCTCCTTTTATTTCATCCATTTCCTTGGCCTCCACCATTATATGTATAACAGCTTTTAAGTGAACCGAAGCAAAGTCCTTATAATAGAAAACAACAAAATATTCAAAAAATAATAAAGCAAAAACTAAAAATGTGTTTTTAGTTGTTATTAGTTGTTTTTATGTTGACTTTGTAAAGGTAGGTGAGTATGATAAACATGGAAATCATGAGTCGGATTGGGGTAGCACTTATTTCATATAGAAGAGGAGAAATGATGAATGGAGAAAATAGCACGGGTGTTCATTATAGGTTGGGATGGAGCAGGGAATTTTGTGAAAGATGCGCATACACCTAATTTGGATCGATTAATTCGTACAGGTACGTTCACATTTGACGCTCAAACGGTCTCACCAACGATTAGTGCGCAATGCTGGGGATCGCTTCTTCACGGAGTAGGTCCTGAAAAACATGGTCTTACGAATGATATCGCCAGTGAACATACGTTTCCCGAGCAATCGCAATATCCTTCCATTTTTCGAATCGTTCGGGATAACATGCCAGATGCCAAAATGGCGGCGTTCAGCGTCTGGAATCCAATTAACGATGGCATTATCGAATCGACGATTGGTGTGCATAAAGTATCGATGAATGACCGTGAGCTTTCGCTTGCGGCTGCTGAATATATTAAGGGGAATCCCGATGTGTTGCTGATGTTTATCGGCTTAGACTTACCCGATGGAGCGGGGCACCAGCATGGATTCAATACACCTGAACAGCTGCTTGCCATAGAAGAGACGGATGAAAGTACAGGAATCATATTACAAGCCATTGAAGAGACGGGACTTCTGAAAGACAGCTTGATTATTGTCGTTTCCGATCATGGGGGCGGCGGAGAGCAGGCTTATCAGCATGGCAGCGATCACCCACTGGACAAAACGATCTTCTGGGGCTGCACTGGCCCTGGAATTAAACATAATGCCACGCTTCAAGGTGAGCTAATGATTACAGATACGGCGGCAGTTGTTCTCCACGCACTAGGGCTCAATGCAAGAAGCTGGGAGGCCAAGCTGCCTGAAGGCCTTTTTAATCCTTGATCTTTTTTATTCAAAAGCTATGCCTACCCAAAAAACAGCGCGTCCTTAACTAAGGAACGAGCTGTTTTTTTGGGGATATAGACAAATCATTACTAAATTCGTGATAAAAGATGAGCTATTTTCGCTAATATAGGTGGCTTTGTGAGTGAATCTGACAACATTAACAGGAGCATATTTTACGCACTTAAACACTGCGAAAATTGCAAAAATAAGTCATTTAAAATAATAATTAACTGCTGTTGACTTCCTTCTAACGAGGAGGTAATATAATTTTTACAACATTGTATACGCTTACATTTTAAATAAATTTTTGAATACATATAGTAAGGAGGAGGTGTGTTTATAATTATCAGAAAATTCAAACAACATTTTGGAGTATCTAATTTTTTTACGATGGGGAGTGAGCCGAATGCAAAAAAAAGAATGTGTAGCGATGCTGCTTGCAGGCGGTGAAGGAAAAAGATTAAGCCATCTCACGTCTAAGCTAGCAAAGCCAGCTGTGCCTTTCGGCGGCAAATATCGGATCATCGATTTCACGTTAAGCAATTGCAGCAACTCAGGTATTCATACGGTTGGGGTACTGACTCAGTATCAACCGATGGTACTGAACGCTTACATAGGAATAGGCAGCTCATGGGATTTGGATCGAAAAAATGGCGGGGTTACCGTGCTTCCTCCATTTATGGAGCAACGAGGCGGGAGCTGGTATAAAGGGACGGCGCATGCGATCTATCAAAATATTCATTATCTCGAACAATATGATCCTGAATATGTTTTAGTTATTTCCGGTGATCACGTATACAAAATGGATTACTCCCTCATGCTCGAGCAGCACAAGGCAAGGAAAGCGGATGCTACGATCGCCGTAATTGAAGTCCCATTACATGAAGCAAGCCGATTCGGCATTATGGATGTGGATCATGAAGACCGAATTATTGAATTTGAGGAAAAGCCGAAGCTGCCCAAAAATAATCTCGCCTCCATGGGCATATATATTTTTACTTGGGATGTATTAAAAAAGAAATTAATTGCAGATGCGCAGGACCCTGAATCAAGCAATGACTTTGGCAAAGACATTATTCCATCGATGCTCTACAGCAGCCATTCTATTTTTGCCTATCGTTTTAGCGGCTATTGGAAGGATGTTGGAACCGTTGAAAGCCTGTGGGAAGCACATATGGACCTTCTTCTTGAAAATCCACCGTTTACGCTTCATGATGCGAAGTGGCGAATTTACGCTAAAAACCCTAACAAGCCTCCTCATCATATCGCATCTACCGGCAAAGTGACAGGCTCCTTAGTGAATGAAGGATGTATGGTTTTTGGGGAAGTGGATCATTCCGTACTCTTTTACGGTGTTCATGTTGGTGAAGGCAGCCTCATCAAAGACTCGGTTATTATGCCGGACGCAAAGATTGGGAACAATGTCACGATTCATAAAGCGATCATCGGCTCGGGCACTGTCATTCAAGATGGCGCGATTGTAGGCAGCGCGGGTGATGCGGCTGAAATCACTCTAATCGGTGAAAACATGGTCATTTCTTCTCAATTGATATAGGAGTGAATGCGATGAATAATGTTCTAGGCGTCATCAATCTCAGCATTAATCAGCCGCTCTTGCATGAACTGACCTACTCAAGAGCGACAGCGACGGTACCTTTCGGCGGCAGATATCGATTGATTGATTTTGTATTATCCAATATGGTGAATTCCGGAATTAACAATGTGGCAGTACTCGCTCATAACAATTATCGTTCCATCATTGACCATTTGGGTTCTGGGAAAGAGTGGGATTTGGATCGGAAATACCGAGGATTGTTTATTTTGCCCCCTAACAATAGCAATGTTCCCGGCTTTAACGGCGATTTGCAAAATTTTTACGGTTCTCTCGAATATTTTGCCCGCAGCACGGAGGAGTACGTCATCGTTTCAAGCAGTCATATGATTTGCAATATCAACTATACGGAAGCTGTAGAAAATCATAAGCGCACAAATGCAGATATTACTGTCATCTACAAGGAAATGGACGTTGATCGTGACGATTTCTCTAACCTCATTACGCTTGACTTGGCTCGGGATGGGCGAGTCGTACGTATGACAGAAAATCGCCAGAACAAGGAAAGCAACAAAGCCTATATGCGGATGATCATCATTAAGAAAGAGCTGCTTATTAATCTGGTCAAAAAAAGTGTGAATCAAAACTACTATGACCTTGTCCGGCATGTCATTATTCGAAATCTGAACGAGTTAAAAGTGTATGGCTACGAATATAAAGGATATTTGGCCGTCATTAATTCCGTTCAAAATTATTTTAAGCACAGCAAAGAGCTGTTGAATCCTGAGGTATGGAAATCTCTATTTTACGAGCCGGGTGTTATTTACACCAAAATCAAGGATGAACCGCCTGCAAGATACGCGAGTAGTGCCATCGTTAAAAATTCACAGGTGGCTAACGGTTGTATTATTGAGGGAACTGTGGAAAATAGTATCTTATTCCGAGGCGTTCGAATCGGGAAAGGGGCCGTTGTTCGAAATAGTATCGTGATGCAGAAATGTGTGATTGATGAGGATTCTAGCCTTGATCACGTTATTCTCGATAAAGAGGTACATGTCACGCGGGGAAATAAGCTGGCAGGAGAGGAAATGTCACCTACCGTTTTCTCAAAGAAAAGCATAATATAAAACATACAGCGACCGCTTCTCGTTTTTTACGGGAGAGCGGTCGTTTTGTATTTTAACTTACTTCATGCCTTCCATCGCAACTCTGGATTCGCTGCGCATGCGCAGCTTGTATTCTCGTGGTGAGCACTGATTTTGCCGTTTAAAGAGCTTATAGAACTGGGCCATGTTCGTAATGCCGACCTCGTAGCTGACATCCATGATGCTTAGCTCACTCGTCAGCAGCAGCAGCTCGGATCGTTTAATTCGTTTATAGTTGACGTATTCAACGAAAGAGACGCCCATCGTTTTTTTGAAATATTTAATGAAGTAGTGGTAGCTCAAATTAAGCAAAGAACTAGCATCCTCTACGGACAGCTTGCTGCTTAAATGGGTGTCCACATAATCGAGAACGGGTCGTAATCGATTTAGTTCAATTTCCTCTGTATCGTTCAGCAGGTTTCGGCTGTCGCTTCTAAGCAGCAGAAGCAGCAATCGCTTTATAATTGAGCTGATAGCAATCTCGTAGCCTCTCATCCTCGTTTGCGACTCTTTGAATATTTCCAAAATGAAGGCATGGGTTTCTTGCTTGGCTGTTTCGTTCATGTCAAAAATATAATTAAGCTTATCTAGCGGCTCTGTCAGCTCGGAGAAGCAATTCAAATAAGGCATCGTACTCTGGTCAAAATGTTTGCCCAAATCTATCTGAAATACAACATAGTGCTGTACTTCCGAAAGTGGTTTGTGGGAGCGATGTGGCTGGGAGGCGCCTAGCACCATAACATCGCCTGGTCCGAGGACGGCATAGCCGTGCTTGCTTTGCACACCTAAGTGACCTTCAATAATAGCGAGGAATTCTACTTCTTTATGATAGTGCCATGGATGTTTCTCAAGCGTGCTGAAATAGTCAGCTTCGGAGTAAATCTCCCAAATTTTAAGAAACAATAGCGGATTTTGATAAATGACTTCTTCATTGATCGCTTCGGAATGCGTATCAATGGAGGTTTTTATGATAGGCATGGGCATGACCTCCATTTTGAAGTATACCACTTTTGGAAATGTTGAATCAATAAACGCGTCATTATTAGCTGTCTTTTCAGCTCATTTGAAAAAGGAAGACACTTTTGAATATAAAATCAGCATGTTTAAGTATTACGTAAACGGCGCGAATTTTTTATACTGAGATTAACTGAATGAATAAGGAGTGTTCATATAATGGCAAAGGTAACGGTATGGAATGAAAATCGTCATGAGCAATTAAATCCGGTTGTAGCTGGAATTTATCCTCAAGGTATTCACGGTGCGATTGCAGGATTTTTAACTGAAGCTGGCTACGATGCGGGAACGGCTACACTAGATGAGCCAGAGCATGGATTAACGGATGAGGTATTAAACAATACAGATGTACTCATTTGGTGGGGACATCTTGCGCATGGAGATGTAAAGGACGAAATCGTTCAAAAAGTACAGCAGCGCGTGCTGGATGGAATGGGCTTGATTGTTCTTCACTCCGGTCATTTCTCCAAGATTTTTAAAGTATTGATGGGTACAAGCTGTGACTTGAAATGGCGTGAAGCGGATGAGAAGGAACGCCTTTGGGTTGTAGCGCCAAGCCATCCGATTGCTGCAGGCCTTGGGGAGTATATCGAGCTGGAAAAAGAAGAAATGTACGGCGAGCATTTTGACATTCCTGCTCCAGACGAGCTTATTTTTACAAGCTGGTTTGAAGGCGGAGAAGTGTTCCGCAGCGGCTGTACGTTTACACGTGGAAACGGCAAAGTATTTTACTTTAGACCGGGACATGAAACTTATCCAACGTACCATAACAAAGACATTCAACGCGTCATTACGAATGCCGTGAAATGGGCACAGCCGGTAGACCGCAATCGCCCGGTTTATGGAAATGCACAGCCACTTGAAAAAATTTCGGTAAAATAAAATTATAAAAAAAGTAATGTAACGCTTGGGATTTGAATCCCAAGCGTTATTTTGTTTTGAGCACTATTTTGAAGCGTAACATTTAGTCAAAATAGAGCATTGGCAAATGGGGTATAATCCACCATACTAAATGGAGTGATCGCTCGGGCTTGCCTGCCCGATTGCATAGATGAAATCCTTGTCGCACGAACAATACAATAAGCGTGCACTATATCTAAAGCCGGCTGCGTGCTTTTGGATATGGTGCTTTTTAATCCTATGGCCGATTGTAAAGAAAGCAGCGTTAATCGTGTTGGCAAGCGGCTGTTTTGGCGAAAACAATGCAGGAAGTTGAAAACGGTTTATTGATCTTACCAGCGCAACCGCCTAAGATAAATAAAACCAAACTCGCACGGCCTGCACATGAGAAGAGGGCATTGCTCCTGAAGAGGCTGCCATGCCTCGATACGGAAACGGTATCGGGGTTTCTTTGGTTTACATCACCCGGGAAATAATTACAGTGTGCTTTTGCAGAGAAAGTTTATGTGTTCGTTGCATGGCTTTGAAACTTCAGGTAAAGGGCGGCTGTTTATAAACAAGAAAACGGCGCTAATCATCAGAGAAAAGGGTGAGGGCTAATGATGAGCAAATCGTGGTTTAATCGGCTGCTTCTTTCCTATATGCCGATATTTATTATCGTAGTTACCTTCACTTTTTTTGTGTTTTTTCAATTAATTAGTGAGCAGGGTCGGAAAGAAGCTATTAATGCTAACAGCATGTTGTCTTTGCAAGCGATGAGGTTAATCGACACGTCCTTGCGAGCGATAGATAACATGGTGATGAAGGAATCGATTAACAACAAGTCACTTATCGATTTTTTCAACAGCAACGAGAATGGTGACCCTTATATTAACATTAGCGCCGTCATGAAAATGAACGATATGATTTCTTATTATCCGCTCATTGATTCTGTCTATCTGGTTCGCTATGAAGATCAGGTTGTGCTAAGTAATGCGACGGGCGGACATATCGACACCTATCCAGACAAAGCTTTTATCGAGCAATATCGCAATACGATCTCTCAGAAATGGACGGATAAGCGGGCATTTAAGCAATTTACGTTATTGGAGAGCAAGGATGTTGTCAGCCTCGTGAGAGGTGCTCCATTCATGACGGGTGAAAAAGGTATGATCGTTGTCAATGTCGCAACGGATTCTTTGGAGCGTTTAGTTCATGAGCTTTACAATTCGGAAGTCAGCTTCATTCGCATCAAAGACGGAGCGGGCAATGAATTGCTCAATGCGGCAGAACCTGTAGATTCTATGCGCGTTTATGCAAATTATAAATCGAGTTATTCAAATTGGTCTTATATAAGCGGTTTTGTGCAAGGTACGTTTATTCAAACGGTATCGTTGCTCTATAACGTATGGTTTGTAATCGGGCTCCTGATGATCATTGCAGGTCTCGTATGGATGATTTATATATCAAGGCGAAATGCGAAGCCGGTAGAACAAATTGTGTCACGCTTCAGCGGATATAAATTAGCGCTGGCAGAAAGTGGGAAAAATATCGGATCGGGCAGGATTAACGAGTTTGTCTTTATCGAATCCGCACTTGATAATTTAACAGAGCAGGCAAGGCAATATCAGCAGCAATATAAGGAAGATCTTCATTTACGGACACGTAATCTATTCCATCAGCTTATTGAGGCTGGAGCGGAGCTGACGCTTGGGGAATGGCAGCGCGAAGCGCAGCGGCTGCAGCTTCCCGCGCCTGCGGATCGCCATACGCTTATTGTCATGGAACTGGATAAGTACGGAGAGTTTTGCAGCAGTTATTCGCGAAACGATCAAAATTTGTTGAAATTCGCTCTGCGAAGTATTACTTATGAGCAATCGTCACGCTTCGGATACGCGTGCTGGGCAGAATGGACAGCCTCTTCTCGTCTCAGTGTTATTTTATTTGAGAGCGGGAATGCTCCTGCTGCAATGCTAGTTCAGCTATGTGACAGCATTCGGGCTTGGATTGAACAAAATATGAAGTTCACGATTAGTATAGGAATCGGTGATCCAGCCTTGCAGCATTCTGAAATCGCAAAGTCGTTTCAACAGGCTTTGGAAGCACTTAATTACAAAATGGTGCTTGGCGAAAATCGCCTTATTACACGCGAGGATATGATGAGTCAAGGCCAAGTTGAAGTATACGCTTATCTTGGGATGATTAGATCGGCTGTTTATGCCTTCCGCAAATCAGAAGCGAGCTGGAGAGCAGAATTAGACGATTTGTTCAGCCAGATGAAGCAAGGCTTGCTCACTAAGGACGAGATTATGAATGTTATTAATTACTTGCTTTATAGTTTGGGACGCGAGCTGTCTGCTCTCGGCAAGGAATTTAATCTCGTATGGGAAAGCGAAGCACTGCCGGTTCTAACGGGGAAATTGGATAACTGCCATTCTCTGGAAAATATGCACGAGGCGATCATCGGTAAAATGACAGAGCTTGAGCATACGCTTGCAGATATGCGATATAGCGGTCAGCATGCCGGCATTATTCAGGAGATGCGGAGAGTTATTGAAGAGGAATATGTAAATCCGAATATGTCGCTTGAATATTTAAGCGAGAAATATGATATGAATGCCAAATATGTGAGCAAGCTGTTCAAAGAAACAACAGGCCAGAAGTTCATTGATTTCTTAATTGATATTCGGCTGAATGAAGCGAAGCGGCTTTTGAAAGAGACACGGAGGACGGTTCAGGATATTGCGGAAGAGGTTGGCTACACAAGTGCGATTTCGTTTACGAGAGTGTTCAAGAAAGTGGTTGGATGCTCGCCAGGCGAATACCGTTCAGAGACGCTGAAGCAGCAAAATGGCTGAATATACATGGTGTTGAAAATCGTTAAGCGCAAGAATTATGTTAGTTCTTTTATCGAAAAATGGATGCTATAGGGACGGCAGCACCGATAGTATAAGGTGCTGCCGTTTCTTATGGAGCAGCGATGCGAAAAAGGTTAAGCGAGCAATTAATGTATCTTGTTGCATGGTGAGGGCAGCTTATAAAATGATCACATGAAAGCGCAACCAAAAATGAGAATGTTAAAGGAGGCTAGCCCTTGTCCAAAGTTAATCATGAATGGCATTCCGTTCCGCAGGCCTTTGCACATCCAGCAAGAAGGTATGGGCCTCTACGCAAAATGGCTCGCCACTGGCAATTGTATATCGTCATTTTATTGCCGATTGCTTATCTCATTATATTCAAATATGTCCCCATGGCTGGCATCGTGATCGCGTTCAAAGATTACAACGTCATTAAGGGCATCTTTGGAAGCGAGTGGATCGGGCTAAAATATTTCAAGCAGTTTTTCGAATCACCAAATTTTTGGCTCTATATGAAAAATACGCTTGGCATTAGCTTCTATGGCTTGTTAGTCGGCTTTCCAGCCCCAATCATCCTTGCGCTTGCGCTTAATGAAGTGCGCAATGGACTATTCAAGAAAAGTGTACAGCTGGTTTCTTATGCACCTTACTTTATATCAACGGTCATTATGGTATCGATCTTAATTGTCAACTTGACCCCAAACGTGGGGATCGTCAGCAAATTGTTCCAAATGCTTGGCGTGGAAAACACAAACTTTATGGGTATTCCTTCATTATTCAAATCCATCTATGTCTGGTCGGATGTGTGGCAGCATACCGGTTACGGGGCCATTATCTATATTGCGGCATTAGCTGGCGTCAATCCTGAGCTGTATGAAGCGGCAAGGGTTGATGGGGCATCGAGAATACAAAAAATTATTAATGTCGATATCCCTAGTTTAATTCCGGTATCCGTCATTCTTCTTATTCTTAATTTAGGCAATCTGATGAAACTCGGTTTTGAGAAAATTTATTTAATGCAAAATCCGCTTAACCTAGCGACCTCAGAAGTCATTTCTACTTATGTGTATAAAGTGGGCTTGCTGGGTTCGAGCTTCAGCTTCTCAGCAGCAATCGGAGTTTTCAACTCCGTTATTAATTTAACATTGCTGATTGTCGTCAACTATATCGCTAGAAAAATTTCAAATAATAGTCTGTGGTAATTGAGGCAGAAGGGAGACTTTATGAAAAAAAACGTTACCATTCGAGAATCAAACGGAGATCGTTTATTCATGGCATTCATTTATGCTTTTCTGACTGTGGTTCTATTAGTGGTGCTTCTGCCGCTTCTCTATATTTTAAGCTCTTCCTTTAGTTCGCCGCAGGCTGTCGTCTCCGGCAAGGTATGGCTGTTCCCGGTCCATTTCACGCTCGATGGCTACAAGGCGGTATTCAACAATCCGCAGATCGGCACTGGATTTATGAATTCATTGTTCTATACAGTAGTCGGAACGATCATTAATGTTATTCTGACGGTCATGCTTGCTTATCCGTTAGCGAGGAAAACGTTTTATGGAAGAAATTTTTTCATGGTTCTTCTTGTTATCACGATGATGTTTGAGGGCGGGTTGATTCCGTATTATTTGGTTGTCAAACAATTGCATCTGCTGGATACAAGATGGGCTATGATTTTGCCGGGAGCTCTTGCCGTATTCCAAGTCATCATAGCACGAACCTTCTTCCAGACCAGTATTCCTGAGGAGCTGTCCGAGGCGGCGGACCTCGATGGCTGCAGCGACATTCGGTTTATTTTCAGCATCGTACTCCCGCTCTCGAAACCAATCTTGGCCGTTATGATGCTGATGTATGCAGTAGGACATTGGAATGCATATTTCGATGCACTCATATTTCTGCGATCCCAGGAATTGTTTCCCMTGCAAATCGTATTGCGTAATATTCTAATTCTAAATACGGTGGATGCGTCGATGATTTCCAATGCGAATCAGATGCTTGCTCAGCAGGGACTAAAGGATTTATTGAAATATTCATTGATAGTTGTTGCTAGCGGACCTGTACTCATCATCTATCCTTTTGTTCAGAAGTATTTTGTCAAAGGCGTCATGATTGGTTCCTTGAAGGGATGAGTAGGAGGATTTCTTTTGGAGGGGGGATGGGTTGCCTTTGGGGCCGAGGCAATCATTCAGTTACAAACGTTACAGCATGCTGCTAGGATTGACTAGGATATAACAAGGAGGAGTCGGTTTTATGAGAAAAGGATGGAAAAAATCCAGTGCAATCTTAATGTGTGTCGTACTTAGCTGTGTTGTTATTCTAGCTGCTTGCAGCAAGGATACGGGGAAATCCGGCAATGGCAAAACAGAGGAAACAGGACAAAAAGAAACAAATGCTGTGCAAGAGGATCTTTTTACAGCTGTAGGTACGTATCCCATTGTGAATAAGCAGATGACGCTTAAGATGTTTGCTCCTCAGCTTCCTACGATCGAGAACATGGAGACGAATACGTACACGAAGTTTTTGGAAGAAAAAACGAACATTAAGATTGCATGGGATCTCGTTCCAAGCAATGCGCTTGAGGACCGCAAACAGCTGATGCTCGCGAGCGGTGATTATCCGGAAGTCATTTTGCAAGCTAATCTTACAAGAGAAGAGCAAATGAAGTATGGGAAGCAAGGCGTATTCCTTCCTTTGAATGAATTAATCGATAAGTACGCTCCTAATATAAAAAAAGCTCTAGCAGATATTCCATATATGAAGTCTTCTATTACAGCTCCAGATGGAAACATCTATGCGCTGCCGCAAGTCAATGAATGCTACCACTGCGATAATGCTTTGAAGCTTTGGATCAACAAGGCTTGGCTTGACAAGCTTGGACTCCAGCTGCCTACAACAACGGAGGAGTTCTATCAGGTCATGAAGGCATTTAAGGAACAAGATCCGAACGGAAACGGAAAGAAGGATGAGCTTCCGCTTACAGGGTCCGATGAAATGTGGGCTGGCAACGTATCCGCTTTCTTGATGAATGCGTTTATAGTAGATGATTATACCGAGAAAAATGCCGGCACCTTCTTATCAGTTAAAGATAGCAAAGTCGACTTTGTAGCTAACAAGGATGAATGGAAGCAAGGGCTTGAATACTTGAACAAGCTGTACAAGGAAGGGTTGATCGACCCGGCAGCCTTCACACAAAATGCGGATGCGATTCAACAGCTGGCGAACCGCGAGCCGGATAACATTATGGGAGCTGTGACAACCGCGCTTATAAGCTATGGCTATAATATGTCGGAAACTCAGCCTAGGCACAAGGATTATGTGACGCTGCCTCCGCTGAAAGGACCAAGTGGCGTACAGCAAACGCTTAACTTCGCGGGCATTARCAAATCGCAATTTGCGATTACGAATAAGGCGACCGCAGATCAACAGATCGCTGCGATCAGACTAGCCGATTATTTGTTCACGGAGGAAGCGATTGTGCTGCAAGAGAATGGCCCTGAAGGGCAAGGCTGGCGCAAGGCAGAGGACGGCGAATTAGATATTGATGGCAAGCAGGCTAAGTATGCTTATATTCAACGGGAGAGCAAGCAAACGCATAATGATGGCTGGGAGCAAATTGGCCCTTCACTTCGTACCTATGCATACCGTTCCTCTTGGATGGCTATTCAGGACCCGCTAGCAGACGGTGGATATGGAACACGTTTGAATACGGAATCGAAAAAATATGAATCATTCCATTCCAAAGAAATGTATCCAAACGGCGTATTCATTGCGCAAGATGATGCGGAAATCGCTGCTCAGCTCAAAACAACGATTATTGATTATACAAAATCCAATATGGCACAGTTTATTACGGGCTCCAAAGACATCAGCAAGGAATGGGATGCTTATGTAAAAGGTTTTGACGGCTTGCAGCTTGGCAAATACATTGAAATTTATCAAAATGCATTGGGCAATTCTTAATAACCGAATGGAGGAGGCTTTGCAGCAATGAGCGAACTATCCAGTGATAACGTGCTAGAAGAAACAGAAGAGCAAGAGCTTCATGAAGGCGTGCATAATTTTAGCAGCGAGCGTGATTGGATACGGCCTGATAATCCAGTTACGCTTGAGCGATTGGAATGGTTTAAGGATCAGAAGCTCGCACTTATGATGCACTGGGGACCTTATTCCCAGCTAGGAGTTGTAGAGTCTTGGGCGCTAAGCGACGAGGATCAGGATTGGTCGCGTGAAGGCATTGACTGGGAGAAGGATGGCGAAGCATTCAAGCAGCAATATTTTGATTTAAATAAGACGTTTAATCCGATTCGCTTTCAGCCAGACGTATGGGCAGATCTAGCGGAGGAGGGAGGTTTCAAATACCTCATTTTTACGACGAAGCATCATGACGGATATTGCATGTGGGACACAAAAACGACGGATTATCGCATCACTGATGAACAGACACCGTTTCATACGCATAAATATGCCGATATTTGCCGTCATGTATTTGATGCATTCCGCGCGAAAGGGTTGTCTATCGCCGCCTATTTCTCGAAAGCAGATTGGCATACGCCTTATTACTGGGCACCGGATATGGAGCGAAGTCTTACTAATACGCGGCGTGGGCCTACTTACGACCCGCAGGAGCATCCTGAGCTGTGGAACAAGTTTGTCGATTTTACACACGAGCAAATTACTGAGTTATTGACGCAATATGGCCGAATAGATGTCCTATGGCTTGACGCCGGCTGGGTAAAGCCGCTTCGAAGCGGTCAGGACATTCGCCTTGGCGAGATTGTGGAGAAAGCAAGGGAGCAGCAGCCATGGCTGCTCTCGGCAGATCGCACAGTAGGCGGACCGTATGAAAACTATGTTACTCCTGAGCAGACCATTCCGACTGAGGCGATGAATATCCCTTGGGAGAGCTGCATTACGATGGGGACGTCCTTCTCTTTCCGATATGAAGATAAATATAAACCGACGCGCCAAATCGTGAAGATTTTGCTTGAGGTTGTAGCTAAGGGCGGCAATCTCGCGTTAAATGTAGCTCCGCAGCCTGATGGCAGGCTTCCCGAAGGAGCTATCCATCGTATGAAGGAACTGGGTGCTTGGCTGAAGGTGAACGGTGAAGCGATTTATGGTACTCGCATTTGCGCGCCTTACTATACAGRCAGTCAAGCGTTCACGCAAAAAGGAGATTATGTTTATTGTGCCAACCACTATCCATCAGATGATACTCTAGTATCAGAGACGGTCTTTATTCCTTATGAAGGCTTGCTGGAGTCGATTGAGCTGCTCGGAATGGAAGGAAAGCTGAACTGGACACATGAGAACGAAGGGATTTCCGTGCAGCTGCCTGAAGTTGCCGTGAAGGGACCTGCACCAATTGCGCATGTGTTTCGGATGTTGAGGAAAATAACTTGAGGTCGTCTGCTATAGCATAGGAATAGATTGTTCAAGATATTAAGCTTAAGCATGTTGCACTCAGCAACATGCTTTTCTCTTGTGGAAAAGGATAAAAGAAATATATTTATCGTATATGAAAACAACAAATGAATCCTTTCAACCAAAAAAGAAGGTGAATCGGGAAGAAATACCAGTTATACTTAAAAAGTGCGTTTCACATGAATCAAACATGATTCGATGACGATAACGGAATCTGCTCCTGAGACGTTTGAAAGTTCAAATACGTTCGGCGGCCGCTTCTCGGTATCTTTTCCGGGAGGAGGACGCCTACACTTTTTTACGATATGGCAAGGAGAAGCAGCTATGAACCTATCATTATCAGAGCCACAGAAGCAAGCAGTAAGCATGAAAAAGCTTTGGTCTTTTTTTCTCCCGTTAGGCATTTCGGCAAGCTTAGTTACGATTTCACATGTCATTATCAATAGTACCTTAAGCCGAGCGGCTAACCCTGAGAGCATCATTGCCAGCTATGCCATTGCGATGAGCTTGCTTGCTATTACAGAGAGGCCAGCCGTGCTGCTGCGGCAAACCTGCTCCACACTCGTTCGCGACAAACGGTCGTTTAAATCGACGCTTACCGTTGCACAGCTTGTGTTTGCCAGCATTATGCTATTAGGTTTTATAATCAGCTATACTCCGGTTGGAACACTTATTTTCAAGGGAGTGTTCGGGGTTAGTGAAGACAATGTCCATGATGTTATTCGAGTGTATAAGGTATTGATGTTCGTAAGCTTGTTCTCTGGCATTCGTTGTCTCTACCATGGTGTCATTATTTACAATCTGCGTACGAAATGGTTAACCATTGGCATGGCGATTAGACTGGCAGGAATGTATGCGCTTTCGCTTTATTTTATACATACAGGCGTTACCAGCGGGGTTGTTGGAGCAATTATTTTCTTATTCGGCATGATGATCGAAGCAGCTGTCAGCTATTCAGAAGGACGTTTACTGGTGCGCAAAATGCCCGAAAAGCTGGACAATCACCCTGTTGAAAACAAGCATCATGTATTTTCTTTTTATCGGCCCTTACTGTTTTCCTCGTTTATATCCGTATGGATCGGACCGGCGATTAATGCGATGCTTGGGAAAACATGGGATGCGCAGCTAGCCATTTCATCGTTTGCTATTGCGGCTAGTTTAGTTATGCTTCTCAGCAGCTTTTTCAGTTATTTCCATCAAATTGTGATTAACTTTTATCGTGTCGATCCTTTAGCTGTCCGAAAGTTTATATTAATGCTTGGTTTTATTCCTGCTATATTAATGGGATTGATAGTATATACACCCGCAGGCGTATTTTTACTAGAGCATGTGATCGGCGTTCATGGACGGCTGCAGGCTGAGAGCATACGAGTATTGCAAGCCTTTGTGTTGTTCGCGCTCGTTATGCCTTGGCTCGATGTCATGAATGGAATCGTGTTTGTGAGAGGGCAAACGAAGCTGATCTTTGGTTCTCAAATTGCCAATCTCAGCTTTACCTTCATCACACTTCTAATCGGCATTGGGCTCGCGCCAGAATGGAACGGGACAATAGGGGCATGGGCACAATCGATCGGCATGACGGCAGAGCTCCTCTTCGTAGCATTGGCGCTGAAATTTGTTAAACAGCCTGATCCTGTGCCAATGGGTAAACGTGGATAGATTCACCCTGCAATATTCGAAATCGACTCATTAATCGACGAGGAGAATGATCATGGGAAATCGCATATATGAAAATCTATTGCCGGCACCGAAGAACGGTGGATTTAAAATGGATGGCTATTATATTTGGTGCGGCTCAGTTGTGCAAGGCGAGGATGGAAAATATCATATGTTTGCTTCAAGGTGGCCTAAGGAATATGGCTTTGCTGCGCAGTGGCTGTTCAACTGCGAGATTGTTAGAGCAGTTAGCGAAACGCCTGAGGGGCCTTATACTTTTGCCGAAGTTATATTTGAGCGAAGAGAGCGCAGTTATTTTGACGCTTTGAATCAACATAATCCGTCGGTGAAATATTGGAACGGAACGTACTATCTTTACTATTTTGGAACGACTTATGGAGGGCCTATCCCAGCAGTGGGAGAGAAAATAAGTCAAGAAAGAGATGTCGAGGTTTGGAATCGAAAAAGAATTGGGTTAGCCACTTCGATATCTATATTTGGACCGTGGGAGCGTCCAGATGCCCCTTTGTTAGAGCCAAGAGCGCCTGGGCATTGGGATTGTACGATTACAACCAATCCATCAGCAGCTATATTGCCGGACGGAACGACGTATATGATTTATAAGTCGAGAGAGTATGCGGGCTCTACCTTGCAATTAGGCGTTGCCCGTGCTCCTCGTCCAGAAGGTCCGTATACCCGTTTGCAGGAGGAACCGATTTTTCAGTTTGACAATCCAGACTTCCACGTCGAAGATCCGTTTCTGTGGTGGGAGGATGGGAAATTTCATATTTTAATTAAAGATGATTTTAAAAACGATTCGGGCGGTGTCACTGGCGATTGGGGAGCGGGCATCTATGCAACAAGCACCGATTGCTTGCACTGGGATATTTCAAATGATCCTAAGGCGTATACAAGAGATGTCCTGTGGGATGATGGCACGAGGACGGTTCAAGCGAACATCGAGCGTCCTAATTTGTTGTTCCATGATGGCAAGCCAACCCATTTATTTCTGGCAACCGGAAACGGGACTCAGCCTTGGGATTTTGAAGGGAACACTTGGAGTATGGTTATTCCTTTAAAGAAAACAGTGTCTGAGCATAGCTGAGAACAAGCTTTGATTTTTGCCTAAAGACTCTAATCATTCATTCACATAAAAAAGGCAAACGATCACTTTTGTTAAAGTGACTGTTTGCCTTTATTCATTATTTCTCTAATTTGCTTATTTAGTTTCGATCTGTTTGCAGGTCTGTTTCCTTGCTCGTACGCTTGAAATCCTCGTCCCATTTGTAACGTTCATTATAGATTTCCATTACTTCTTGATATAAAGGGCTGGCGCCTGCGTGCGGACTGCTTTGAAGCATTTGATAAAGCCGCAAGAAACGGTCTTTAGGAAGCTTTCGTGCATAGCGCATCAGCAAATAGGGGTAGAGTGTGATGTATCGCTTCATCCTGACCGCCGCACCGGCAACACCAACGAGAATGCTCTCGCCATGCTCCATTTTCAAAATCTGCGCCTCGTGAAGTAAAACATAACGGAATGTATTTTCTTTCAGCAAATCTCTTCTGATTTTGGCAAGCTCGCCAATATATTCAACGAGATCGGGATTAAAATGATCCATTAACAAGGGGTCCAGCATCAAATCCATATCCTTGCGCAAAACAAAGGATTGAAGCAGCAAAATTTGCTCCAGTCGAAGCTGGTCGGTATGGACGAGCGCGCCAATTTCACGCAGCATTTCATACGCAAGCGGTTTATCGCCGCTATGGAACACTTGAATAGCTGTTTCTCGGTCATTTACTAGACCTGCAGAGAGGGTATATGCCTCTTTTTGAAATATTTTTTGCAGCTGCAGGAGCAAAAGTGCAGGGGTCGACCGCTTCTGCAACGTCCATAATAGAGCGACTAGCAGCATTCCTCCGGCAACAATCAAAGTGGAATGCATTGCTGATTCGCTCATTGCAAATCCGACAATGATAATAAACAAAGCAAAAAACCGCTCTTTCCACATCTTAAGCTTCAGCTTATAAGCTGCCTGAGCTTCAACATTTTTTAGGGCAAATTTGCCGCACACGGGGCACTGCGCATCACCCAGTACTGTAAAGTGGTTGCATCTTCGGCAAATTTTAAGTTTATTATAAGGATAGCGTGTTTTAATATAAGGGTTAAGTAGTACCGGCAGCTTCTTCATCATTCGCGATCACGCTGCCCGCTGCTTTTTAGTATGGAAAGGACAAGCTTGCTCAGCTGTTCTGGAGAAGGCGCCCGTCTCCGCTGTGCACGATAGCTCATTGCTTTGATGATGACAAAAAGAAACAATAGTCCAAGACAAACGTAGGTAACCATATCCTATTCCTTTCTTACAATAAAAGTGATTTAACAAAATCTATCAGGTATACTTATTTTGTAGTATATCATCATACTGGTAGCAGTGACTAACAGTGACTATTGGACTAGCGAAGAAGAACCGTTTGTCCCATTACAAAGGAGTACAGCAAAATGAATAGATTAAAACGTTTATCATGTCAGCTAATGATGGTTTCTGCTATTTTGCTGCTGCCGTTCAGCAGCTTCCAAACCGTGCATGCAGCGCAAGGCGACTCGCAAATTGATGCAGTACTTGTGCTGGATGTCAGCAATTCAATGAGCACAAGCGATCCAGGGAAAATTGGAAATGAAGCAATGAAGATGTTCATTGATATGCTGCCGACACAAGGCGACCGCGTTGGCATTGTGGCTTATACCGATGAAATTCAACGCGAGAAGGCGCTGCTGGAAATCCAGTCTGCTTCGGATAAAGAGAAGCTGAAGGGCTTCATCGATCAGTTAAACCGCGGAGCCTATACCGATGTTTCTGTCGGAGTTAAGGAAGCGGTACAGATTTTGGAAGATGGTGCTGACCAAGATCACGAGCCGATGATTATTTTGCTAGCTGACGGCAATAACGATTTTAATAAGGCATCCGGCAGAACACAGGCGCAGTCCGACGCGGACATGGACAAGGCGCTTAAAGAAGCGAATGATAAAGGCGTTCCGATTTATACAATTGGCCTAAATGCAAATGGGAAACTAAATGAATCTGCGCTTGCTAAGCTATCGGAAATAACCGGCGGGAAGTCATTCGCGACCGATTCGGCTGACGATTTGCCGCGAATTTTGAGTGAAATTTTTGCCAGCCATCTTGAGCTGAACGTCGTACCGGTTGATTCTTTGACGGCAAACGGCAGCTATCAGGATGTGAAAATTTCAGTTCCCAACTCGAATGTACTAGAAGCAAATATTTCGATTATGTCGAGCAAGCCGGTTGAGGCGAAGCTCGTAGATCCATCTGGCAACGCTATTCCTATTCCTTCGGATGACGTCTTGCTATCGAGCTCGAAGAGCTATTCCTTGCTGAAGCTGTTAAAGCCGTCGGAAGGCGACTGGACGCTTCAAATCAAAGGCGTGAATCGCGATAAAATCGACATTAATCTTATTTTCAACTATGACTTAAGTCTTGCTATGGATCCACTAGCCAAAGCGGCCTATTCCAAGGGCGACAAGGTGACAATCAATTCTTATCTCGTAAGCGGCGGAAAAAAACTGGAAGACACCTCCCAGTACAGCAACATGAGCGCGGTTTTACTCGTTAAAGACTTAGACACGGGCAAAACCGAGGAAATACCGATGGAGAATGCGGGCGACCATTTTGCAGGCTCCTACAAAATACCTGAGAAGCATGACTATGAGATTATAGTGAAGGCCAAAGAGAAAAGCTTTTTCCGAGAGACCGATGCGGTTAAAATTTCGGCAAAGGCGGGAACAACGGGGCAGACGCCAAAGCCGGAGGCAGATAAAGAAGAGAAGCCGTTCCCGGTTGTACCTGTTGTAATTGGCGTTATAGGTCTAGCGGCATTGCTTGCAGCAGCTTACTTTATATTAAGAGTGCTGAAACAAGCGAACCGTGGGTTTGTTGGCCAACTCGTCATTGAAATTCGAGATGAGAATACAGGTGACAAAACGTCGCCGCAGTACAAGAAGCTGACAGCCTTCAAAGGCAAATTGCAGCTTCACCAGCTGTTGCAGCTAGCGCCTGAGCTGAAGGAAACCGACAAGGTCATTTTCAAGCCGGGAAGCAATGATCGTATCGTTCTGCAAAATGGTTCCTCCTGCACAATTGAGAAATCGGGACGAGCAGTGGATGCGACGCGTGCATTGGAAATGAAAAGCGGAGACCGCATTACGGTTTCATTGAAACAAGTAGACAAAACGATATTCATTGAATATCTCGTATAAATAGAGCCCTGGAGGTAATGAAAAATGAAACCGATCGTAAGAGAACACATACAGCAGCTTGACGTTTCGCTTGGCGGAGGTATTGTCAGCGAGAAAATTCGGGTAGACACCATAGATAATCCCATTTTGATCATTGGACTTGGCGGTACCGGTATTGATGCGCTTCTGCGTCTAAAATACCAGATCAATCGCCGCTTTAAGCTTCCTGAGGATCCCGTTTCCAAAAGAAAACGCGAGAAGCCTGATAATGTGGAATTCCTTGCTTTTGAAACGAATGAACAGGATCGCAATAAAAAGTATAAAGGGATCGGTCTTGATCCTATTAATGAATTTGTGCTGCTATCTAATGCAGAGGTTGGAGGATTGCTGCAAAATCGCAGCATTTTGGAGCCGTACATCACGGACTGGCTGTCGCCAGAGCTAAGTATAACTGATGGCATGAATGGTGCAGCTGGCGTTCGTCAAGCAGGTCGGCTGCTGCTGTTTACGAAGATCAATCAAGTGGTGCAGAGCATCGACAAAAAAATTAAAACGTTATCCGTCGGGACGAACAAAAAGCTGATGGTGTTTCTGCTAACCGGCTTGTCTGGCGGAACAGGAAGCGGCTGCTTCCTCGATATCTCTTATATCGTTCGAGGAATTATAGAGCGTGATCACGGATCAGCCGGCATCGACCGCGTTAATACGCTTGGTTATTTGTTTACGCCGGATATTAACCTTGCAAGCAAAAGCTTGAGTGACCATACACGTGAGTACATTAAGAAAAATGGCTATGCTGCACTGAAGGAACTGGACTATTGGATGAATGTGGACAGCCGTGGTGAACGGTTTACGCAGCAATATGGCAATATACTAAACGTTAATTCGCCGCTCCCACCGTTTAATTTATGCCATCTCATCTCGGCTACAAACGCTGAGGGCAAGCTGCTTGAAAATGCTTATGATTATTGCATGAATGTAACGGCAGAGAATATTACGAACTTTATTTCCAGCGAGGAAAAACAATCCGGCGAGGAATTCGCTATTCATGATTATATTAGCAACATTCGGACCAATATTGCTCAAATGAACAAAATGTACCCGGCTAACTACGATTACAACATTATCGGAGCTTCTTCGGCGGTACTGCCGATCGAGGAAATGACGACTTATTTGGCCTACCGACTTTTCAACAAAATGGACAAGATGTTTGAAAAGGCGCCGAGTCAGGACGATGTAGAGAAATTTGCTCGCAAGCTTGGCATTGATCTCGAAACGATGATGAAAACCTTTGACTCACGAGTGCCTGAGCCGCTGCCAGGCTTCGAGAACAGCGAGCGACTCAGCTACAATAACGTGGTGAAAATGCAAGCCGTGAACATGGATACGGAGCTGGAGCAAAACTTTTTGGYTCGTGCGCGCGAGGAATATATTAAGGCCAAGAAACAGCTGCCAGGCGAAATTGTTGGGCAATTTACCGATCAAATTCGCCGTACATTTCTCCATCCAGAGCAAGGGCCATTTTATGTATCCCGTCTCCTGCATACTGAGAAAGGCTTCTGCTTGCTGAAGATGCTGCTCTCTTATATTGAGACGCTTCGTGAGGGGCTGTCACGTCTTCCTAAAGAGATCGAAGCAGCTAGAGAGCAAGCCAATGAGCGTATGGGCGATGCGAAGAGCGCGTTCGTATCCAAGGATAAGAAGAAAAACAACTATATCGAAGCAAAAATAAATGAGTACTGGCTGCTTGCTGACGTTGAGCGAATGGAGCAATTGATTGAATTTTATGAGGATCTCCACCAGCTGCTGAACAACGAGAATAACCGCATTTATAACGTATTTACTGAAATTTTGAATGTGCTTAATTCGATTTTTGCCAAAAATGGTGAAATCCTGACAAGCGGCGAGGAACAAGCGGATCATAAAGGAAACAAAACTTATTATTGGAATATCGTAGGCGTACCAGACATCTCCGACGTTATCAGCCGTTTAATGGATAAGAAGGACGGCGATGATCTGATCCGCGACTTTACGCAGGAGCTTCTAGACCATTCGAATCTTTGGGTAAAAGAGCAGGAAATAGATATCGTCAGCTCGATTTCAGAGTTTTTGACGAATAAATTCGGCGATCTGATTACGAAATCAATGGAAGAATTCCTAGTTATGAAATACGGGAATGATGAATCGATTGAGAAGTTTGTTGAGCGTCATATTGCGAGCAAGCTTGATGAGGAAGCTGTGCCTGTATTCCATCTCAGCAACAGCTCAGGCAATTTGCATGTCCCTTCATGGGGGTTTGTGTCCGTGCCTGTGCAGGCGCCGAGCATTTTGAGAGGGATTCGGAATTATCAAAATAACTCGATAGGCAAATCTCACTTTACGATAAAGGAAAGTGAAGTGAAAAACCGGATTTTCTGGCTGAATACGAGAAATGGTGTACCTTTGTTTGTTTATACGCCGCTGAAGGTCTATGAAGAAAGCTATGAACGCACGATTCTCGATAAGGAAGGCATTGGCCGTCATTTGGTGCAGACTGACCGTGTCAATTGGACCTATTTGCCTTCGCCGATTCCAGAGAAATCATGGGGCGATACGTACGTCAACCCACGTGTGAGAAGCTATAATGCAAGGGTTCGCGCTGAGTTTGTCAAAGCCGAGAGCTTCCGTATTATTGAAGAGAAGGGCATAGACAATAACACGAGCAGCCGTTATTCCGTTCGCTTCACGAAGCCGTTCCAGTTATCGGATGCGTTAAAACCGTTCAATATGCAGCTTGATGGCGCGAAGCCGAATTTAGGTGAAGTTAAGCGAGCAGTAAATGAGCTGAAGCGCCTTTTATCCGAGGGGCTGGAGCTTGAATCGACAAAAGATATTTTCGGCAGCTTTACAGAGGAGCTTGCACAAGAAAATCTCATTCGTTCGCCGGAGCAGCTAAGACGGGTTCGTGAGGAATTGGCGAAGTATGAATCCATCTCTGTAAAATTAGTCGAGCTTGAGCAGCTGCTTATGCAGCACCAAGATGATGAGAAATTGCTGGATCAGTTTATCGAGGCGCTGTACACAGAGACTATTTGCAAGAAAGGTGCCCTGTATGTTTATGATCGCGAGCCAGAGGAAGAAGCATGGCCGCCTTTCGCTAATTTAATGAAAAGCAGCAGCTATGTTGAGTTTGAGGTGTTTGAGAGCTTCCGACAGCTGGAGGAGAAAAACCGCAGCGTGCTAAGACGCAAAGCGGAGCGCAGAGTCACGGAGCTGACTGCAACGGAGGATACTTCAAAGCTGTTAGCCAAGCTGGAGGAGCTGTTCGGCACATTCCTTGATGCACGCGAGCGTCTCGAATACGAGAAGGTTGAGCTGGCAAATGGAGAGGAAATGCACCGGTTCTACCGGCAAATGTCTACTAAACTTAACGAAATTCGTAGAAAGTTGAAATAATGATGAGAGAATTGTTGGATCTATATGCAAGCGACTATTCGGCTGCTGAGCAGAAGCTTAGCGGCCTTGAGGATGATCAAAGCAGCATTCACTATCCAACCGTATTTCTATACATCGGAGATGAGGCAGGACATGCGATTGAACCTATGATTCAATCCAATGAACTGAAATGGGACAACAATGCCGGCGTTATTTATTTCCATGTCTCGTCGAGTGAAGCAAATGCTGCCTCTGGAAGTGCAGGTTATAAAGCATCGTCATACCATGGGGCAAATCGTAATCGATCTGTCCCGAAGGTGACGAGGGTAGCGCTTACGGATGTTGTAGATGGCAAAACGGATAATCGCACCAAACGCAAAGATATAGGCACCGCATTCCATAAGGAAGGGCATCATCTAGCGGATCTCAACCGGGCGCTGCGTCAGGTTAGCGATACAATTGCTGATTACGGCCGATTGTACGCATCTTTCGATCGCCTTCATCTTGCTGTCATTACAAGGGTTGATGATCCATTAAACGTGCTTGTTCCAGAAATATCGCTGCTTGCTCAATCGATTTTTTTGCAGCTGTTCAAATCCGTTCAAATGGATTTGTACGCTTTAATTAATGAACGTGAGCAATCAGAGACGTTTGGTTTGGCAAGCGCAGCGGGTATCAGCTTCCTGCGCGAGCTGGATGGAATGCAGCGGCCAGATTATTCTTTTTCGGCGAGGCTTCAGGTGACGGGTGATGGATTATCAATTCCGGTCACCCACAAGGCATCCCCATTATTTGATCTTGTTTATGTATTATCTGATCGCAATGAGCGGGGAATTACAACGCTTAACGGGATGCAGGATAACTATGAAATCATTTGCAATATTCTGCTGTTGAAAAACAGGAGGAGAAAGGAAACACAGGTACAATCGAGTGACGTAAGCTACAACAACTCTTCTTTCAAAAACAGTCTCATGACGGAATCTGGAAGACAGGGGTTCGTGTCAGCGGGCTTGTCCAAGGTGAAACGACCGAATCATTCGATTGCGTTAACCGTCCTCTATCATTTCTTTAAACAAATAAAAGAACGGCTGGAAATTGCTGACCTGCAGGGCAGCAAGGAAAAGCTGTCCTTCTTTGGGCTGGATGCAGCTGCGATGGACACTAGAATGCTCGATCTCGTACCAAGCGAGGACAGTCTCATCGATATGTCGGGTCTTCTAACGAACAACATTCGTTATGATCAACTGCGGCGCATGTCGCTGCGCGAGGCAGAGGAAGCCTTGTTCGGAGATGGCTGCACCATCTTCTTCCGTAAGCATTTCACTAGTTCAGCTGAGGTGAACTTAGGTTATGTGAAGGCCTCAGATGAGCTGCGAGCCACTGTAAACCGTAATATGAAAGATCAGCCATTGTTTAGCTTTTTCCAGGTTGCCAAATGGACAGACGAGAAAAACGAGACAGACAGCGTCATGACAGCTGTTCGCGCTCGAATGCGCGATTTGGTCAGAGAGATTGATATCGCTCAGGATGAGCTGGGTCGAATCCGCGAACAACGTGTGGATGATTTGAAATTTCAGCGTCTTCCATTTATGGACAAGCAAAATGTTCGATCCTTTATACGCGCTTTTTTTGATGCGGTGTACCGGCTGGAATGGCAGCTTTTACGACTTGAGACTGAGCTTGCTTTGTACCGTAAATTTGCTGCTGAGCTGGAGCGTCTTCATGAGAAATACCGAATTCGCGTAGAACAGATGGCGCTGCTAGAGGAAACGCTGAATGCGGCGGCTCAGCACAGTATCCGTTCAGCGGATGATTATATCGGGCAGAACATCTTCGAGTATTATGAGCGAGTCACTGCGGCTGTCATGAAGGATATTGAAGAGAAACGCGGCGCATCCATATTTTTTGAGGAACGATTTCTCGGCAATATGACGGAGCTCCTGCAGCAGGGAGATTCCGCGTTTCTGGAGCGATTAATGGAGATTTGCCGAAAGTACATTTTGACAGCAGAGCCTTTTGCACAGACTTTCGAGGAGGAGCTGCTGCTGCGTGCCAATGTATCCGTTGCATACAGCAATCGTAAAGCTTTATCGAGGGACGAGCTATTTCACCGATTATACCGGACACTGGAAGAGCATGCGGTCGTTCATATTCGTCTTCTCGACTATACACATGAGCATCGGTATGAGGAAAAGTATTTGTTCGGAGATCGCGAGAGTGAATTTATCCGATATGCACTTGGCGTTGACGAATCTTCACGCATTTACAAGCTGGGGTGTGTACATGAGAAGCGCAGCAGCGGTGTAGAAAAGTTGAATATTATGGGCGGCTTTCATTTAGAAGATTTGATGTATTATCGAAACGGCAAAGTGTATTATGAGACCTATTTGCAAAATGGGTACGAATTTCACACGCTTGATCCTGCTCTGCTGCCTGATCTTCGCTGAGCGATATACATCAACAATTGCTGCGGTCCACTAGCAAGTAGAAAGGGTGCTGTTATTATGCAACGAAAAATAAATGGGCTTCTCTTACTGTTCAGCTTGATAGGAGGCGCAGTAGGATTCGTCATCGGGGAAATCATACTGGGGGCGCTGTCAGAAATCTGGCCGCGCTTTGCCGTCGTTGGGCTATACTTTGGCGTTCTTGCTTTATGCATTGGACTGGCCTGCCTGATTGCTGAAATGATATCGCCTCGTTTGAACGGAACTTCGTGGCGTCAGCGTTATACCGGATTATCGTGGCAGCTGCTCGTACCAGCAACGCTAGTTCTGCTGTTTGCAGTCGGCGGATTGCTGCAATTTATTTACGGCGCACATTTTGGCGGTGCGAAGCAGGTAAAGGATATTGTGCTTGTCATCGATAATTCAGGAAGCATGCTGGAGACCGATCCTGATAACGAGCGTTATTCGGCTGCGAAGCAATTGATTCAAAACATGGAAAGCGATAAGCGTGTGGCGGTGGTTGCATTTCACAATACCGCACAATTGATACAGCCCTTTGTTAAAGTAAGCACACAGGAAGAGAAAGATAAAGTAAATGCCGCAATTGACTCACTTGAGCCGACGGACGGCGGTACAAACTTTAGTCTTGCGCTTGGCGAAGCAATGAAGACGATTAAGGATAAGGAAAAGGCTGGGCGCGGGACAATGGTCATTCTATTGTCGGACGGTTTCAGCGAATCCGATATCAATAAGCAAATTGCACAATTCCAAGAGCAGCAAATTGTCATTAATACGGTAGGCCTTAGCGTTGCAGATTCCAAGGGCTCTGCCTTGCTGCAGCAAATAGCTGATTCCACCAATGGAAGCTATTACGATGTGTCGGAAGCGAACGGGCTGGCGCTCGTATTCCAAAATATTTACAATACAATCGATAATCGGACGCTCTTAACCGAAAGAACGGGATCGCTTGCGGACAGCACGTTGTATACACTGCTTCGTATTTTATCCTTAGCCATTATCGGTGCAGCTTTAGGGATGTCGCTCGGATTGTTTTTCGACAATCGGTTTTTGGCATTAAGCTTTGGGGCGGGCGGTATTGTAGGCGGTTTGCTGGCTGGCTTCATTTTGGACTCCGGCTTGTCCGGGGATATGCTCTCTGACGGTTTATCACGTCTATTCGCTGTTCTTGTACTGGCAGCCATTATTAGCATTTTCACACTTGTTGTTCCGATAAGGGATAATAACAGTACAAACCGTTATGATGGCGGCAGAAAAAACAGCAATAGAGATCAGTCCACAAAGGCGTTAGGCGAACGGACGAAGGACAGCCGCAGTCATGGATTTTAAACGATGCGGGAGGCGGATATAAAATGCGGTTTATCGATGCAGAGGATGGTTCTCCGATCATCAGCGGTTTAACTCGCGTGTTGGAGGAGGACCGCTGCACGCTGCGCTGGATTTGGCCGGGCGGTATAGAAGCGGTTTACATTGGGAAAACACCGGCTGAGCAGGCGGCGGAAAGCCCCGTGGATATAGGAACTGTCAAGTTGTACACGAAGGCAGAATATAAAGCGAATAATGGCTATCATAGCCGATTAGAGGGCATCGGACGTTTTGTCTTTACGGTATATGCCGCACTGGAAGGGAGCGGCGGTCCGCAGCTCATCCTTCAGCCTAATCACGAGAACAGCATCGAAATAAGTGCTGGCCGAGCTAAAATTCATTATTCGATTACAAATAAGAGCGGTTTGTTCAGAAAGTTCAAAACGATTCAAATTCAAGTTTCAACAGAGGTACCGATTGGGAAAGACGTACTTTGTTATGTGAAAAAGCAGGGCAGCTATCCCGCGAATAAAGAAGATGGCATGCTGTATCCGTTCGTTGCGCCTTTCGCAGCTGGAAAAACCGTTTTGCCTGCCATTGAGGTTGGCAAACAGGATTTTATACGATTGTTTTTCACTGATGGCCGAACGTCTGGACAGATGTACGAATTGATTTCAGTATAAAGGAGGAAGATCGCATGGGTATTTTCGATCTTTTCAAGAAAAAGCCGGAAGCAAAGCAAAGGCCTTTGTTTTATGATATTGTTTGCCCCTATTGTTTTAGTAAATTTACACCGGATGAGGTTGTGTTCCGCGCTTCACATTCCCGTGAGGATGATGAGGATTATGCGCTTGGAGAAGATGATGAGCTGAATAAGTATCGTGAGCGTTTTGGCCTTGATTCTGTACACGATATGGAAGCGGTGCTCTATCCAAACGACGTGCCTGAAGAGCATCGGATTTACTCAGACCATGTATTGATTGGAATAAATGACCGCTATGGCGAGCTGACACGCAGAAGACTTTGTCCAAAATGCCACAACGAAATTCCAGTAACAGCAGGCAAGGTGCCGAGCAATATTATTTCAATCATTGGCGCTTCACAAGTAGGCAAGTCGGTGTATATGACCGCGTTGATACATACGCTGCAGAACACGACAGCGGACCATTTTAATGCAGCCTGCATGCCGCTTAACGCTGAAATTAGCCGGAAATTCCGAACCTATTACGAGGAGCCGCTGTTTGAGCGCGGCGATCTGCTAGCGTCTACCCAAAAGGAAAAGATGCAGGAGCCTTTTATTTTTCAATTTGTTTTTAAAGATGAATCGAAGCCACCGCTTACTCTCGTATTTTTTGATGTCGCTGGCGAGGGTATGGTAGAGCAGGATTATCTTGGTTTGCATGGTCAGCATATCAAAAATTCAGCAGGCATTTTGCTGATGGTAGATCCGCTTCAAATTCGCTCCATTCGCGAGAAAATTAGAATGAATCTGGGCGATAAGCCCGGTGAATGGGTTTCCCAATACGACGAGCCGCGCGACGTTGTTCTGACGATGTTTGGCGACTTTATTGCTTATCAGGAAAACAACAAAACGGATATTCCGACTGCCGTCGTTTTAACGAAGAGCGATATGCTTCATTCGCTAAAGGATGAAGATGGAGAATATATTAAATCGAACAGCAATATTTTCAACAACATGGTGCATCGCAATTATTTCAACCTGACCGAGTTTGAAAATATTGATGGAGAAATCCGCCGTTTCATCGAGAAGGTCGATCGTCCCTTTAAAGGTACGATGGATGTTTATTTTAAGGATACGGCTTATTATGCGGTTTCCGCACTCGGCAGCAATCCCGTCGATCAGAAGCTGCAAACCGTCGTCAGTCCCATTCGGGTAGACGAGCCCTTCATTTGGCTGCTTTATAAGCTGAACTTCATTGAGGGGAGAAGAGAATAGTGCGCGATTCTACGCCCAGCAGGATGATTCAGCAGCAGATGTATGCACGGGAAAGACGCGGCATTTTCAGATCCACGGAAGGTTATGACACGATCGCCAAATCAAGCGGTTTGGAAGCATCATTTGTAAAAAAAGTGCTTCATCCGTTTTGTGTTTATGATGCCCCGACTGAGCTGGCTACCCGCGGTGAGAAGGACGGATCCGCGTATCCAGAGACGATGCACTTGCTTCATTTGGATAATGGCGATTTGCTGCTTGGCAGAAGTGTTTATCAGGCAGCCGACTTCACGGGTCTGCGCAGCGCTTTTTTTACACATAACTTTATTATTCCAAGCGGTCATAGCAGTAAGCCTGCAAGTGATTATATGAACTGGCTGCAAGCCGCTTTCGCAGATCAATATAATATTGACAGCGGTACGGAAATAGCAGAGCTGCTAGAGCTTCCGATTCAGAGTGCAGCAGCGATTAAGCCGTCTGCTCGTTCCATCCTTTCGTTGCTGAACATTTCAGAAAAATCGTTTAAACAGCTGCTCTATGCGGTAATGGCAGCAGTCGGGGGTAAGAAAAAGATCTATGTTTCGCTTGATGTTCCAATCAAACAGCTGCCAGACAAGGCAAAACAGCTGCTTGGTGTGCTATATGCGAGTTTACCCTACGCCTTCCGCAAGCAGCTTGGTTTCATTACCTATGCGAAAGAGCCGGTAAGCCGCAAATCGGTTCATCTTACGTTCGTAGAGCAAGGAAGCCTCCGCAATGGGGATCGCAGCATCGAGAAGGATTTTACGTTTGATTTCGGCAACGACCGAATGATGAATGTTGATCTGGACAGTATAGATCAGCCTTTTTTGGATTTTGCATGGGATAACTTGGATCGTCCTGACCGTACGGATAGCTTCTTTCAATTCGCTGAGCTGATGCTGGCAGATATGGGGGAGGAGCGCGAACTCGCAGCAGCCAGTTATCATGAGCTATGCGTCGTTTACCAAATCGAGGAAGGCAACGAAAAGTTATATGAATCGCATAAAAGCGCGGTAATGCGGAGCTTGATGGATTATTTGCAGCCATCCGGCGCATTGGATGCCAAGATGCGCTTGAATGATTTATTTCTGTCTCGATTTGATTATGAGTTTGACCGTGCTAGGCAAGGAGTAGTGCCGGAAACCTTCATTGTAGATGTGTTTACACAATACTATCAAATTGAAGGTAAACATATCGAAAATAAGCTGGTTTCCTTTTTCCTTTTAGCATTGTTAAATGCAAGAAAGCAGAGTGAGCAAGACGCAGCGGCTTCCTTCTATGCGGCAGTTGAAAGTAATCCTGACTTTAGTATAGCTTTTTTCACAAGAGTCTTAGTAGATGCGAAGCTAAGTGCAAACTTATTTATTCCATTCCTTGAGCAAAAGCTTAAAGCAGCTGCAGGAGCCAAAAGTGTTCTACAGCTCATTGAGCAGTGGGGCAATGCTCATCCTAAGCTGTACGGTGATGAAGACTTTTTTGTGCTGGTCCGTCAGCAGCTCATCGAGAAGCTGAAAYGGGAGCGCCACTCGCTGCCAGCGACGAGCAAAGCGCTTGAACAATTGCGCAGCTTAGCAAGTGAAGGCAAGTTTGGCGTGCGAAAACAGCTGCCGTCTCATGATGCGGTAGAGTTTTATACGGAGCTCGAGCTTGCGGCTTATCGAGCAATGTTAATTGAACTTGATATGGAAAGATTGACGAAGGATCAGCTCATGCTGGGCGAGTTTCTCAAATCGAAGGATCAGCTGAAAAAATGGAATGGACAGCTGAGCGATCCGAGGCAGAAATCAGCAGCGCTTGAGCTGCAGGCGCTTTACGAATGCTTCGCATTCCCGGAGCCAACGGTAGATTTATTCGAAAATCTATCCCCAGCAGAGATCGACCGGGTGCAGCTCGTTGGTCGCCGATTGCTTGCCAATCAGCTGGAGTTAGCTGAGTTTCCCCGTCTCGTGCTATTGTTTCTTCGCAGCTCGGATATGGAATCAGTGGATTATGCCACGCTCCTCAACTATTTGCAGCAAAACGCGTCTCAAAAAGATACGGTATATCTGTTTTTCCGATGGGCAGAAAAACATCCTAGTTTCATGCGCTCGAGAGGTTTTGTCCCTGCCTATGTAACTGCAGTAGTCAGCTATTTCACAAAACATGACCGGGATGCATTTAAGAAACGAGCCAATTGGAAGCAGCATTTTGACAAAGCAGGCCCTATTCTTAAAGGTGTATATAAACAGGCGGAGCGCGAGCTATCCTCACCGCTGACTAAATTTTTTCGCAGGAATCGTAAATCGACGTTTATAACATCGTTATCGGCTATAGGTATTGTACTAATCGTAGCCGGCATTATGTTTGCCTTCGGCGGCAAGGATGATGTGAAGCCTGGTGGTGCTGTTTTGCCTGAAACGACTCCTGAACCGAGCATAACCCAGCCGGATACAATCGTATACGTGGAGCAAAATGCTGCATCAGTGGGCAAGAAGGCTGCGACCACCCTCGTCTTCGCATTTAAGGAAGCAGCAGCTTGCGGACTGTTTAAGCCTAGCTCATTGACGGTAGAAACGCCGGGTGCTGAAGCAGTTTCGTACACGACACTAGAAGTTACTTCTGATTGCAAATCGGATACTGGGAGTAGCAGCACTGACGGAAATCAAGTTGAAAGCTCATCACAGCCGACGGAAACAACGGATTCGACTGCCAAAGAATCCGATAAGCCGACGCCAACGCCAACACCGGCTGAAACTGATTCACTGCCGACAGCTACCGATTCTCAGACGGAGCAACCGAGCAATACTGCAATAAATGAAGCAGACTATACGAACCGGGTTGTAGTTAACCTCGGTAAGCAGGTTGATATACCGGAGAAAAGCATTATCACAGTCGGTGAATCGAAGTATGAGATTTCCGTGCTGCGTGTTGTTGCGCCATAACCAAAGCAACGTATTTATAAGAATAGGAAGGGTTGTTCCGTTAGTAGTTTTACTACTGCTGGGACGACCCCTTTTTTCTTTTTAGCTAATCGGCTATTAAAATGATGAAATTGATTAATGTCATAAAAGTGGATAAGAAAGTTGAATTTATGATAGAGACATAGGGTCTGCAATATTTTACAATATCGGTACTACAACACGAACAAGGAGCTGTTTTTCGATGAAAGGTATTAATAATCCGATAGTCCCAGGCTGGTATGCTGATCCTGAAGCGAGAACGTATGAAGGCAAGCATTGGATTTATGCTACCAGGTCCATTACGGAATATACGAAGCAATTGAATTTGGATGCGTTCAGCTCAAGCGACCTGATCCATTGGGAGAAGCATGAGAGCATTATTGAAATGTCAGACTTTCCATGGATGTGGAGAGCGGTTTGGGCACCTACAATTATCGAGAAACGAGGAAAATATTATTTGGTTTTTGCAACAAACGATATTCAAAGCAACGATGAGATCGGCGGTTTGGAGATAGCCGTATCTGACCGTCCTGAAGGACCATTCAGAGGATATCTGGGAAAACCGCTCATTGATCGATTCATTCATTCCGCTCAGCCGATTGATGCTCATTTGTTCAAGGATGATGATGGAACGATCTATTTATATTATGGCGGCTGGCGTCATTGCAACGTAGCGAAAATGAATGATGATATGACGGGGTTCATTCCACTTGAAAATGGTGAAACCTTTCTCTCCATTACGCCTGATGGTTATGTTGAAGGACCTTGTATGATAAAGAAGGATGGACTGTATTACCTCATGTGGTCGCAAGGTGACTGGGTGAACGGCTCTTATTGCGTTGCGTATGGCGTGAGTGAGAATCCTTTGGGTCCATTCGAGAATAAGGGCATCGTGCTTGAGCGACAAGAGCCTATTGCGGAAGGGCCAGGACATCATGGGTTCCTCCATTTGCCAGAGAGTAATGAATGGCTCATTGTTTATCATCGCCGTATTATTGGTGACCCTGAAGCGGGGAATCGTATGCTTTGTATTGATAAAATGATTATTGCTGACGGGGAGATAAAACCGATAGTTATGACAAATGCTTGGTAGTTGTTATCCCTTGAAAAGTTTCTATAGAAAAGCTATTATCGAAGTTAAAAGGCTTGTATTTGCATGGAACTAGAGCTTTCAGGCAAAATAAAATGCTRAAAGGAAGAGCATGATGTGCCGAAATATTAAAACGTTATTTAACTTCGATCCACCGGCAACAGAAGAGGAAGTAGCTGCCGCTTCGCTCCAGTTTGTTCGAAAGCTATCGGGATATCAGTCACCATCGAAAGCCAATGAAGAAGCATTCAATGTTGCGATACAAGAGGTGGCTGCGGCAGCCCAGAAATTGCTCGACACGCTAGTTACCCAAGCTGAGCCGCGTGATCGAGAGGTCGAAATCGAGCGTGCCCGCGCAAGAAACGCCAAAAGATTCGGTACGGCGGAAGCTTAGCGGTTGGAGTTCTTATACCACTAATAGTTAAATGAACCTCAGATTTCTCTGAGGTTTATTTGATTAGGACATCTATAAGGAGTTAGTAAAAGCCTTTTTTTGTTATGATGATGAGGCTTTTGCTATTTTCCATTGTTCATGAGCAAGCTGAATTCTTTTCCATAGTTCATCCCGCTCTTGACGGCTGTAGTTGACGAGTTTTTCTTCAAAAACCTCGCCCAACACCTCGAGCCACTGGGATTGACTCACTAATTCCGTCTGCCTCACACCGTCAGTTCCTCGTTCATTCCAAATGCAGCCTCGGATTTCATTGCTTCCGCCAGCATGTCTATTTCTAATTAAAAACATATTGATCCATGGAGATTCTGCGGAGCGGCTGTAATGCTCATGCTTAGGCTCAAACTCTGTCATATCCGCCAAAACGGTAGAATCATAAACCACGCCAACAAATGACGCAGATGGATCATGCTCTAAGCGCCATCCATTTGGAACAACAAGAGATTCTGTTACTTTATAAATAAAAGGGTTTTGGTTATACGTTCCAGCAAGAAGAGGCAGCGGCTCAAAAGGCATATCGCCTAATCCAACATCAATAATCCATTGTTCTTCTTCGTTGTTTTCGTTCAACAAGTGAGCGGTTAGTCCAAGGTGAAACGAGTTGATACGAGGCTCGGCACCTAGTGGCTGTACGCCTGCCCGGTGGAATGAAACCTTGTAGCCTAATGAACGCAGAAGATGGCTAAATGCGCCATTTAAATGAAAACAATATCCGCTTCTGCCATGGATAAGGAGCGGGACGGATTGTTTGATGTGAATTCCTGCGGGCTTACCTGCAAAAACATCAATGGTTTGCCAAGAAAAAACTCTTACATGGGCTCTATGAAGCTCAAATAAAAATGCCTTGGTTGGCTCCTGAATATCTGAGATGCCAAGCCTGCTTAAATAAGCTTTTATTTCTTCTCTCGTCAACGGTTCCATAACGATTCACCTCTATGGCTCAAACATCGTTTTGAGCTTCTTTATTTTATTGCCTTTATCACATCCTAAACGAGAAAGAGCTAGAGAACAATGTAGAAATGTAAAGACTGTACCGGTACAGCGTCATTCAATGAATGGTTAGTCATGATGACCAAGTCCTTATACATATACTTTTTTGAAGAGCATACCGAGAGGAGACATCTGCGTGAATAATCAGGTGCGTTATTATAAGCCGTTTATTAGCCCTTTAGATCCCTGCCCGCCTATAAAAGTAAAAAGCTTCAGCACGCCGCCTCAATTATTTATTACCTTTCAACCGCCCAATTTACCTCAGTTTTCACCTCATGAAGCATTGAGATATGGTACACTCTGGCCTATGTTGTATAGCCCATATGATCCGAAAAACGACAGACAGGAAGAAGGTGATTGACGGTGGCGATCATACTTGATGAAGAGTATTACAAGCTGCTGCATGATTTGCAGGCGGTAGATTTTGTACTCGTGGAGCTGAATTTATATTTGGATACTCATCCTACAGATTCCAATGYCATACATCAATACAATCAGTTCGCACAGCTAAGATTGCCTATCGTACAGCAGTATGAATCGAAGTACGGGCCTTTAAAGCATTTTGGCCAAAGCTTCTCCACAAACCCTTGGTCATGGAATGATACACCATGGCCTTGGCAGGTATAAATAGTGGATAGGGCTAGTAGGAAATCTAGAGGAGGCACCGTACATGTGGGTTTATGAGAAAAAACTGCAATATCCCGTTCGCGTAAGCAAATGCGATCCAATGATGGCTAAGTTTCTAATGGAGCAATATGGCGGTGCTGATGGTGAGCTTGCAGCAGCGCTTCGGTATTTAAACCAGAGGTACACGATTCCGGATAAAGTCATTGGATTGCTAACAGACAYAGGAACTGAGGAATTTGCTCATTTGGAAATGATTGCGACCATGATTTACAAGCTGACAAAAGATGCAACGCCAGAACAGCTTAAGGCTGCAGGTCTAGGTGCTCATTATGTGGCTCATGATAGCGCTTTGTTTTATGAGAATGCAGGCGGCGTACCGTTTACGGCTACCTATATTCAAGCGAAAGGCGATCCGATTGCTGATCTATATGAGGACATAGCGGCGGAAGAGAAGGCTAGGGCGACGTATCAGTGGCTGATTGATTTAACGGATGACGTGGATCTGCAGGATAGCTTGAAGTATTTGCGGGAGCGGGAGATTATCCATTCGCTGCGCTTCCGTGAAGCGGTGGAAATACTTAAGGAAAAGCGGGATGAGAAGATATTTTATTAGAGGGAACCTCTCTGCAGAGTGCTGCGGGGAGGTTTTTTGCTTTTGCCTGCTGATGTTAAGCTAACAGCAAGAAGAGTGTGGTGGACCGGCTATTTATTATCGCTCTTTCTTTTGCCAGAGTAACACATCCGCTAACCCTACAATTTGATTGATCACACAAGTCCATCGGGACTAAGCGGAATTTCAGTTATACGTTTATAAGCAGTGGTGTACACAGAAGAGTTGGAAGCAAACCGACTTAGATGGAATGAAGTAAACCGAAGGACGTACGAGGTCGTTCAACCCTTTTGGGCGTATCAACGTTTTGTTCTTAACGAGAGAACATCAGATACCGGCATTAGAATGGGACTTGGACTTATGGAGGCTGGAATGAAATGTGAGGGATATGCGGAATGTGATACAAAATGCGAAACATGCCAAACATTCACGCAGCATGAAGCTCATCCTAAAAAAGTATTACACAATCTGCCTAACGTGCGGATCTCCCAAAAAACAACCTACTCACGAGAGTTTTAAAATCTTACATGATCCAAACGAAAGGATGTGGAGTGCTTATGATGGTTGCGGGATTTCCTTGCCAGGCTTTCTCCATTGCTGGAAAGCGTGAAGGATTTAACGACGCTATTAGAGGGACAGTATTCTTTGAGATCATCAGGTTCGCATCTATTCTCAAACTTGAATTTATACTCCTTGAAAATGTCACAGGACTCCTCAGTCATGACAAAGGGAGAACGTTCGAGACTATCATCGGAACGTTGGATGAGTTGGGGTACGTGGGGGAGTGGTATGTGCTTAACAGCTCGGCCTATGTGCCACAAAACAGAGAACGAGTCTTCAGTGTCGCAAGTCTTAGAGGATCAAGTGGACGAAAAATATTTCCTTTCAGAGGAGAAAACAACAAGCCTGCTAAAGACTCTAAAACAATAGCTTCTAGGGTCATGATCGCTGGAAATGTAAATCCAAGCAGAAGAGGTATGAATGGCCAAGTAATTGCAGCAAACGGACTAGCGCCGACACTTACAACGAATAAGGGTGAAGGTAACAAAATTTTAGTTAATGTATCACAAAAGACAGGTGTCAACGAAGCAGGAGAAGCAGCTTGTTTAGATGCAAGTTATTTCAAAGGATTAGGAGCCAATCAAGCTCGAACAGGGGTCATGGAACCCATGGCTGTATTAACACCTGACCGCGAAGAGAAAAGGCAGAACGGACGTAGATTTAAGGAGCCAGGAGAACCATCTTTTACGCTAACAGCACAGGACAAACATGGAATCTATGATGGTTATCGTATTCGCAAACTGACACCTCTTGAATGTTTTCGACTGCAGTCTTTTCCGGACGATTGGTTTTATACACTCAAAGGATATGGGATAAGCGATTCCCAATTATATAAAATGGCAGGCAATGCTGTAACGAGCTGAGTTGCTTATGAAATCGGTAAACGATTGATGGATTCCTTCAGATTTTAATGTACTTGAGTAATGCAGTCTGTTCTGTGCTGCATTAATTTTTTGTATAAACAGTATCTACATTGTTATCTAAGGGTAATAAAAGTAGTACATGTTAGGTTATCAGCATTATCATTTCCCTCAACTAATAAAAAGAAGCAGCCGATCATTATGATTGGCTGCTTCTGTGTATTATTGAACTATGGTTTCCCGTTAGTTCAACGATTTATTGATTTTAGACTTCAATTCTGTTTTCATAACAAGAAAAACACTAATTCAATCAAATCTTCCACATTGTTACTCCTCCATATTAGCAAACGCCCAGACTTACTTACATCACCAATTGATTAGTTTACCATCTCTGAAGAACCCACAGCGTGGTCGTTCCGCCCCCAATTTTATCAACCCGAGGATCAACTCGGCAGCATGTTTTGGAGTTCTTGGAGCGGACGAACCTCCCATATCCGAGCTGACCCACCCTGGATCGGCTGCATAAATTTTTATATGTCCTTTGACTTCGGCTGCTGCCAATTGGGTCAATGCATTCATGGCAAGTTTGGAGATCTTGTATGCACCARCACCTTCAGATGACATGGCACTCATGGTTCCATATTCCGAGGAGACATTTATTATTGTTCCATATCCTCGCTCTTCCATAAGTGGTACAAACGAACGCATGACATGATAAACACCGTATAAATTCGTTGTCATTGTGTTCTCGAGAATCGTTGGATCCATCGATAATAAGTTGTTATCCCCGTCAAGATAAATACCAGCATTATTAATTAGTATATCTAATCGCCCAACGGTCTCTGTGATAGTCATTGCAGCTTGACGAATGCTTTCTTGATCCGTTACATCAATTAAAATAAAGGAGACATCAAATCCCGATTCGGCAAGCTGTTGCGCAACTGCAGTGCCCTTGTTTGTATCTCTGCTTGCTAATATGACCTTGAAACCCATGCAAGCTAATTGTTTGACGAGTTCATATCCGATGCCACGATTCGCTCCTGTGACCAGAGCTACCTGCTTATCTATCATCATGAGCAACCTCCAATCGACCCTCTATTGAAATTTTTGGATAAATGGACGCAATGCTTAATACAACGAACAAGATCCCTCCAAGTAAGACGTATGGCGCCCCCATTCCCGTTATGAAAAGCCCACATACGCTTGCGCCTATTGTTGTGCCCAAGTTAGCAGATGTCAGGAAGATTTCGTTTGCGAATTCAGGCGCATCCGGCGCTGAAGTGACAATCCAATATTGAGTAATATTGCCGCCAATCCCTCCCAATACTCCCCAGATCAGAATCATACAGACCATGGGTACGCTGAACTGGCCGAGGAATAACATGAGGATGTAGACGCCACCTAATACAAACGGATATCGCTTTATTGTACTTAATGCATGATGAGTAAGCAGTCTCCCTGCGATTATGTTTCCAATCATATTAGCCGCACCGTAAAGGAATAACATCAAACTAATGGTGTTCCAAGTCAATTGGGTCACGATTTCCAAGTATTCCGCAAGATAACTGTACACTCCGAACAAGGCTCCGTTCATGAAGATAACCGCGGCAATGGACAACCAAACTGCTGATCTTCTTAAGACTCGCAATTGAACGCCATAAGAAGGCTGATTCGCTACAGGCATAGACGGAACGAATAAAAGCGTTGCGATGAAGGCGGCTATATTTACCACCGCAAAGAACAACATCGCATAAGCAAGCGATGTTGCGCTTGCGATTATGCTGGCTACCGGTACCCCAATTACCATGCCCGCAGAAACGCCAATGAAGACTTTCGCTACTGCCTTTGATGCTTCTTCTTTGTTAACGGTAGCGGCTGCGACCGTAAAGGCCATGGAACAATAAATCGGGTGAAAAAAAGCGGGTACGACACGTGCAATCAATAACACGGTAAAGTCTGATGTAATAGCGGAAACGAAATTGCCCACAATAAAAATGCCAAGTGCAAGTAGCATGATTTTTTTACGATTTATCCCCGAGAACAATGAGGGCAAAATGGGACCAGAGATGGCAACCGCAAGCGCAAAGAGGCTAACGATCAGCCCCGCAGCGGAGATGCTGACCTGGAAGTGGTCAGAGATTAAAGGCAAAATTCCGATAACGCCCATTTCAGTATTTAAAATACCAAATACCCCAAAAGTTAATACATAGACAACTAAATGGTTGCGATTAATCCTCATACGCCATAGCTGACGAAAGCTCTCGGTAGGCATTAACTTGAGCTTGAAGATCGACAATCTTCTGCTCAGCAATACCCATCGCGTCAGCGCCTCCGATAAAGCGTTTCGGTGGATCAATCTCACTTACAATCTTGAGAATCGCATTCGCGAGCTTGGTTGGATCACCAGATTGTTGCCCATTTTGTTCTTTGAAAAATGACAGGAAGCTTGCTCTGCGATCCTCGTAATCTTCGAGTAAGTTTTTGGCGTAAGTCGACGAGGACTCTGTCAGAAATTCCGTACGGAAAAAGCCCGGATTGACAATCGTCGTATGAATGCCGAAAGGAGCTATTTCAGGTGAGAGGGACTCCATCCAGCCCTCAAGCGCGAATTTCGATGCACTGTAGGCTGAGTTAAACTCAAAGCCGGAAATGCCTGCACCGGAAGAAATCGAGACGATATGACCGTTACGCTGCTTGCGCATGACAGGCAACACCGCACGGGTAACGTTCATAGGCCCTATCAATGACACGTGTAATTGCTCATCGATTTGGACGGGGGTCAGTTCTTCAAAGAAACCTCCATAAAATTGCGCGGCATTATTAACAAGCACATCGATAGTGCCGAAGCGATCAATTGCAGCCTTAACTGCCGACTGAGCATCATCAGGACGGGTAACATCCAATTTAACGACCAAGGCATTCTCAGAATCACCGATCGCTTTAGCCACCGCGTCTGTATTGCGTCCTGTAGCCACAACCTTATGTCCTGCATTCAAGGCAGCTTTCGCGATTATTTTGCCCATACCTCGGCCAGTTCCCGTGATAAACCAAACCTTTTCTCTAACCATGTTTAAAATCCCTCCGATTTCTTTATAACAATGTGGATCAAAAAAGCTGATTGTATTTATTTTAGACGTGCTATTATCACATAACAAATACTTATATCTCATAACTTGATATGCTTGAAAAGCATTTCTTGAACATGTAGTATGGAAACAAAAAAGGAGATATGTCGATGGAGGTAAGAGTATTACGTTATTTCCTTACTGTCGCTAGAGAAGGGAGCATTACGGCAGCTGCAGACTTTTTACATCTAACACAGCCAACCTTGTCCAGACAATTAAAGGATCTTGAACAAACGTTAGGAAAAAAACTATTTATTCGCAGTAGCCACCATATTGTCCTCACAGAAGAAGGAACGCTTTTGAGAAGAAGAGCTGAAGAAATCATTGAGATGGTTGATAAATTAGAGACTGAGTTCCGGTCTATGGAGGAAACTGTTAGTGGGGATGTATATATAGGTGGCGGGGAAACAGAAGCCATGAAACAAATTGCTCGAGTAGTAAAGAAATTGCATTCAAAATATCCGCATATACGGTATCATCTCTACAGCGGGAATGAAGATGACGTAACGGAGCGGATCAATAGGGGACTGCTTGACTTTGGAATACTCATTCAACCGGCTGATGTTTCGAAATACAATTATTTGAATTTGCCCGCCAAAGACGTTTGGGGCGTTGTGATGAGAAAAGATAGTCCACTAGCTTGCAAGGATGTAATTCAACCCGCTGACTTACTACAAGTTCCGCTCATTTGCTCTAGACAGGCGCTAAAGCAAACATTTTCAAAGAATGATTTTGCGGATTGGTTTGGTGACGATTTCGATAAACTAAATATCATAGCCACTTACAACCTGGCCTATAATGCCTCAATTATGGTTGAAGAAGGCATCGGTTATGCTCTAACACTAGATAAGATCGTAAATACGTCGTTTGATAGCAACCTTTGTTTCAGACCTCTCGAGCCAAGAGTAGAGTCCGGATTGAATATGGTTTGGAAAAAACATCAGGTCTTTTCCGCTGCTGCAAAAACATTCTTGACTCATATTCAAGATTTCTATGGATAGTGTTACAACTTTCCAAAATTCCGCGGGCCACGACCAGCTCTGCCAATAAGTTCTACCCAATATGTTTATATATCGCAATAGGTCCAATCTTGAACCTTCTGCCAAAAGCGAGTTTACCTCTCGATAATAGTATGGTATACACGTTACCGCGCTTTATCCTTCTCTTCATCTGGCGACTGGGTATATGAAGACCAATTACTAATCAAGATTTCGATGATTATACCGTATCAAAAAGTGTGTCCAGAAAATGAAACGTACCATAAATCAAATATACAGTTTTTGAAACGCTTTATAGTGTCTTTTTTTAGTGTATCAAAAAGCATGCATTTTGAAAGGATAGGATGGTGACTAAGGCTATACCGGTATATAATTCAATCCAGATACTTCAATATGTGAAAAAAGACAATTTACCTTTCTTGTACAATAAGGGACACTCTTCTGAATTAACGTAATGGACAATGAGTATGAGTTATAAACCTACAAGGGAGAGAAGACATAGATATCTTTATAGAGAAGGAGGAGTATTAATGATTGAGATGGGCTACGCGCGTGTTTCTACTAAGGAGCAAAATCCGGAAAGGCAACTGCTGATAAATTGAGCGGCAAAGACTTCAATCGACCTCAGTATCAGGCTAAGTGTCTTATGTTGAGACAGGTGATTTAGTTTACATCGATTCGTTAGATCGATAGGGACGAGATTACGAAGGAATCATAGATGAGTGGGAATATATTACTCGTGAGATTGGAGCGGATATTGTTTGTTTGGATAACGAGCTGCTCTTTGATTCTAGAAAGTATCGAACCATGGGTAACTTCGGAAAGGTCCTGGAGAGTCAATTTCTTAGTTTGCTTGCCTATGTAGCAGAACAAGAGTGTAAAAAGAATCTGGAGTGACAAGCTGAAGGAATTGCAGTGGCTAAATCTGAAGGAGTTAAGTTTGGCAGGCCGCGAAAGGAAATTGAATCAAATTTTATTGAAGTGTATCAAGCTTGGAAAGCTTCCGTAAATCTATAGCGTATGTCACAAGGCAGATGGAGGAAAATATAAGATTGCTGCTTAGACTACGCTTTAACGACTAGCAACTCAAATTACCGCTGGCTAGTCAATAAGCCGAGCGGTTTTTTTGGCCAACCTGAGAGCGCATAGCTCGTTTATTACCTACCACAGACATCATAGCTAGTACGGTTAAGAGGACTGCCATAACGCCGTGAAGCAATGTCGCCGTATGAAATCAAGACGTTGAGCATTGCTCTTTCCTTCTAATTTATTGTTGCCTCTGTGATTAAGAGACGCATACGCCAACCGTATCCTGCTCGGTTAAAACTTATGAGCAAGCTACTCGTGCGGCGGCCGTTTCACCCCATTCAGAAAAGAATCGTCGTAAGAACGCAAAATAAACTACGACATCACAATTAACTAATGGGTATTTCCAAGCCGGGTATCGAAGGTATAGGGGAGAATGAGACCGAGAAGAAGCAGTCCAGTATGCTGGCAATAAATCGATTAGGAAGCGTCCCCAATGTTTGAATTAGAATTGAACTGACTCACTATCCGCATTGCAATCAAAAGTCCTTTGACTTATTGGCGTCCTGCGCTTCAAGCTTCATCGTCTGCCTCTTGAACCTTCTGAATATTTTGCAACTCAGGAACCGAGAATATTGAATTATTAAGCGCTCTCTTGGATGATACAATGTTACTGCAAACAACCACAATAAAGAGAGGGGCATCATCCTTGAAAAAGTCAAAACTTGCTGCCATCGGCACAAGCGCGCTGCTCGTCACTGCCTTCCTTGCAGGCTGCTCATCCAACAACAATGTGAACACCGCCAGCCCGTCGGGAACTGCTTCAGGAAGCGCATCCACGTCGTCTACATCGGCTTCTGACAAGCCCACATCCGGCGAACAGGTCAAGCTGACCTTCTGGCGCAATTCCGGCAATGACGCCGAAAACTCCGCTTACGACCAATTGGTGAAGGCATTCAATGCGAACAATCCAGACATCAAGGTCGAGATGAGCCCGATTCCTTATTCGGACTACGATGCGAAGCTGCGGACCTCGATCGCAGCGAACAATCCGCCGGATATTATGGCAATCGATGCACCGAACATGGCATCCTACGCGCAATCAGGAGCATTGCAATCGTTGACGAATTATTTCAAGGTGGACGGCAATCTCGACGATATTCCGGCGGGTACAATTGGGGCTTATACTTACAAGGACAACATTTACATGGCACCGCTTACCGAATCGTCCATTGTACTTTTCTACAATAAGAAGATGTTCGAGGCAGCAGGTATTCCGCTACCGTCCAAAAACCCGGATGAGCCGATGACATGGGATCAAGTGCGCGAAGCGGCTATCAAGCTGACTGACGCGAAAAAGGGCATTTATGGCATCGATCCGGCCCAAGGCTTTGGGAACGCGGGAGCGGCCGCTTACTTCAAGTACCCGATCATCTGGCAGTTCGGTGGGGAGATCATGGACAAGGATGGTATGACATCTAAGGGCTACCTGGATATGCCGGAGACGAAGAAGGCGGTACAATTCTTCGCGGATCTGTATAATAAGGACAAAGTATCGTCGCTGGAATACCCGCCGGATCCGTTCCCTACAGGCAAGCTTGCGATGACGGTCGACGGCTCCTGGTCGTTGTCCTTCTTGGCCGAGAAGTTCCCGAATTTCAAGCTCGGTGAGGATTGGGACGTCGCGCCGCTGCCTAAAGAAACGAAGCAAGCGGTGGCCAACGGCTCTTGGTCCCTCGCCATCTCTTCCCAGAGTAAGAACGCGGACGCAGCCTGGAAGTTCGTGAACTACGTGACTGGAGCGGAAGGCTCCAAGCTGTACAGCAGCGTGACGAAAGATATTCCGGTTCGCTACTCCGTCGCGAAGCAGTTCCCGGAGCTGAACGAATATCCGAAGAACGTCTTTGTCATCCAGAACCAGAAATACGGCCGCTCGCGTCCGATTACGCCGATCTTCCCGCAGATGTCGGATGCCGTCAACAAGATGATTGAAGACGTAACGATTGGTAAACGCAACGTCGATACGGCGATTGCTGATGCCATCAAGAAGATCGACAAGGCTTACGCCGATATGCCGAAGTAAAAAATAAAGGATAACCTGAAAAAGACGTCCGCTATTTGCGGATCGTCTTTTTCAGGCTTTTGCGTTCAAATAGCTCTCATCTTACATTCACCGGAGGCCTGACGACATGCTCTACTCGCTTCGAAGCCGACTTATGGTTGCTTTCTCCATCCTGCTTATTTGCCCGTTCGTTTCGTTGGTCTATATTCTGACTTCTACGTCGGCGAACCTTATTAAGAATTCCCTTGAAATATCCGCTTCGCAGACGATCGAGCAGTATGCTTCCCACGTAACGACCTTGATGAAGCAGTTGGAGGATATCGGCAACCAGGTTCTCGGAAGCTCGATTACCCAGACTTGGCTGGCCGATCTGCGCAATAGCGAAGACCTGGAGAGAGAAGAACTGCTGGCGAAGCGCAGGGTGCGGGATTTTCTGTCCTCCTATGCGGTGAATAATTCCAACGGAATCTCGATCAGTCTTTTTACTATTGCGAAGGGCGGATTGTGGAAGCAGGATCGCACATATGAACAGCAACCTTGGTTTCTGGATTACAAGGAGCAGAATGTGAAATGGACGGGGTCTCACCTGGACGAGGACCAGCCGGATGAGAGCATGAGGAACCGCAATGTGAATGGCTACCTGCTGCCTCTTGTTGAGCTTCAGACGTTGACCAGCGTTGGCATCGTTAAGGTCAACTATCCGACGAGCGTTCTGCGGGATCCACTAGAACGGATTCATTTCGGCGAGACGGGCCGCGTCTTCCTGCTGGACATCGATGGGCGGAGCGTGCTAGGCCAGCAGTTTACAGGAGTAGCGGCCATCTTGCAGGAAGGGATAAGCAAGCTTGCCAAAGTCCGGCAGACCAATCAGGCGGGGAAGCGAGTGAGGGAGAGCGGCGTGTTCGCCGTACGAAATCAGGGCAAGCCTTACCTGGTCTTCTACGAGGAGCTGCCGGATCAGAACTGGACGATCATGGGCGTCGTGCCGGAACGGGAATTGTATGCGAAGCTAAACCGCATTAAGGAGACGATGCTGCTCGTAAGCGGAATTCTGCTGGTGATCGTGCTTGTTGTGGCATTCGGCCTGTCCAAAAGCGTCACGAATCCCCTTACGCGAATGGCCCGATCCATGAAGCTTGTGAAGCGAGGCGAGTTCGACGAAGCGATTAAACAGATGCCCAACACCCAGCGGGGGCACAGTGAGATCGGTTATGTGACCGGCGCTTTCGGACAGATGACGCACCGGCTGAAGTACCTGATCGAAACGGAATACGAGACGAACCTGAGGCGTAAAAACGCCGAATACAAAGCGTTGCTGCTGCAGATCAACCCGCATTTTTACAACAATACGCTCGAAATTATTAGCGGTCTGGCCGCTATGAAGCGCAATGACCTCGTTATGGATGCAACCGAGTCACTGGGACAGATGATGCGGTATTCGCTGGATTTGAGCTCTGATCAGGTGTGGGTGCCGGAAGAACTCGATTATATCCGGGATTATTTGTTCATCCTAAAGTTAAGGTATGACGATCGACTACAGGTACGGATCGAAGAGGCGCCGGGGGCCCGTGAACTTAAGATGCCTAAGTTTATTCTGCAGCCCTTGGTTGAGAATGCGGTTAAATACAGTTTGGAAAACGGGGAAATAGCGATTGTTGAACTAGGTGCCGAGGCCCGCGACGGTTGGCTGTACTTGACCATCTCCGACAACGGAATCGGCATGAATGGGGAACTGGCAGCCGATTTGCAAAGGGGGCTGTCTGGGGCGGATACGACGGCGATCCTCCACACGGAGGGAAACAGCATCGGACTCCGAAACGTACTGGCGCGTTGCAGGGTGCAATACGGCGATGCCTTTGAAGTCCACATTGCTTCATCACCGGATTCCGGCACTACGATAACGATGCGGTTGCCCGCAAGCAGGAGTTGATCATCATGTACCGTGTAATGCTCGTAGACGATGAAGCCGGTGTTCGCAATAGCATCCGGGCGAAGATTGATTGGGAGAGTGCCGGATTCGTCATCGCTTACGAAGCGTCCGATGGAGAGGAAGCACTCCGTATGCTTGCCGAGGCGGTGGTTCGTCCGGATATCGTCATCTCGGACATTAGAATGCCGAAAATGGACGGGATCACCTTCATCCGAGCTTGCAAGGAGGCCTATCCGGAACTGCGAGTTATCGTCTTGTCCGGCTATTCGGACTTCGATTATATGAAGTCGGCCATTCAGCTCGGCGTCAAGGATTACCTGCTGAAGCCTGTAGTGCGGGCGGAGCTCTCATCGCTGCTCGGGAAGCTGGCGGGCGAGTTGAAGGAGGAACGACTGCTGGAAGGTGAGCGCCAGCGGGAGAAGGTTCAGCGTAACCAGCAGCTGCGGCAAATGCAGGAGCATTTCCTCCTTCAATTGGTGAAGGAGGAAGGCGTAGGCGAGTCTGCGGTGAGAGATCGACTGCACCATTTGCAGCTCGCCAAGCTCGACGGCGAAGCGTTAAGCCTACGCTTTGCGACACTAGAGATGCGCTTGCCGCCGGGACGGCTGCGAAGCTGGGAGGGACGCCGCGATCTGCTGCAATTGGCATTCCGCATGCTCTGCCGAGAGACGGCCGATAAGCGTGAGGACGTGTACCCATTCTATGACGTGGGGCACCCGTCGATGATGTTTTTCCTGCTGGTGGACACGGGAAGTAAGGAGTCTGGGGACGCAGCCGCGGAGCAGTTCGTTCGCGAGCTGAGGCGCAATGCGGCGATGTACCTGCGGCTTGAGAGCGTCGGCGGCATAGGCGAGCCCGTGTCGGGGTGGCGCGAAGCGAAAAACGGCTATGCCAGCTGTATGCTGGCCTGGAGCCGCGAGACCATCGATGGATCGGCCACCGCATCGACCCAGCAGGGAGTACTGGATTGGGCGCAGTCATTCACGGCTGAGACGGAGCGAAGGCTGATTCAGGTGATCGAGACATTGAATCGGCAAGCTTTTTCCGCTCAATTACTCGAGCTGTTCCCGTCGAATCGAGACATGCCGATGTTCGCCTTCACCTTCCTGGCGCTGCGGGTCATTCTAACCTTCGGTTCACTTGCGAAAAAGTTTGAACTGGGCGATACCTCGCTTCAACAGGTGCTATGGAATTGCCAAGCTTCAATTGCGACCTATCGGAGTCGGGAAGAGGTACTTGCGCAAATTGAACGGATCGCCGATTTGGTCATGGATGCGGTGCGAAGCAGCCGGACCTCCAGCGGCCAGTTGCAGGCGGAGGCGGTCCGCAAGTATGTGGATGAGAATTATCCTTACGAGTTGACGCTGTCTCAGTTGGCCAGTATGTTTCACATGAACGAGACTTACCTGTCGGGCTTGTTCAAGCAGAACGCTGGCGTTACATTCAGTGACTATTTGACGCGGCTCCGGATGACGCGCGCCGCCGAGCTGCTGAGCGGGACAGATCTGAAGTTGACGGATATCGCGATGCTGGTTGGCTACTCCAGCTCCAGCTATTTCAGCACCTCTTTTAAAAAGTATTACGGCTGCAGCCCAAAGGAATACAGGGAGAAGCGGCAGACAACGAATGAGAGCTAACAGCTTTTATAGAAGAAGTCATCCCTCCCCACTATTCGCTATTTCCTCCCCCTCACCCAGCATTTTAAAAGTTGCTCCCCGAGCATAGTGAAAGTCTTGGCCCTTCCCGCAGCCTTACAATAGAGGCAATCGAAACAAACATGGAAAGCTGCGGGAAGGAAGAATTCGACATGACAAACACGAACACGAGGCAAGACAGCCGCCAATCCGAGCATGAGGAGGCGCTTAAGCTAGCGGAGGAAGCGGTACAGGCCGGAGCCGCTCGGGCGGCGCAAGATCCGTTCCGCCTGCACTATCATCTGATGGCGCCGTCGGGCTGGATGAACGATCCGAACGGACTCATTCATTTTAAAGGCGAGTACCATGCCTTCTATCAACATTTCCCATTCGGTGATTATCAAGGCCCGATGTACTGGGGACATGCGGTCAGCCGGGACTTGGTGCGGTGGGAGCATCGCCCGGTTGCCCTTGCACCGACGGAGCCCTACGAGTTCGGTTCGTCTGAAGGCGGCTGCGGCTGTTGGTCGGGCAGTGCGGTGGAGCACGAGGGACAATTGGTGCTTTTCTATACCGCACACGTCGATGGGCGTACCCCGGAGGAAGTGCAGACTATGGCGACGAGCGAGGATGGAATCCGCTTCGTTAAGCATCCGGTGCCCGTCATTCAAGGCAGTCCGGACGGTGAATGCTTCGGCTTTCGCGACCCGAAGGTGTGGAAGCATGAAGAGCGCTGGTATATGGTCATTGGCTCAGGTAAAAACGGTCGCGGCCGCGCCCTCCTATACGAGTCTCCCAACCTTTTGGATTGGTCGTACCGGGGTGTCGCGGCGGAGAGCGACGGGACGCAGGGAGATATGTGGGAATGCCCGGATTTGTTCCCGCTAGGAGGCAAGTACGTCCTAATCGTTTCACCGATGAACATGGACGGCGTCAAAAATCTCTACATGATCGGTGAGATGGACTTCGCTGCAGGTCGTTTTATCCCCGAGAGCAGCGGTATCATCGATGACGGACCGGACTTCTATGCCGCGCAAACGATGTTGGACAGCAACGGACGCCGCATCCTGATCGCCTGGATGGACATGTGGGGATCGCGACTCATTAAGACGGGACGCGCCTGGTATGGGGCTATGACGCTTGCCCGAGAGCTTCAGATGACCGAAGATGGGCGTCTGGCCTCGAGGCCAGTAGAGGAACTAGCTTCTCTTCGAGGACAAGAGATTTCGAAATTAGACAACGGACTCCATCTGCAGCCTGGCGAAGAACGAATCTGGTTGCTGCCGCCGGCCTTTGAATGGCAAGCCGATATTGATTTGTCTGCAACAGAGGCGCAGGAGCTTCGGATCGTAATTAGTGGAGCATGCGAGGATTTATCCGACGCAGAGTCCGTAAAGACTTCGCGGTCCGTCACAGACCAAATCACTAAGATCCGCTGGCTGGCTGCGCAGCGCCGCATCGAATTGAACCGCAATGAGGCGGGAATTGGCGATCCCGGCGTGTACGTATCCGACCTTCAGGCTTCTGCCGCCACTCGCCTGAGTCTCCGTCTGTTCTCAGACAACTCATCCATAGAGTTGTTTGTCAACGATGGCGATCGAGTGTTGACCAGTCGCATTTATCCTCTGGCTTCAGGACGCAGACTGGAGATTCAGGCGTTGGGAGGAACCATTGTATTCGAAGCCATGCGGCTCTGGACTATGGATGGACTGGAGGTTAAGCAATGAGCGGGATTCCGAAAAAGTCTATGTCGGCCCTAGCCACGATCGCTATCGGCACCGTGGTTGTGCTCGCGATAGGAGGAGCGATCTGGATGTCTTTTCACTCCGATTCAATTAAAGATTCCGCTGGAAAAACCAACAAGGCGGAGGAAATCTACGCGACGCCCGCACCTTTCCGATTCAACCCGATCGCGAATTATTACACGGAACGCTATCGCCCGCAGTACCACTTAAGTGTCGAGACCGGCAACATGAGTGATCCAAACGGCATGGTGTATTACGAGGGAGAGTACCATCAGTTTTACCAGAACAGCGGTCAGTGGGGGCATGCGGTCAGTCAGGATCTCGTGCATTGGGAGCATCTTCCGGTCGCCTTGATTCGCGATGAGCTCGGCGAAATATGGTCGGGCAGCGCGGTTGTGGACTGGAACGATACGAGCGGTTTTTTCCAAGGTAAATCCGGGCTGGTTGCAATCTTTACGCATTTCCAGAGCGGCGTGCAGTCGCAGAGCATCGCGTACAGCAGCGACGGCGGGCGCACCTGGACAAAGTATGAGGGTAATCCGGTCATTCCGAATCCCGGAATCAAGGATTTCCGCGATCCGAAGGTTATCTGGCACGAAGCGAGCAAGCGTTGGATCATGGTGGTATCAGTCGACAATCATGTTAGATTCTACTCATCGCCCGATCTCCGAAACTGGACCAAGACAGGTGAATTCGGCATAAATCAAGGTTCGCATGCCGCCGTATGGGAATGTCCAGATCTGTTCGAGCTTCCGGTAGACGGCAGTGGTAATCACAAGTGGGTGTTGACGCTGAGCGTCGGCAACAACGAGGCGACCAAAGGCTCGACAGCGCAATATTTCATCGGAGAGTTCGACGGAAAAACCTTCCATAATGATAATCCCGCCGATAAAGTGTTGTGGACGGATTACGGTAAGGACTTCTATGCGGCGGTCTCGTATTCGGACATCCCGGAGAAGGACGGACGGCGTATCTGGCTCGGCTGGATGTCCAACTGGCGCTACCCGTTTACGATGCCGACCGATCCTTGGAAAGGCAACATGTCCGTTCCCCGCGAGCTTACACTTCGCGATATTCCTGGCGAAGGGATCCGTCTCATTCAACAACCAGTCAAGGAACTCGATTCGCTGCGCGGCACTGTACTTAAGCTCGAAGCGCAGCAGCTCGCGACCAACTCGAACGCATTCGGGAAGTGGCGCGGAACCTCTTATGAGCTGGATACGACTTTCACCGTTTCGGCTGATGCTGCGTTTGCACTCAAGGTAAGGACAGATGGTACGGGGGCGGAGGAAACCATCATCCGCTACAATGCCGCAGCAGGAACACTTACAATCGACCGTTCGAAATCTGGCGCTGTTTCGTTTGAGCCGGGCTTCGCGGAGAGCTTTGTGGCTCCGGTGAAGCCGTCTGCAGATGGAAGGTTACCTCTTCGGATCTATGTAGACGAAGACACGCTCGAAGTGTTTGCTGAAGACGGAGCGAAGGTGCTATCCGCCATCGTGTTCCCAGAGCCGTTAAGCAATGGCTTGTCGCTAGAACTTGAGCGGGGGAGCGTCAAGCTAGATGAAGCCTCATTCTACCCGATGCGCTCGGTGTGGCGTGACGAGAATCCTGATTCCAACGTACCGAGCCGCATCCTCATCGGCAAGGAAAGTGTGGACGTGGCGGTTGGCACCCATGTAACCGTGAAGTCGTCCGTGCTGCCGCTGTCCGCCTCCCAACAGCTCGAATGGGCGTCCAGCGACATGTCAGTCGCTAAAGTGACACATACAGCGGACGGCAACGGTGTTGACATCTCTGGCATAAGTGCAGGACAAGCCGACTTGATCGCGAAGACGCCTGACGGCAAAGTGACGGCGACGATGAGTGTGTTTGTCTTCGAGCCGTAAAGGGCGATAGTTCTCTGAATCAAGTTTATTCACCCAATCCACCAAACTGAAAGGAAGGGAAAACCATGGCACACACCGAGCTGGCTCCATCGATATCCAAGCGCCGCAAAGGAAATCCCTTCGGCCGGGCACTGCGCCAGGAAGAGAGAACGGCTTGGCTGTTCATCTTGCCTGCGTTGGCAGCGCTTCTGCTCTTTGTCTTCTACCCGATGGTCCAAGCATTCTTCATCAGCTTTCAGAACTACAACATGGTAGGAGGAACCAGGTCCTTTAACGGCATAGATAATTACCGGACGCTGATGAATGACTCTGAGTTTCTGGCAAGTCTTCGGCATTCACTATTCTTCGCGGTCATTGTCATTCCGGTACAGACAGCGATCTCGCTAGGCCTCGCGATGCTGATTCAGCGATCCGGGCGTTTTACAAGCCTGTTTCGCACGGCTTATTTTATCCCAGTCGTGATCTCGACCTCGGTCGCAGCCACGGTGTTCAAGCTCATCTACAACAAGGACTTCGGCATCCTGAATCAGCTTCTCAAGTCGATGGGACTGCCGCTGACGAACTTTTTATCCAATCCAGATACCGCGATGTACGGCATAATCATTCTAGGCATTTGGAAAGCATCTGGGTTTTTCATGATTATTTTTCTTGCGGGACTGAACAACATCTCTCAAGACTTATATGAGGCGGCTCGGGTTGACGGAGCAAGCCGAGCGCAGCAGTTCTTCCGCATTACGCTGCCGATGCTGAACCGGACGATGGCTTTCGTTGTCATCATGACGACGATCGATGCAATCAAGCTGGGTGGTATCGTCTTCGTCCTCACCAATGGAGGACCGAACGGGTCCACCCAGACAGTCGTATATTACATCTGGAAAACGGCTTTTCAGCAAATGCAAATGGGCTACGGCACAGCGGCGGCTTTTGTTCTGTTCGCTATCGTGCTGATCATCTCGCTTGCGCAAATGACCTACTTCAATAAGAAAGCTGACTACTAGGGGGATTATTATGCGGCAAATGGGGTTTGCGCTTAAATACATCATGATGACGCTCATCGCCATCGTCTGCATCATTCCGATCGTATGGATGGTCGCTGGATCTCTGCGTCCTTATGAGGAACTGTTCCAATATTCATCGAGCTTGAATTGGCATATGTTCGTGCCAGTCAAGTTCACCTGGGAGAACTACAAAAACGTTATTTTCAGCGATACGAATCCATTCCTACGCTACATTTGGAACACAGTGCTCGTCGCTGGATCCGTAACCGTCATCGTGCTCGTCGTAAGCGCCTTGGCCGCCTTCGCTTTCGCGAAGCTGCGATTCCGTGGCAAGTCGATCGTCTTCGCCTTGTTCATGTCGGCGATGGTTATTCCGGGTGAAGTAACGCTCGTGCCAAACTACTTGCTGATGAACAATTTCGGGTGGGTCAACTCGTACGCTAGTCTCATTGTGCCTTCATCGCTGTCGGTGTTCGGCATCTTCCTGCTGCGGCAGTTTTTCGCGGACATTCCGAATGAGATTATGGAAGCGGCGAAGATTGACGGTGCGTCGGTTATGCGCGTGTTCATTAGAATCGTCGTTCCGGCGGCCGTTCCGGCGCTAATAACACTCGGCCTTATGACGTTTCTCGGCAACTGGGACTCGTATCTCTGGCCTCTTATCGTCATCAACGACGAAAAGAAGCAGATGCTTCAAGTCGCGATTGCGTCGTTCTCTTCGCTAGCCGGTACCGATTGGTCCAAAATTTTGGCGGCTAGTACGATAGCAACGGCTCCGATTCTGATTCTGTTCTTGTTTCTGCAGCGCTACTACATTCAGGGCATCACGATGTCGGGGGTCAAAGGGTAATGGGGCACAAAATTTACGATGCGGTGGCACTTGGCGAGTATTTGATCGATTTCGTGCCGGACGGCGTTTCGGTATCGGGTGAGCCTTTGTTGGAACGCAACCCCGGCGGCGCTCCGGTTAATGTACTGGCGGCGCTCGCAAAACTAGGCAACAAGACTGCCTTTATCGGCAAGGTCGGACAGGATCCGTTCGGCGAGTATTTGCGGGATGAGCTGATCCGGCAAGGAATCGCAGCTGAGGGGCTTGTGTTAAGCCGGGACGCACATACGACGATGGCGTTCGTACATTTGGATGAGCGGGGAGAGCGTTCGTTCCACTTCGCCCGTCAGCCGGGAGCGGACGCGCTGCTTACGGAGGCTGAAGTGCGGCCGGAACTTACAAGCGGAACGCGTCTGTTCCACTTCGGCTCCATCTCGCTAACATCGGAGCCTTCGCGCCATGCGACGCTTCATGCAGTTGAGGCGGCGCGGCAAGCAGGCGCGATCATCTCCTACGATCCGAACTGGCGTCCATCTCTGTGGGAGACCGAGGAACTCGGGCTTGTATGGATGAAGAGTGGGCTTGAACAGGCTCACATCGTTAAGGTGTCGGATGAGGAACTGGCGCTGCTGACGGGCCTGCCTGACGCCGGCACACTGGATATTGCTACCGGAGCCGAAGAGCTTGTCCTTCGCTACGGGCTGGACGTACTGCTTGTCACGCGAGGAGCAGCAGGAACGTATTATCGGACGGCGCGCTATGCCGGCGAAGTGGCAGCCAACCGTGTCGTTCCAGTCGATACGACCGGGGCGGGCGACGCTTTCATGGGCGCGTTTCTGCACTGCGTGCTCGGCAGCGAGACGAAGGCGGCGAACTGGAGCGAGGAGGAACTGCACAGAACAGTCGCCTTCGCCAACGCCGGCGGGGCGCTCGCTACGACTCGTAAGGGCGCCATTCATTCGCTCGGGACGCTGGAAGAAATCGAAGAGTTGCTTCTCGGGAGACGTTAACCCCGAAAAGCCAGAGTCAGTTGTCTGACTCTGGCTTTTTTTGTGCACCGTACCGTCTAAGAGGCTCCAGTAAATTAATTTGATCAGTTCTGAGAGTCTGATAGGTAATCTAAATGATATTTTGGAAATGCCACTGGATGGTTAACGTTGGATGCTCTCAAATATTGAAGGAGGATAAAAGCATAAAACTCGGGTTTATCGGATGCGGCGGCATTTCAGATGTGCATCTTAAAGGGATCGTTGAGTTATGAAAGGAAAACAGGCAACCTTCGAGCCGTCTATATCGATTACAAGGAGATGCTCGTACTTGGCTGCATCCTCCAGCATCTTCCGTCCGAAGGACGGGGAACGTTAGTTGAATAGCTTAAGATGAAGCTTTCCGACCTCGTGAGTTCGGGTTTTTTGATTTTTTAGTCATGTTAATGGCCCGTTTTTTATTAAACTAATGGGAAGGTTACCGCAAAAAAAGAGATTTACAAGCCGTATACTTAGTGAGTCAGCGAAATGAGATTAAGAGGAAAGAATGAAATATTTAACTAAAGAGTTGTACGAAGAAATGCAGATAAGAGGATATATGGAGTATTATACAAGGTTCGGGGTGACCAAGCTGGGCAAAATTCTATGAATTAATCGCTACTTTTTTAAGAAATTACATCAACTACCTTGATAACACCGTGAGCGCAGAAAAGACTTACAATCACTGTTCAATATTGACCGATGATATAAATCTATACTGTATGAGAAGTGCGGTTCTCTCTGGCAGATCATCATTTTTCTATACAGGGGTTTCTTTCAGCACTACGATTTATTATTAGGTAACATTAACGCATTTAGCCCTTTCGGCAGTCCCTTTGGGAAAAGGGATTTATACGATTCTTTACTCAATTGGCATGCAGATACTGGATGTATCGATCCTGTCGGCCCGGCTCCTTCACGAATCGAAACAGGGTGGTGTTACGTTTGGCAATGGTCATTCAGTCGAAGTTGTGCTCCAAGAGGAACACGAAAAAAATCCTTACCACTGATCCAGGGCATCTATAAGCACACGAGACGTTTCGTGAAGCATCAGGATCCTTTTCTTTAAACTCGCTTAAGACGCGATTGGGCAGTATGAGCAAGGAGGAGGCGAGTGCTTATATCCGCCACTGGATGAGCATAAGCCGGACGGAAAGCCGGTAGAACAGATCTATCTGAAGATTCTGCTTGCTGCCGCCGCTCGAAACCTAGAACTGATATAAGAAGGCGATGTCGTCCAGGTGCTTACCGATATGGATCGACAGCGAGACGTTTCCAATTAACTAAAAATTTCCCTATAATTCTATTAGTTGGCGTCTGCCGCTCCTTATTCACATGGCCTATAAGTCAATGAGAAGTAACATTTGACTCACTGACGGGCAATGAGAGCTAATTAAGTATAATGAGAAGGTGCTGCGGACATGAACAAAGAGGTGTTTCTAAAGGAACTCGATGAAATAGTAGAAGATAAAATGTTCATTGGAAATGATATCGATGACTTAGAAGAAGAAATTTCACAAAACACATGGTCAATTTCGATGAGTCAACAGTTAGCTAGTGAGTTTACAGTTGGTGAGATAGGAAACTTTTTTTGTAATGTAATTACAAATAGAACTGAACAAATGACAAAAGCAGACTGTAATAGAATGCTTTTTTATGTATGGTTCGATTGGCGTTATGGAAGGTTGCGCTTTAATTTCATTTCAGATATCCATACAAAACTACCTTTTAAATGTGAAATTGAAACAGTAGAAAACATAGATTCGATAATAAATGTGTTTTTAAAATATCAGTATCATGATGGTATTCCTTTTGAGGAAGCAAGAGATGAAGATAAGCAAACTGTCGAAAATATAAAAGTAAATTCACTTCATGTCTTTTTGTACGAATTGAGAAGTTAGAGGAACAAATTGATAAGCTAACAGGGAACGATAGCACAATAAACACCTATGATGAAGCTGCCGGAACGATGGGCAGCTTCAATACGTTAACGAGCAGAATACGTTAATCACCTCTGTAAGTAGAAAACCATTTACATAGTTATTTTTCTCATGCTAAAAATTTCCATATTAGAAAGGATTGAGAACAATGTAGTCGAAATAACTCTTATTCTCGAGCAAGGTCTTCACCTACTTTACGTGGTGTGGGTTCTCAAATTGATAGATGCGATCTTTAATATTACTTATTATGTAAAAGTACATGAAGCGTATATTGGGAGAGTTGAAAGATGATCGTTATAAGAAAAGCCTTGGCTTGTGATTTGGATTTCATATTTAGTATAGATTTTAAAAGTGAAGGAACGACAACAACAAATGCCGATAAGACACCTGAAGAAATAATGGAGCACCGGCATACAGTTTCTTCCTTTATAGAGAATGATGATAATGGAATAGGTGCATTTATTTGTGAAGACCAATCATACAAGAAAAAGATTGGATTATTGATGTATCGAGTAAGAAATCGTGACGATGTTCCCGATTTTAGTATTTTACGGAGGATAGATCGAGCTTTGTTTCCCGAAGATGGTCAGCTTATGGAAATTTACCAACTATGGGTCGATAAAGATTATCGTAAACGAGGGATCGCCTACGAACTTAAGCTAAAATTAGAAGAGGAAGCACGAATTAAGGGTGTACAATTAGTCTACTCCCATACTGAAGAATCAAATATCCCCGTGATTAAAATGAATAGTAAGTTAGATTACGAAGTGGTATGGCGCGGGCCTATATGGGATGATCAAATAGTACGAATTGCATTTATAAAACACCTCGTATCGAGCTAACCGTTCACGATGTTGAATGGAGACAATAAGAGGCATCCGAGCACAAGTCCGTGAATCGGAAGTATAGGACTGAGGTAACTTAATTCATTTTTAATCGTAAACAGCCTGCCAGATCACTCCGGCAGGCTGTTTAGCTATCAACACTTTGAATGCTATGACGAAGAATCTAAAAGAAACCTTGGATTTCTCAAAATCTCATCTACAACTTCCTCAATATCAGTGTGCGTTGTATTCATGATGTGCTTCTCAGGTGGATTTGACTTTAGTATCTCGTTAAGCCCTATAATACAACGATCACCCATTTGATGTCTAAGAGGTCTCTGACTATCTCTTCGTAATAACTCATTCTTGTCAACCAGCAATACAATAAATTTAATGTCAATGTTTAAATCTCTTGATGCTTCCATCATATAACTCGTTTTATCACTATAGGTAACGTAATAGTCGATAACAACATCATGATTATTATTCAAAAAATTCTTTGTTCAGGATAAAATGTTAAGCCATATCAAATTCAATTATGCGAACCATTTTTTGAGCCTTCATAAATACCTTAAACCCTTGTGCAACAAGGGTTTAACCTATTTCCCTACTTCGCTTTTGGTGCTTTGTTTTCGCATAACTTTGATTTTTTTAGCTTAGATATACGAATCAGGTGTTCACGGTTTATGCGCAGAAAAGGATTTGCGAACCTGAATTTCACGAGATATACGAAGCTGATACTGTCATATTACTTATGAAAGATATAATAGTCGTTTGCAACATGTCCATGCTTTCTCAAAGCGATAATGGGTTTACCGTATACATGTGAAACAGATAAAGGAGAACTAGCTTATAGCGAACCACAACATCATAAGCTGCAACCTCTGGGCAATCCAGCGTTTTTTTAATGCAGCCAAAAGGAATATTTTTGCAACCAATCGAACCACACATTCGTTATGTATAAGACCACCAACAACTTATATAATGGAGAAATCATGAGAACTTTCGAAATATTATTAACTCTTTTGTCTTTTGTCATGCTGTTTCAGCAAAAAATGCCGAGAAAGCTTGCGGCGTCAGCCGGATTTGCGAACATTGGCTTATTGGCGGGACAGCTTTTTTTTGAGGGGTACAGATGGCAAATGGTTTTGATCTATCTGATCTCCGTCGTCCTCGCCTTTATCGCGATCTTCGGAAAAAGGTTTCATATCAGGATGTGGAAGCCGTTGAAATATGGCTTGTATGTTCTAACAATCGCCATGCTGGCGGTCTCCGTCTTCCTGTCTGTATACCTGCCCGTTTTCGATTTGCCTAAGCCTGACGGTGCTTATTCGGTCGGGACGAAGATGTTTCATTTGACCGACCACGGCAGAGAAGAAACGCTGACAAAAAATCCGCACGATCATAGAGAACTGATGGTCCAAGTATGGTACCCCGCACAAGGTTTGAATGGACAGAAACAGGCACCTCTCTTTTCCGAAGACGCAAGCACATTTCACGAGTATATCGAGAGGTTCGCAGATGGATTCGGCCTTCCCGCGTTTGCTTTGGACTATTGGCGCTATATCAAAACTAACTCATACGAAAACACCACGATTTCATTAGCTGAAGCCCGATATCCAGTCGTCGTAATCAGCCACGGCTTCGGAACAAGCCGGCTGCTGCACGCTTCCCAAGCCGAGCATCTGGCAAGTCATGGATTTGTCGCAGTGGCTATCGATCATACTTACAGCACAATGGCAACTGCTTTTCCAGACGGACGGGTGACAGGTTTAACAACCGAGCCATATATGAACGGAGTTTCCGAAAACATCAGCAAGCTCGGGAACATTTGGACGCACGACGCCGACTTTGTCATCAACCAGTTGGATCAGCTGAATCGTGATGCCTTTGAGGGAAAACTCGATATGGATAACATCGGGATGATGGGTCACTCATTCGGCGGCGCCACGGCGTTTAACGCCGCATATTCAAATCACAGAATTAAAGCAGGAATCAACATGGACGGTTCATTGTACAATGTCAACGACAAGCAGGCGATTTCAAAGCCGTTTCTGTTCATGGAATCGACCAGCTTTATGAACATCAAAAACAAGGCGCTGAGTGGAAAGATTTCTGATGAAGAAATCAAAAATTCGGGTTTAACGAAAGAAGAATTCAACAAGATGATTGAGGAACGAAAAAAGGAATACAAAATCATAGACCAAGCATCAATGGTGTATATTGAAGGTACGGAGCATTACAACTTCACCGACTTACAGCTTTATTCAAAACTTTTGAAGCAGCTCGGCATGACGGGCGACATTGACGGCGAACGAAGCGCGGATATCGTGAACCGGTACGTTTTGGATTTTTTCAACAAGCATTTAAAAGAAACCGGCGGTGGCTTGATCAGCAAGCCGAATCCGTCATATCCGGAGGTTGAGTTTCCGAAGGAATAAACCGAAAACTACAGAAAGGGTGCCGACGGTGGCACACTCTCTTTCTTATTAACATATACAACAAGGATGCAAGAACTAAATATTTTTCGTTCTGGCATGCTACAGAGATGCCTTTTCACTAATTGGCCGCTAAACTCGGCATATCGGAATTGTGTAGCTTGTAACTCCGCGTCATGCACGGCGTCGCTAAGATGCGTTTCATGTTTTCCACCGGACTCTATTTTTTATGCTGCTGTTTTATATCGCTGCTGAATAATTTGACATAGTAATCGACCATATCGAGGGTGGCATGTCCCAAAATGCGCCGAAGAGTCAACGGATCGCCTCCGTTCAAAATGTGAAACTTCGCCATCGAGTGCCGGAACGTATGAGGAGAGACTCTCACTCCCGAAATGTTTGCCGCGTGACCATAGGCATGCATCTTATATTGCAATGCGCGCGCGTACTGATTGGCTCATTATTGATGAAAGAACCTTTCAGGAACAAAAAGTCTCATTAGATATGTATACGAAATAAGCTTCGAGATTTACAATTCTGAAGAAAGAATTGCACAGCAGCGTTCCAATTGACGTTCATGATGAAGTGATCTTGGTTTTGCACTTCGCATATCCTTATGAAGTTATGCGAACCAAAACGGATATACGAAGGAGGAGGGGAGAAATCGTATAACTATGGGATATACGATTTCATATAACTTTCACGAAAAATCGGAATATTTGCAGTCGATTGGGATTGTTTTACAAATGACATGATCCCTTGATCCATAAGGGTTTATCGGGAATTTAGAGGTCTGGAATCACCTGCTTCCGGCTCGTATAACACCATATTCACGCTTCGGGCCATTCGGCTCTCGGTCCTGTTAAGCTAAACATTCCTGTTGAGGCTAAGAAATAGTCTTTGTCAAAAAAGGAGCACCTCGGTATGATGGGTTTGTCGACAACACATCAAGGAGGCGCTCTTACTATGAAGTTTAAGCAATCAGACGCACAAAATCAACGGATTGAACAAATTGCCACCTCGCATCTTGTCATAGGAATTGACATGGCCAAAGAAACTCACGTGGCACAGTCCACAAATTTCCGAGGAATCGTCATTTCAAAACGGCATCTCTCGTTTTCGAATTCTATCGAAGGTTTTGAAAAATTAAGCCGCTGGATAACCGAACTACAACAGAAACATCGATTAAAGAGGCTCATCATCGGCATGGAACCAACCGGTCATTACTGGTTTAACCTAGCTAACTGGTTATCAGATAAGGGATTACATGTGGTCATGGTTAACCCTGCTACGACGAAGCGAAATAAAGAAAATCGAGATAACAGTCCATCAAAGAACGACCCCAAAGATGCACTTGTCATCGCAGATTCAGTAAGTCGGGGCTTCTACTATGAGTACACGCGACAATCGCTTGTGTTTCAACGCTTACGGACCATAATGAGTGACCGAGAATTCTGGGTCGCGAACAGTGTTCGACTGCAGAACCGCATTGTGCGTTGGCTCGACATCCGTTTTCCTGAATATCCATCGGTATTCAAAGACTGGACCTGTAAGCGGTCATTGGCGACCCTCAAGACATTCCCTTGCCCACAGGATTTGGAGACGTATGCAGTACCGGATGTAATCAAAGCTTGGAGAACCCATATGCAGCGCGCTGGGGGTTCTACGGGGATTGAGAAGGCTGCGCAGCTCATAGCACATGCTAAACGCAGTATCGGAGATCGAACCGCTGTAGAAGAATCGAAGGCAGATTTAATACGGCTCATTGAAGAATATGAACGAGTTACCACCATGCTTGAACAGATTGAAGAGGACATCGAAGCTCTGCTTTCTGAGATTCCTATGGCACAGCAGCTTCGCACCATAAAAGGTCTCGGGAAGATCTTCACCGCGGCCATACTAGCTGGCACAGGAGATTTAARACAGTATGCGCATGGACRTCARGTATTACGRAARGCKGSCCTAAATTTGGCTGAAAGTACGTCAGGAAAGCGAAAAGGACGAATTGTTCTTTCGAAAMGAGGAGACTCMGCCYTGCGRAAATATCTCTATCTCGYGACGGTTCAGCTCGTTTGGAATAAYCCCGTGTTCCGYCATCTGCATGAGCATAATGTGCAAGAAAAGAAGATGAAAAAGCAGCAATCCATATTTAAGTTARTAGGAAAGCTGGCACGAATTCTAGTTGGTATTATACAACGAGGAGAAAAGTTCACGCCAGAGAAAACGGTAATTGCATGGGCAGAAGCAGCTTAAATTAAGTAGAAATCACGTATATTGACTCATTCGCAGGATTTCAAAAAGAAAGCACGGAGGACCGAGTTCGTTACCCATAAGGGCTCAGACCCATCCGCTAAACGCTATCGGTCTCCACACCTTGGACAGGTATAACGAAGGAATGTAAGGGCAGTGACCCGTTGAGATTTGGGAGGGTGAACCTCCAAGGGATTGTGGAGTATGCGTGCAGTAGAAACTACCTGGGGAATATTTCCTAATAGTTCCTCTATTTCCGCATGCCCAGCCCACCACCTCAACCGGTATCACCTGTGCTGTTTCTTAAAATCGACCTAATCCAAGGTGATGAAATCCTGCGAATGAGTGAGTATATGTGAGATAAACCCTTAAAACCGAGGGACGGGTAACGATAGTTAAGTACAGACAGGGCTGCCGCATGGCAGTCTTTTGTTCAACTAACGGGCAGTTTAGTTGAACATGAGGGTGGTGTTTTTGTTAATATTAAACAAAAGGGAGGGGATGAATGTGCATAGAAAGAAATATTTTATTTTAATACCACCATGCTAATAATCGGGCTATTTTTATTGCTTTCTTTAGCAATTGAAACATTGGATGCAGCGCTTGTATGCCCCGGTGAACGAAGATTTTTACAGTTTGATCATTCCTTTCCCCCACTCAAAGGCGTAATGCATGTGAACTTGCATAACAATGTATGGGGAACGAACTTTCCTGCTTGGTATGAAGAAGGCGCCTCTTCCGATTCAAACTGCATTTTAGATCTTTGATATAGAAGATTTGAATATTTGTATGGTATTAGGCTAGCAAGATGGTCAACACGAACTTGCAAGCTTTTCTATGTTTATGTTAGTCGGTGACTTCCACTGTGAAATATGCTACACTCCGTTCAGCAATATATACATTTGTTGGGGCGGTGAGTAGATGTACTATCGTAAAGCAAATATGAATGATATTCATCAATTGGTTCATCTAAGAAAAAAGCAATTAGTTGATGAAGGGATYGAACCGAATCAAGATATTGATAGCGAACTCAATTCTTTTTTTCACAATAAGATGAGTGATGGTTCGTTAATCGARTGGATCGTTGAAGACAATGAAGAAACTATTGCTACGGGTGCAATTATCTTCTATGATTTCCCGCCTTCATTCACAAGTAAGAGTGGTAAAATGGGCTATATCACRAATATGTATACAGACAAGGGATAGCTACGACTTTGTTAAATAAATTAGTTGATGAAGCTAGAATCGCAGGTGTATCAAAAATTTGGCTCGGGGCTTCAACATTAGGTAGWCCGGTATATAAAAAGTTTGGTTTTATTGAAGYAGATTATTGGATGGAATTAAATCTTTAGGCAATTACAAATACTCTAATGCCGCGAAAATCGTGGCTTTTTTATTTTGTGGGATAAGGTTCCTGTCAAAAACAAATGACAAGAACTTTATCCCATTCCCGATTTTGATAAGAACTTGAACTCATTCCCGATAGATTGCAGGGAGAAGGTGAAGAAGATAAACATAAAAGTTGTAAACTGAACTCACTAATCAAGCTAACGGGTAACATTAGTTCAATGAATGTCGGGGAACAAGAACATATATGCATAGAGAGCTGCGCGCTGCGCGGCTTTTTCAACATTAAAGAAAGAATTTATATTTTTTCAGGCAAACGGAGGATGAGTTAAAATGATGGTATGGAAGCGAATATCTTAAAGCGGATATTTTTCGATGAGAACCGTCATTGGGAACAATTTGTAGAAAAGATCGTAACCGGATACGGCCATGCGTGCTGAAAGAAGTGGAGAAGTTCCGGAAATGTGGAGATCCGCGGAACGGCTTCATGCTCATGGTGTGCGAAGGATGTCGGTGCAAAGGTCGGTTTTGCACCACCTGCTCTTGTGGGGAAACCGAGGAATGGAGCAGGCTGCTGCTGGATGATGTGCTGCAGGTCCACCATCGTCACGTTGTATTTACGATAGACGAGGGGCTGTGGGATGTCTTTTTGGTGCACCGCCATTTGCTCAAAGCCTACATGGATGAAGCGGTGCGCGTGGTACAAGATTATTTTCAAAAAAAGCTCAAGGTGACGCCTGGCGTCATCGTGGGCTTACATACATTTGGTTCGAGGATGAACTTTAATCCCCATGTCCATATGCTCGTGACGATGGGGGGGGGATGAAAAAAATGGAGAGTGGAAAACCTACGACTTCATACCGTTTGAGATGCTGCGCAAGCAGTGGCAGGTCGTCGTGTTAAAACTAATTCGCAGTCATCTTTCCGGAGCGGAAAAGAGGCAGGTTCAAGCAAGATTGCAAAAAGCGTATACGGAAAATGGTGAAGGCTTCTATGTGTATGCCCCGAAACAGCGGGGGTCCATTCGTGAGCAGCTGCGATACATAGGCCGATACATCCGGCGCCCAGCCATAGCAAGGAAACGGATCAAGGAATATGACGGAGAATACGTGGTGTTCAGCTACCATGATAAAACCAGCGGCGAGGAAAAGACCGAGCCTTGACGGTGGAAGCGTTCATCACGCGATTGATTCGGCACATTCCGGATGAGCATTTCAAGACGATTCGCTACTATGGGGTCTACTCACGGCGAACAAAGGGCGTGAGCAAGAAGTTGATGAGTGCCTGGCAGAAGGTGAGCCGGAAATGGGTAGTGAGAATCCGGCGTATCCTCCGACGCAGAACCTGGCGTGAACGGGTCGGGCACACGACAGGGAAGGACCCACTAGTCTGTCTAAAATGTGAATGTGACTATGAATACAAGGGGGAGGTCTGTCTACAGGTGGGGAAATTGCGGGTGAAGTATGCCCGTTGCCGGATAACCCACGTTTGTCTAGAAAGGATGATTCGTTATCTCACCAGTGTCCAAGAAGCGCAAACCAGCCAAAACGAAAAAAAAGAACCCACTCACAAACGGGCAGGTTAAGTACACATATGCCTCAACTGCAACGGAGAAGAACGCATTCCCCTTCAGATGGTACGGGACTTTGACCGTATGGACGGAGGGGATCCCTTGTGCCCCCTAAATTCTCATGCGAGGATTGTGGAGGAGAGATGTACCCGGAGTATTACAAAGGAATTCACGGGTATGAGTACAACATTTCCGATGTGCGCAGAACCTAATGGACCGTCAGGGAGATCTATCCTGACGGTTTTTCTTAATTATCGGAAAGGTGAAAGCTTCGTCCTGTCACCGATAAGGAGGGCGTTAGCCTGTTCTTCTTCTGTTGACAAAAATAGTTGTTCTATATATAGTTGTTAAAACAACTAATTAAGAAGGAGGATGGTTATGACGGCAAATGAAAATGTGCTTGAACGATCGCTTGGTGCTTTGATGGGCATCACGTACCGCAAGATGACGAATGTTCTTCAGGCCCGCCTTAAGGATTATGAGATTACAACGGAGCAGTGGTCGGTGCTGTTCCAGGTCGATCAGACAGAGGGGTTGATCCAGAAGGAAATTGCCGAGTTGGCGGGTAAGGATAAGCCGACGACGACCCGGATTCTCGACCATTTGGAAGAAAAGGGGCTGATCTGCCGCAAGATGGCGGAGAACGACAGACGTTCCTTTCAAGTACACAGCACAGAGAAAGGCGCTTCGCTGATCATGGAGACCCTCCCGGTTGAAATGCAGGTAAACCAGGAAATCAAACAATGCATGACGGTTGAAGAGCATGAAATGATCATGAAGCTTCTTCTGCGGATTAATCATCATGTGAGCCAATTATCATAATGTCCGGAAGGAGCATAAAAATATGCAGTCCCAAGAAAGCAGTTCCAGGCTTTGGACCAAACCGTTTCTGATTCTTACCCTTAGCACCCTGCTGTTGTTTTTGAATTTGCAGATGCTGCTTGCGGCTTTCCCGGCCTATGTGAAATCCGCTTTTCAGGCTGACGATATGACCGTAAGTCTAATCATTAGCGTGTTTGCCGGTTCAACAATTATTACACGGTTATTAACCGCCCAACTTATGCGTAAAGTGCGTCGCAATGTGATTTTGTATGCGGGACTTGCTGCCGCATGTCTGTTCACCGTAATGTCTGTTGCCGCGGGTTCAGTCGGTATGCTGCTTGTCATGCGGGTTGGTTTCGGGATCGGGTTCGGAATGGCGAGTACGATTATTCCAACGCTGGTATCTCAAATTATTCCAGGCAAAAGGATGGGGGAAGGCATCGGTTATTTCGGCCTTTCAACCAGTCTGGCTATGTCTGTTGGACCGATTATCGGATTAAGCGTGATGAAGCATGCAGGTTTCACGACACTTGCCATGCTTGGCACGGCGACCATCCTGCTTATTTTTCCCATTCTGCTGCTATCGCGGGCGATTCCGCCTGATACCAGCAAGAAAACAGCGCCAGCAGCAGGCTCCGCTTCCAAGCAATTATTCCATGCCAAATTATTAATCCCCGGACTGCTTAATGTTATTTTGGCTGTGACCTATGGCGGTCTGCTCAGCTTTATCGCCTTGTTCGGGGAATCTGTTCATTTGGAGCAGGTCGGCCTGTTCTTTTTGTTCAATGCGATTGCAGTGATCATTATCCGGCCCGTTTCAGGCAAAATATTCGATCGTTTCGGACATGCTGCTGTTCTCATCCCTGCCGCGATCAGCGTTGTGTCTGCGCTAATGGTTCTATCCTACACAACAACGATGTCGATGCTGATTTTGTCCGCCCTGTTATATGGACTCGGCTTTGGGTCCATTCAGCCCACGCTGCAGGCATGGATGCTTCGTTCCGGCACGCCGCAGCAGTACGGCATGGCCAACAGCATGTTCTATAATACGACTGATCTGGGTATAGCGGTCGGAGCTTTGATTTTGGGTGCCGTTTCATCCATGTCCGATTATGCTTTCATGTACCGGATCTCGGCCGGATTCATGGTCCTGTTTCTGATACTTTATATAGTCGTTCGGCTGTTATCAGCGGTCAGATACAAATTCAAGCAAAGCGCCGGGCAAACAACATAACTTCCTGCAGGGACGGTAAATCGCATATAATAGGTGATTTACCAGGGAAAGAAAAGGGGACAATTCATGAATACGCTAAAGCAGCCGCAGAAAATAATCGGACGCCATGTCATCAGCATGCTGGAGACCGTGAATGTTCAGACTGGGGAGCGCATGGTATTATCCCCATATCGACGATCTGATTGAAGCGCCCAACTGGACCCGCGATGGCAAGACGCTCATTTATAACAGTTTAGGAAGAATATTTGCCTTTGATATCGCTACTCGTACGAGCGCTGTCATCGAGTCGGGTTATGCCACACAGTGCAACAACGATCATGTTCTTTCACCTGATAATTCCCATCTTGCAGTGAGTCATCATACGCAGGAGGACGGCCAGTCCCGTATCTATGTATTTCCGCTGGAAGGGGGAGATCCTGTTCATCTAACAGCACTTGCCCCCAGTTATTTGCACGGCTGGTCCCCGGGAGGAACAACCCTTTCCTACTGGCCGAACGCAATGGACAGTATGATATCTATACCTTCTCGAGGACTGGCGGTGTGGAAAAGCAGTTAACCGATCTTCCGGGACTGGATGACGGACCGGAATATTCTCCGGACGGCAGCTACATATGGTTTAATTCCGTGCGGTCCGGCCTGATGCAAATATGGAGAATGGAACAGGACCGCAGCCAGCAGACTCAAATGACCTTCGATGAAAGCAATAACTGGTTCCCGCATGTTTCACCATCGGGCGAAACCGTTGCGTTTATTGCTTACCGCAAAGAAGATGTCGCGCCGGACGACCATCCGGCAAATAAAGACGTGGAAATCAGGTTGATGCCAAGCGGCGGCGGTGAAACAAAAACGCTTGTCCGGTTATTCGGCGGTCAAGGAACCCTGATTGTAAATAATGGTCGCCGGACAGAAGCCAGCTGGCTTTTGTAAGTTATCGCTTCAAGGACTGATGCCATACAATAAACGGACCCAAAGACGATCCCCCCCGGATTTTCGGCGAGGCCGTTTTTTTGGAACTAGCCGTCAAGGACGCCATCAGGCGTTTTTCTTATTTTGCGGATATATGTTCTTGTCCAAAGCGAAAGACAAGAACATATATCCGCAGCCGTATTAGGACAAGAACATTTAATCATAGCCGATTTTTTTGGCCAGCAGCCACAGCACTATAGTTCAATAATGAAAGGGCTGCCGACTGGTAACCCTTTATTCAACTAACGGGCAGGATAGTTTCAAAATGTAGTAAAATTTAAACAATGACTATATTGATAATCCAATGGGAATAAAACGGGTTTTATTGTATCTGGAGGAACGTTGATCTGGCTGTCGTTCCTGACAGGAGGATTTGGATCTGCAGTCCCTCTTTTTGTCGATTTTACGATCAGCAACGGTATCATCATCTCCGGTTCGCTCATCATTCGCATTGACGACATTGTACAGGGAGATCGAACCCGATTAACCTAGTTGCTGCGAACCATTGAACCACACGGATGTGATCGACAAGGTATCCGAGATATTGGTTGTCGGATCACCGTTTACGAGAATAAGGTCAGCGCGCGCACCTTCGGTAATACGGCCGCGATCGTGAAGACCAAAGCAACGGGCCGGTTTGGAAGTAGCCGATTGAAGAGCTTCAATTGGAGTGAACCCGGCCTTCACCAGCAGCTGCATTTCATGGTGGACGCTTGCTCCGTGAGCAAGGCCGCCAAGGTTCGGAACGGGAACCGGTGCAACATCCGTCCCTACCAGAATATCAACTCCGGCACGGTGAAGATCCATCACATTCTTAAAGCTGTTCTCCATATTGCCTTGCGGGAACGTATTGAAGCTTGAGTTCAAAATACCGATCCAATCCGAACTTAATTTGGAATGAACACGCGGATCATTCGCCAATTCCGATGCCGGTTTCCCAACAATCGATGAGTTCAACACCAAGCACGGTGTAACAAAAGCGCCTGAATCCGCTATGGATTTCACCAACTCGGACGTGTACTCGGGTCTGTCGATAAACAAGTGGCCCAAACCGTCGACTCCAAAATCGATGGCTGCTTGCGATGAAAGAGCCGTCAAGACGTGGGCGATGACCAGCTTATCGAACTTGTGGGCTTCTGTCACGGCTGTTTTTAGAATCTCGTCGCTTAAAACAGGCAGGCCGGGTGCACCCATGACCGTCCCTTCTTCAATCATGATCTTAATATAGTCGGCACCATTCTCCACTTGAGTATGCACATGTTTAATCGCTTCTTCCACCGTTGTCACTTGCGGTATTTCATCGTGATCGTGAGCGTATGCGGCCAACATCGCTTCCCGGTCTTCCTCCGATAACTTTTCTAGCTCCCTTAATACGAATTCCGGTATTTCATCCCCATCCGGCAGCAATTCATCTGGGTGTCCGCCCGGAGCGGTGATTGCTGTGCCGGCAGAACGGACGTCTGCAACGTCATCCACATTTTTTAACTGGATCTCGCGTCCTCTTCTCGTAAAATCGCCGTTCATTTCGAGTTCTGTCGTAACGCCGAATTTTAAGGCATCTCGTAATCCGCCGATTGAGGTGTGGACATGTGCATCAATCAGACCGGGCATTAAAGTCGCATTTTCCCCATCGATAATCGTTGCATCGGCCGGAAGGTCTCCGCCCACTGCAATAATGGACTCCCCTTTGATGACAACATGTCTTGACGCAATAATTTGTTCTCCATCAAAAATACGTACATTTGTAATCGCAGTAACTTGTTCTAACGCAGCATTTTGATTTATCTTCTCCATTTGAAATTCCTCCAATGTGTTTGTTTCTAACAATTCGAAGTATAACTGTTAGAAATCTAACTGTCAATAAACTAAGTTTTTTGACATTCGTATAGGATCACTGTATAGTTTAGTTGCTTACAATTAGCTTTCTAACAATTTCAGGAGGGACGATCATKCAATCCCGAAAGGATACGCCTTATTTGGATTTGTTTCAGATTATCGGTCTTAAATTAAAGAAAAGAGCGGACGAGAGTATAAAGGAACTAGGGTTAAACGCTCAACAAGGAAAAGTAATCGACTATATTTACGAGAACCAAGATAATCATATTATTCAAAAGGACCTTGCAGATCGGTTTCATGTGCGTGGGGCCAGTATTACAAGCATGCTTCAAGGTCTAGAGCAAAAAGGGTTCATTGAGCGCAAAATCCCGGCCAATAATGAACGGCAAAAAAATATATATGTATTGCCAAAAGCGATTGAGTTAATTGAAGGCTTTAATGAATCATTCCAAAAGGTGGAGGATGAAATCGTTCAAGCCCTTACTAACGAGGAGAAGCAAGTCTTAAAGAAATTGTTGATCAAAATCAATGAGCGCATATAAAGAAGAGGATTCCCCATGAGGCTATGGAGACATTTACAAATTAAAATACGCTTGTCCCAGTTGGGGAGCATTTAAAACAGCAAGAAATGAACAATCCATATGGTGCATCAAATAATATTCCTTAGATAACAAGATCTAAACAAAAAGATCAGGAGTGTACAAATAAGCTTTAAGCTAACGGGAAACTATAGCTTATTTTTGTACTTGCATATGACGGAGAAATATTCTGTATATAAGAGGTATCGCCCCCCCTCGCCTCCACCAATACCATGAAGAAACCCGACCTCGTGAGGTCGGGTTTTTTGATTTTTTAGTCATGTTAAGAGCATGTCTTTTATTAAAATAACGGGCAGGATTAATTATAACAGTTCTTTACATCACCACGTTTTGGTGCAAATGTTATACTAATCAGGAAATTACCGTCACCATAGTATTCTTTTTTTGATGATCATGAATAAGAGAGGCATATTAAGATGAAAAAAGGGAAAATCGTATTTCTAAATGGTGTAACTAGTGCTGGTAAAACATCTATAGTAGATGCTATACAGTTAAAATCAGATGAATTTTTTTATGTTGTTGCAAATGACCTTTTTGARAATACAATAGGCGATAACTATCTCCGTGAAGATTATTGGAAATATTTAAGTGATGCAATTATTATGATGTATCATACTGCTAAACTATTTTCTGACCATGGTAAGAATGTACTAATAGACGGAATTTTGGTTGAAAGACCCGAATTAAAACCGCATTATGAAAAAGTTAAGGATATATTTGCSGGGTATCCTTTCTATATTGTCGAAGTTTTTTGTCCTTTAGACATTTGTCGCCAAAGAAATATTGAACGTGGAGATAGAACYGAAGAYCAATCTGAGTGGCAAAATAATATTATGGCCAAAGATATACAATACAACTGTACTGTCAATACACACACAAATTCTTCAGAAGAATGTGCAGATTCGATTCTAAAATATTTATTTGATAGGTCCGAGGTTTAAGCTATCGGGACACGATAGCTCAATTAAACAGTTATGATGAAGCTGCTGGCATAATCGGCAGCTTCATTACGCTAATGCGCAGAATAGTTACAATATGTGGTAATATCTATTTGTAAGATAATGGACTGAATTACTTCAGGATCTGATCGGATGGAGGTGGCGACCATTTTATGAAAAGGACAATAATTGGTGGGGTACTCTTGTTAACTGGCACCATGATTTCATTAGCGATTTTAATTGCAGCTGCTTCTTATGCACCAAGTATCACTACTTGGCAAGGTTCAAAGTTGTGGTTTGCCATTTTCGGAACAAATGATTTTGGCGAAGAAGTAGTAGTAGATAGTTTATTTCTTGGCTTTCCTTTTATTATGGGTATTGTTTTGTTTATTCTAGGATTGATTGTGTTAGGGATGGAGTACTTCAGGAAGGAAGAATAATTCGGGGTTGAACTAACGGAAAACGATAGTTGAACACCAGAAGGGCGCCGCGTGATACCTCTTCGTTACGCTAACGGGCAGCATTCCTATTATGAAGAAATAGTGGTTTTGAATACTGTTGAAAGCGGCACGGTTGGCATCAGGCACGGTATGAAAGTACGTTACTCTAAATGCTACAGGTTCAGGACAGGACTCTCCACTCCTATCTATACTTTTGCACTCTTTTTGAGTGCGAGCCACCATTCCAGGTGGCTATTTTTTATTGCTCATTAAGTGAACTATCTCCTAAAGGTTACGGTATAAGGATCAATCTAGTTGAACCATAATACGAACTGGCAGATTAACGTAACATTTTCCCTATCCGTTTCGTCTACTGAATAGATTGGAGGGAGGACAGAGATGAAGAAACTACTTGTGAAATCGGTAGTTTATTTGGGGTTGTTGTTGTGCATGATTTTTTTGCTGTACAAAGTAACCTTGTATTGGAACCCAATAGGCATACAAAAGCAAACCGTTTCATTCCTGAAAGCAGTCCAGGAGCAAAACTACGGCAGAGCTGCGGATCTGTTTGGCTGGGAAGGGCAGAAGACCGCGGGCAGCAAGGAAAGTGCTTGGAAGCAGTTGGCTGAAGAGGAAGGGGTTCGACTACAATCCTTCAGTAACGTTCGTGCTGAATATGACGATGGTTGCTATTGCACAGGCCATGCGGATCTTGTGTTCGAGGTGAACAAAAGCCCTATGCAGGTTAGAGCTGTGATTACATATGGAGTAGGTGCAAGGCCGAAACAAATATGCGCAATAACACCCTCAGGGATGCAAGGTGGTTCCATTTCCCAGATAGCGGCATGGAACTCACTGGCATGTGGGAATAGCTCGTTTTGAAGACTTCATTGAACTAACGGGTAACGAAAGTTGAATAAGACACATGATGAGCAGGCGCTACGGTGGCCTGCTCTTCTTAACGGGCAGTTATCTTCAACAGATATGGTATAATTTTTTCAAAAAGTTCTTTGACAGGAGAGTATGGGAATGGAAAATCATACTGATTACATCAGTGAAGATGTAAACGAATTGAACAAACGTTATCTGATCATAAAAGAAAGGTACGATGAGTATAAGAGCGATGAGTATAAGAGTCAGAA